>NYZB01000040.1 GCA_002687015.1 Deltaproteobacteria bacterium
CGTCCACGCAACGCCGGAAGCAGGGTGTCCCGGCCGAGCCATGAGCGTAGGGTGCCCGCCGCCCCGCGATCCCAAGAGGAGAAGCGAAGCGGCCAACGCGCCGGCTGAACGAGTCAGACAGGCGGATCCGGGCTTTGCCCTCGATTGGGATAGAATCCCGTCGTGAAGGGATCGGAAGCCGCGCCGCGAGACTCGTCGCCCCTGGGCATCGAAATCCGTCCCGGGCCCCTCGGAGCCGAGGGCGGCCAGCCCTTCCCCGAGGCTCATGAAGAGATGGCCCGCATGGAGAAGGGCCGCCGGATCATGCGTCCCTCCTTGATGCGCCTGGTGCCGAACGCGCTCATCGTGAAGCTGATGCGCCGGATGATGGGCTCTCCGAACAAGGACATCGCGAAGGGGAGGATGGCGACCCGCCACATGGCCATCCCCGGCCCCGATGGCGACGTTCCGGTCCGCATCTACACGCCGGAGGGCGAGGGTCTCCCCATCCTGCTCTACTTCCACGGCGGGGGCTGGGTCGGGGGCACGGTGGATGTCGTCGAGAACATCGCCCGCGGCATCGCGGATCTCGCCCGGCACATCGTCATCAATGTCGACTACCGCCTGGCCCCCGAGCACAAGTTCCCGGCGGGTCTCGAGGATTGCTACGCGGTCCTCGAGTGGGCCGCCGAGCACGGTCGCGAGCTCGGCGGCGACCCGATGCGCATCGCCGTCGCGGGGGACAGCGCGGGAGGCAACTTCGCCACGGTGTGTTGCCTGCTCGCGAAGGAGCGGGGCGGCCCCGCCATTTCCCACCAGGTGCTGATCTACCCCGGTGTCGACATGTCGGGCCGCTTCCTCGAGGAGCACGGGCCACAGGAGGGCGCACAGGGGGTGGAGCTCCAGGGCTTCCTGGAGTCGGTCTACGTCGAGAGGCCCGAGCTGCTCGAAGATCCGCGCTGCTCTCCATGGCTCGCTCGAGACGTCTCGTTCATGCCCCCGGCCCTCGTGATGACGGCCGAGTACTGCTTCCTACGTGATCAGGGTGAAGCCTACGCGATGAAGCTCGCGGCAGCGGGCGTGCCGACACGGGCGATCCGCTACAACGGCCTCAACCACGCCTTCCTCGACAAGGTGGGTGTCTGGTCGTACGCGGACCAGTGCATCGAGGACATCGCCTCCGTCCTGTCCGGGAGGAGCCGCTAGCGGGCAGGGATCTCCGCTCGGCCCACCCGGGTGAACCCATGCGCTCCGAGCTCGCCCCTCGTGCAGCAGCGTCCAGCGCAAGGAGACCGGGTCGGGTGGGGCTCTCTGGTACGCTCTCACCGTCGGTGTCTCGGATGGGCCACGGACGGAACGCGGCGAATGGGTCCGATGAGATCTGGCGCCGTCGACCGGAGTCGGGATAGCTTCCGCCGGGATCCCTGGGCGGGGCCTGCCCCCCGACGACGAGAACTCAACCCCAGGGATGGAGGCACCCTCCATGGCGATGGACTTCGCGATGTTCTACGAGATCCCCGTTCCCAAGCCCTGGAACGACAGCAGCGAGCACGAGGCCTACAAGAACACGATCGAGGAGGCCGTGCTCGGAGAGCAGGCGGGCTTCGAGAGCTTCTGGACCGTCGAGCACCACTTTCTCGATGAGTATTCCCACTGCTCGGAGCCCTCTCCGCTCTACGGCGCGATCGCGGCGCTGACGAGCACGATGCGGATCGGATACGGCGTGCGGCTCTGCCCGTGGCCCTACAACCACCCGATCCGATCCGCCGAAGCGGCGGCCGTCCTCGACCTGGTGAGCGACGGGCGGGTCGAGTTCGGCACCGGCCGCTCCGCCACCCGCGCCGAGCTCGAGGGATTTGGAGTCGATCCCCACAAGACGCGCGACCAGTGGCAGGAGGCCATCCGCATGGTCGTGGGCGCCTGGACCGAGGAGACCTTCGAATGGCAGGGGGAGACCTGGCAGGTGCCGCCGCGGCACGTCCATCCCAAGCCCCTGCAGAAGCCCCACCCGCCGATCTGGGGGGCCTCGAGCAGCGAGCCGAGCCACGTGATCGCAGGTGAGATGGGCATCGGGCTCCTGTCCTTCACGATCGGCCTGCCGCCCGAGGAGCTCTCCAACCGCATCGCCCTGTATCGCGATGCGCTGACGCGGGCGAAGCCGGTGGGCAAGGTGAGCAACGAGCGCGCGGCGACCTTCACCATGGTGCACTGCGCGGACAGCGACGAGCAGGCCTTCCAGGAGGCAGCCGAATCCTTCGAGTGGTACCTCCGCATCGCGCTCTATCACATCGGGACCGTGGCCGACATGATGGAGGGCAAGCCGCTTGGTACCTACGACTACGCGAAGATGGTGCGGGACCTGGACCTGAAGGACCTCAGCTTCGACTACCTGCAATCGTCGGGATCCACCATCGTGGGCTCTCCACAGCGCTGCGCCGAAGTCGCCAGCCGCTACGACGAGGCGGACTGTGACACGCTCTTCTGCCTCCTGAACCCCTACAAGATCCCCCACAAGAGCGTGATGCGATCGATCGAGCTGCTCGGCGAGCACGTGATTCCCCAATTCAAGGCCTGAGGGCTTCGGGGCCGGGGCGAGGCGGAGGGCGCGATCGCCCCGGCCTTCGCCCGATGCACCGCGGTCGCTAGAGAAACGCTGGAGGACCCGACATGGCAAAGAGGACGCTGCGCACGCCGCTCTGCGAGCTGCTCGACATCGAGGTTCCGATCCTGAGCGCGGGCATGGGACCCAGCCTGATCGGGGAGAAGACGGGAGCGCCCGTCGAGCTCGTCGTGGCCGTCTCCGAGGCGGGCGGTCTGGGCGTGCTGGGAGGCGCGGGCTACTCGGTCGAAGAGATGCGCGACGCCATTCGGGAGATCAAGAAGCTCACCAGTCGACCCTTCGGGGTGGACCTCCTGTTGCCGGCGGCCACGGTCGCGGCGGGCGATGGGCCCGCCGGGAGCGGTGGCGAGATCCCGCTGGCCGATGCCCTGGCCGCCCTGCCCGCGGCCCACCGCGAGTGGCTCCTGAAGACCAAGGAGGAGCTGGGCCTTCCCGATAGCGAGGCCATGATCAGCTCGGGCGCCACGACGGCGCGCCCTCATGCGGCCGTCGAGGCGTGCATCGAGGAGGGGGTCCCGCTCTTCTGTGCGGGGCTCGGGAACCCGGGCTTCATGGTCGAAGCGGCCCATGCGGCCGGCATGAAGGTCCTGGGCATCGCGGGAAACGCCAAGAACGCCGGCCGGATCGCGAGGGATGGCGCCGACCTGGTCGTGGCCCAGGGACACGAGGCGGGCGGGCACACCGGACGTATCGGCTCCATGGCGCTCTGGCCCCAGGCGATCGACGCGGCAGCGCCGACGCCCGTGCTCGCGGCCGGAGGCATCGGCGACGGCCGCGGCCTGGCTGCCGCACTCGCCATGGGTTGCGTCGGCGTCTGGGTCGGCACCCGCTTCCTCGCTTCCGAGGAGGGCGGCGCCCTGGACATCCAGAAGCAGGCGATCGTCGCCGCCGGCGACGAAGACACCCGACGCACCACCATCTACACCGGCAAGACCTCGCGTGCGACCTACAACCGCTTCCACGACCTTTGGGAGGAGTCGGGCCTCGAGCCCCTGCACTTCCCCGTGCAGGTCGTGCTCGCGTCGGCGATCGTCGACATGTTCAACCGGGCCGGCAACGTGGAGTACGTCGGCCCCTTCGCCGGACAGGTCTCGGGGCTGATCGATGAGGTCAAGCCGGCCGCCCAGATCGTGGCCGACATGGTCGAGGAGGCCGTCGACATCCTGACCCGCCGTCTGCCCGAAACCGTCTCCGTGGGCTGATCGCTCGGGTCCGGAGGGCGGACTCCCGTCTACATGACCGAGAAGCCGCCGTCGACGCAGAGGGTCTGCCCGGTGATGAAGCGGGCGGCCGGGCTCGCGAGGAAGAGGAATGCGGGAGCGACGTCCTCGGGCCTTCCCCAGCGCGCCATCGGCACGCGAGCGAGCTCGGCGGCCTCCACGGCCTCCAGACCTTCCGACTTCATGACGGCGGTCATCCCGCTCTCGATGAGGCCCGGCGCCACCGCATTGACGCGGACCCCCTCGCGAGCCCAGCTGACCCCCATGTTGAGGGTCATCTGCACGATGCCCGCCTTCGCAGCGCCATAGCCCGGCACCAGGGGCACCGCGCGGAAGGCCGACATGCTGGCACAGTTGACGATGCTGCCCCCTCCGCCGAGACCGCTCTTCGCGAGCAGCGGCTTCAGTGCCACCGAGAGCCGAAAGCCACTCACGAGGAGCAGGTGGAGCGCTTCGGAGAAGACCTCGGGCTTCCACTCGTCCTTTGCCGCGAGGTTGGCGCCGGCGTTGTTGACGAGGACGTCGAGCCCGTCGATGCCCGCCGCGAGGCGGTCGAGGCTGGCAGGGTCCGTCATCTCCGCCTGCTGATAGGCGAAGGAGCCCAGGTCGCGCTCGTACTCGGAAGCGGCCGCGCGCCGTCCCGTGACCAGGACCTGGGCCCCCGCCTCCGCGAAGGCGGTGGCGACGCCGTAGCCTATGCCCGAGCTCCCACCCGTCACGAGGACCCGCGAGCCGGAGAAGTCGAACTCTAGCCCCTCCATCTCACTGCTCCGACAGACCGCGCCAACGTTCGGCTTCCGCTTCGAGCCATCCGTTCTCCCAGAAGCTGACGTCGCCCCCGGATTCGAGCAGCGCCCGATGGGCGGCTGCGAGCACTCCGGCCGCCTCCCTCCCGTCGGGTTGCGCCGCCAGCGCCGCCTCGGCAAGGCGGATGCAGGTTGGCGCGTCGCCTTCGGCGAGGAGGGCGCGAGCCCTCTCGAGCACCCGATCGGCTCCGGCAAGGCCGGCGAGCTCTGCATGGGCCACGATCGGATCGACGCCGTAGAGGTCGGCCGTCGAGCGGCGCTGGAACCAGCCCGTCGTCGATTCCCAGATCGTGCGCGCCGCCCACTCGATCTTTCCGTAACCCTGTCCGACCCGGAGCTCGGGCGGAAGCCCGGTCTCGCGCATGATCGTGTAGAGGTCCTTCCCGGCGTTCATGCCGGCCAGTGTCTGGCGGTGCACGTGGTCCACGGCGTCGTGCAGGCGCCGCAGGGAGGCGTCGATGAGCTCGCGTCCCTCGATGGGCATGCCGCGCCCCGTGATCAGCAGCTCGGCCTGCAGGGCCCGAACGCGCTGCGCGTTCTCCATGTAGGGAACGGGGAAGCGGTACTTGTCGCCGCGCAGCGTGTTGAAGTTCGGGAAGTGGGGGAAGAGGGGACCGAAGAGGTTGCTCAGGATGGCGATCCGGTGCTGGGGCAACCAGACGGCCAGGCTGTCGATGGTCTCGCCCCCCGGCATCGCCAGGAGCTCGATCTCGAGCTCCCCTACCCGGAGCGAGACACGCTCCTCGAAGCAGAGATCGGGCGTCGGGCGATCCTGTCCCTTGGCCTCACCCGGGTAGCGCTCGCCGAACTCCCCGATCTGGCGCAGGAGATCGGGGAACCAGGTCATCGCCGTCCGCCCCCGGAACCCGGGCAGACGAGCGTCGTCCGCCTGGCAGGTGGCATTGTTCGCCTGGGCGACGTAGCGGGTGCCCGGCTCCCGGAAGAGCGAGACCCCGCCGACGTGGTCCACGTGACCCTGGGTGGTGATGATGTAGGGCGTCGGGCCCGGGTGCACGGCGTCGAAGAGATGCTTGTGATGGGGTGCCTCCCATCCCATCCCGGTATTCACGATCACCCGCTCGCGTCCGGACACGACCATGTAGCTCGCCGTCGTGCCTGCGGAACGGAAGATGAAGTCGCCCATGGCGACGGCTTTCTCGTCGTAGTCCGGGTGGAGAAGCTCCCGGCCGGGTCGCTCATCGATCAGGCGATCGACTTCGTCTTCGATGCTCACGAGACCTCCAGGCGTACGTCGAACCGGTTCAGATAGAAGTCGAAGGGAGCCCGCACCTCGTCCGGCTCCGCGTGGAAGTCCTTGCGCAGGTCGTAGACGACCTGCCCTTCCTTTCCACGCGGATGCGCGCGCAGGTAGGCCTGGATCTGCTCGCGGCTCTCCTTCGTCATCGGGAGGTCGGCGATCTCGTAGATGCGCTCCACCATGGCCAGGTCGTCGGCCATGAAGTCGTGGAAGAGGACGTCCAGGCTGCGCTCGGAGGGAAGAAGCTGCCGATCGCGGACGAAGGTCTCGAGCAGGCGCCGGATCCGATCGGTCCAATACTCGAGGTACCACTCGGGACGCGGTGAGGTGTAGGTGACGCGCGCACCGTAGCTGAGCATCGTGGCTGCCGACTGGATCACCGACACGGGATCCCGATGGGTGACGATGATGGTCGCGTCCGGGAAGGTCTCGGTGAGTGGGCCGAGTTGCTCGAGATGCTGCGGGCACTTCAGGATCCAGCGATCACGGGGTCGGTACCACTGAAGGATCTTCAGCACCGTCTTCATGTATTGGTAGTGGGGGCGTTGGTCATGGGCGAGGTAGTAGTCGCGCCATCGAGGCGCGCGGGTGACCCAGTCCTGGTTGTAGCTGCTGAAGTCGGGCAGCTGGAGCTCCAGCTCCTCGTGGATGTGATCGGGGTTCATCGGATGCATGGAGGCGATCAGCGGCGAGCTGGCTCGAAAGCCCTGCCACGCGGCCTCGGAGCGGGTCCAACGGGGGTCCACGCCGTCCGGTCCCGCGCTCTCCTTCGGGTCGGGAACCGGCTGTTGGCTCTCCCATAGCGGCATGGAGCGCAGGCGCTGGTCCGCGGCGATGAGGTTCACGAGGTGTGTCGTCCCGGAGCGGGGCAAGCCGATCACGATGATCGGCCGCGAGATCTCGACCTCGTGGATCTCCGGGTGTCGCTTCAGGAGATCGCGAATGCGGAGTCGATTCGCCGCGGAACGCACGCAGTCGTTGAACAGGATCATGCGACCGAAGGCCGTTCGCTCGGAGTTCTCATCCGTCTCGGAGAGCCACAGCGAGAGGCGCTCCCGGAAGTCCGGGGCTCCGAAGTCCTCGAGGCCCGTCACCTGGACGGCCCTGGCCAACACGGCATCCAGGCTCAAGTCGACGGGGTTGGCCTCGCCGTGGGCGAGGGCGGCCTTCTGCAGGTCGTTCAGGACCGGATCGCGGAGGTCGTCGATCCGGATCTTCTCAGCAGGACTCATCGCCGTGGAGCTCCTTCGCAGGCGCCGCGAAGATCAGGGCATCTGCAGCAATTCGAGGAGAAGCGGGTCGTCCTCGCGTTCCAGGTACGAAAACGCGATCTCCTCGGAGAACCTCTTGGTCCAGATGGGCTGGTAGCCGATCCCTGCGAGCTTCTCGATCCAGGCGTCCGTGTCTTCGACGCGGTAGCGCAGATGGTGAAGCCCCTCGCGACCTGCCTCGATGAACTCGCGATGAGGGCTCTCGCCATCCTGCCACTCGATGAACTCGATCTCAAGCTCTCCGGAGTGGCCGAAGAGCAGGCCAAGTCTGGCGTCGCAGAGGCGACCCCGATAGTTCGCGGCCTGGACCGAGCCGTCCATGCGGGTCCACGGTCCGAAGAGGGATCCGTAGCGCTTCTCGGCTTCGGCCAGGGACTTCACGACGAAGCCCACCTGGTCGATCGGGGGCATCCCGAGAGTGGCAGGAGCCGTGGCTTCGTTCGGGGGTGTGGACATCCGGGAGCTCTCCTTGGGGGGGAGGCACACTGTACCGTGCACTCCCAGGCCGCGGCTCGCGGAATCCTCCGGGGGCGGCAAGCCCGAGGGCAGCCCGGCCTTCGGGGCTCGTGTGCCTCGCCGGCGGGCCGGCGCCCGCTGGTCCCGGCAGCCGTCACGGCGCCGCAGGGGGCGTTGCGATCCGAAAGAGCCGCAGACGCGGAGTGAGGCGGCCCCAAGCGAGCTCCGGAGGTGATTCCCAGAGCAGCTCACCGTCGTCGACCACGTGTTGGTAGAAGCGCCTGCGTTGCTCGAACTTCTCCTCGAAGCCCTCGACGAGTTCGTCGTCCACCTTGTCGATGTAGGGCAGGTAGACCGAGAGGCGCAGGGCCACATGGGTCACGCCCCGTTCGAGGGTCTCCTCGTAGCTCCAGAACTCTCCCCGCGGAGCGACCAGGGAGACCTCCTGATCGAGGAAGTCGTCCCTTCCGCGGTGCCGCCAGTAGCCGGGTGTCGGAAGATGCACGTCCCGGTTCTGGAGGATGAAGGCGTTCGGAGGGAGTGTCTCCTCGACGAAGGCCTGGAGCTGCTTTCGGGTGTCGTGGCGGAAGGGCTCCATCGCCTTTTCCTCGAAGGCGGGCCAGAGCAAGGCAGCGAAGCCGGCTGCGGCCCCAGCCGCCAGCGGCACCCGCCAGCGCGGTGCCTGCGCGGTGGCGAGGAGGAGCAGCCGGGCCAGCCCCAGCCCGGCCAGGAGGTTCAGTGTCAGCTCGGCGGGCAGGAGGTAGCGGCCGGCCACGATCGAGGAGAAGGAGAGCAGGAGCGCGAAGCCGAAGGCCGTCACCACCCACTCGGCGAAGGACCGCCTCCGGGCCGCGCTGAAGAACCACAGAAGGTGCACCGCCGCCAGCGGTGCGGCGAAGGTCTTGCCCAGGAGGGCGCGGAAGGCCGCCGCATGGGGTACGCGGTGGGTGAAGCCATAGTGGCCCGTGGTGACGTGGCTGACCTCGTGGCTCACGCCCGCCACGAGGTCGGGCAACGCCCGGAAGACCTGGTAGTTGAGGCCTGCCAGCAGCGGGAGGAAGACCCCGAGGAAGATCAGCGCGCGTGGACCGGGTGAGGCGAGGCGTCCCTCGCCGCGAGGCAGGAGCGCCGCCGGCAGCCCGACCAGGAGCACCACCGCACCGACGTACTTGGCCGAGCAGGCCAGGGCCGTCGTCAGGGCCAGGAAGGCGAGCCGGCCCGTGGTCCGGCGATGCCCGTAGGAGACCAGGGCCGCGAGGAATGCGGCGACACCCATCGCGAGGGTCGGGTCCTCCTTCATGAAGTGGGCGAGCTCTCCCAGGCGCGGCGTGAGTGCCAGAAAGGGTGCGGCGCAGAGCCCACCTGCCAGCCCTGCAAGACGGCCGGCGATCCAGAGCAGGAGCGCCACCGCCAGGGAGCCGTACACGGCAGACACCCAGCGGCCTACCTGGACGACGGCCTGGTGCTCGTCGGGAACACCCAGCACCTTCCGCGAGACCTGGGTGGAGGTCAGCATGAGGAGCGGATGGAGGTAGTTGTACTCGTGCTCCATCAGCTGGCCGGCCTTCGTAGGCTCGGAGGGGTGGTAGTAGAATGGGAAGCTGTTGTTCCGAGTGAAGGCGACGAGGCTTGCGGAGAAGACGAGCACGCACAGGACGAGCAGGGGCCACCGCGGGCCTGCCTGCCCGCTGTCGGCGCGACTCGAATCCGGCTGGCCTTCGCTCGCCAAGAAGCCCTCCGCCTGCTCGCGGCGCAGGCTAGCGGATCCCAGCGGGGCGGGGGCCTCGTTCCGGGCGGCTGGGCCACTGTCCCAGCGCCTCCTGATCCTGGCTGCGCAGCGGCGCCCGCTCCCACGAGATCCACAGCTCGGAGCCTCGCGGGAACCGGCTCGTCGCGGACCTCGAAATCGGGCTAGGGTCTGCCATGCGCCGATGACACCGGTCGAGGAGGACATGCGATGGCAGCCTTTCCGAAGCGAGTGACGCTCGGTCGGAGTGGCCTCTCGGTCTCGAAGCTGGGCCTGGGCTCCTCGTTCAGGGCGCCCGTCTCGGCCTATCGCGAGGCCTTCGAGCGCGGCGTGAACTACTTCTACTGGGGCAGCGTCCGCCGCAGCGCCATGAAGCGCGCCCTACGCGAGATCTCGGGCGACCAGCGCGACGAGCTCGTGGTCGTGCTCCAGAGCTACTCCCGCGTGGGCCGGCTGCTCGGGGTCTTCGTCGAGCGCGGGCTGCGCGATCTCGGAATCGAGCGTGCCGAGGTCCTGCTGCTCGGCTGGCACAACAAGGCGCCATCGCGCCGCGTCCTCGACGCAGCCCTCGAGCTCAAGGAGAAGGGGCGGATCGGCTGCATCGCGCTCTCCACGCATCACCGCCGCCTGCTTCCGACCCTGCTCGACGACGATCGCTACTCGATCTGGCACCTGCGCTACAACGCCGTTCACCGCGGCGCCGAGCGCGAGGTCTTCCCCAGTCTCGAGGGGCGCGAGCCCGCCGGGCGGCCGGGCGTGGTCAGCTACACCGCCACGCGTTGGGGCAATCTCTGCGACCCGCGCAAGACCCCGCCGGGTGAGCGGACACCGAGCGGGACCGATTGCTATCGCTTCGCGCTCTCGAATCCCTCGGTCGATCTCTGCCTGTCGGGTCCCGACGATGCGGAGCAGATGAAGCAGGCCCTCGAAGCGCTCGAGGCCGGGCCGATGGGCGAAGACGAGCTCGCGTGGATGCGCCGCGTTGGCGACCACATCTATGCCAACGCCTCGGGCGCGTCGATCCTGGACGGCAAGTAGGGCGAGCCGCCAGGTCTTCGGCGGGTTCCTAGCTGGAGCCCGGACCACTGGTTGCGGGTGTCTCTCCGTGGTGCTGCAGGATCTCGACCTGGTAGCCGTCGGGGTCACTGACGAAGGCGGCCGTGACGGGCCAATGCTCGAGCCGCTCCGGCGGAGAGATCGACTCGATGCCCGCCTCCATGCAGCGCCGGTACAAGCCCTCGCAATCGTCGGTATCCAGATAGAGCTTCCAGAAGCCGTTGCCGTGGTCGATCGGGCCTTCCTGGTCGTGGTGTCTGGCGAGCTGGATCCGGTGTCCATTGGCTCCCGCGAGCACCACCTCGGTCACGTTGGGGATCTCGATTCGATGCGTCACCTCGAATCCGAGCACCGTCTGGTAGAAGTGCAGGGACTTCTCGAGATCGGTGACGTTGATGCAGTACTGGTCGAGACTCGTCTTCACGGGATTCACTTCCTCTTCGATTCGAGCGTGGCTCACCCGAGGGAGGCGGAAGTCGCCTCCGCGCGCAGGATTTCTCGGCGCCGTCTCCGGGAATTGTGCTCGGGCAGCGGGGCAGAGGCAAGAGGGACGCTCCGAGGCAGCTTCCGTCGCGTCGCGGCTACGCGGATCTCTCGAAGCGCCCGGGGCGGATGCGCCATCCCGTACGCATTCGCATCGATGGCGAACCCGTAGGCGAAGCCGGTCCACAGGGCAGGTTGCGCCCGGCGCCTTGCCTTCGACAGAATGGGGCCCTGGAGGAGACCATGGAGAGCTTCGAGGGCAAGATTGCCGTCGTGACCGGCGGCGGGAGTGGAATCGGAAGAGGCATCGCCACGGCCCTTGCGGGCGCGGGCGCCCACGTCGTCATCGCCGACATCGATGGGGAAGCCGCGAAGGCCTCCGCCGAAGAGCTCGGCGGCCTGGGCGTGCGCAGTCTCTCCGTGGTGACCGACGTTCGCGAGACGGCTTCGGTGGACGCGCTTGCCGCGGCCACGCGGGCCGAGTTCGGTGGGGTCGACCTCCTCATCAACAACGCGGGCGTCTACCTCGGGGGCGAGATGCGCGACGTGACCGAGGACGACTGGCGCTTCGTGCTCGACGTGAACCTCGATGGGGTCTTCCGCGTGGGCCAGACCTTTGCCCGTATCCTCCGCGAGCAGGGCCGCGGCGGTCACGTCGTCAACACGGCCTCGGTGGGCGGCTTCATCTCCTTCGGTGCGGGTCTTGCCTACACCGCGAGCAAGGCCGGCGTCGTGGCCTACAGCGAGGCGATGCGTGGGGATCTCGAGCCGGAGGGAATCGGCGTCTCGACGCTCTGCCCCGGGGCGATCGACACCAATCTCCCCGCTTCGGATCGACTGCGCCGGGAGGGCGAGAAGACGGGCGGCTCCTCCGAGGCCCTGAGCCCCTTCATCCGAGGGGGCATGAAGCCGGAAGAGGTCGGGCCGATCGTGCTCCGGGGGATTCGAGCCAATCTGCCCTACATCTTCACCGACGACGGGATGCGAGAGCTCTTCGCCCAGCGCTTCGAGACCATCCTCGCGGGCTTCGACCAGATCGCACCGGCAAGGTAGGGGCTTGCGGGCCGATGGCTGAGCCTGCCTTCATGGCCGCTCGGTACGAAGCCGACCTCCGCTCGCCTCGAGTCCGTGCCGAGAGTGCAGGACCGGCGCGAGTTTCCCAGCACTGGGATTCGGATCATTTGGTAGCCTGCAGGAATGACGAATGCAGTCGCTCGCACCGAGGCGGGAAGACGCTGGGGAGTTCGCGCGGCGGTGCTGATGGGCCTCGCGCTGGCCGGCGTGGCACTTCGCCTCACCGTCTTCGCGCCGAAGCCCGTCGAAGTGCGCGTCGTCGCCGTGGAGCGGGGGCGCGTCGAGGCGACCCTCACCAACTCGAAGGCCGGCACCGTGCGAGCTCGCCTGCGGTCGCGACTCACGGCCGAGACCGGTGGCCGCGTGGTGGAGATCGCCCACCGCGAAGGTGAACGCGTGAGTGCCGGTGAGGTGCTGGTCCGCCTCAACGACACCAGTCTGCGCGCCCAGAACGACCTGGCCCGGCGGGGCGTCGAGGTGGCGAGCTCGCGCCTCGAGGAGGCCTGTCTACGGCGGGACCGTGCCGGGCGGGAGCTGGCCCGCATCAAGAAGCTCGCAGAGCGCAATGTCGCCTCGGAGGACGCCCTCGACGAGCTGCAATACGCCTCGGATGCAGCCCGCGTCGCGTGCCTGGCGGCGGAGGCCGAGCTGGCCAGCGCGCGCGCGCAGGTGCGCGCGGCCGAGGCGGAGCTCGCCAAGACCGCCATCGTGGCTCCCTTCGAAGGGGTCGTCGCCGAGGTGAGCACCGAGGTCGGGGAGTGGGTGACGCCGTCTCCGCCGCTGCTCAAGTCGCCCGCCGTCGTCGACCTGATCGACCCCACGACCCTCTACGTGAGCGCTCCGATGGACGAGGTGGACTCGGCCCAGATTCGCACGGGGCAGGCGGTCAAGCTCACCGTGGATTCGCGGCCCGGTGAGGTCTTCGATGCGAGGGTGATCCGCGTCGCCCCCTATGTCGTCGACATCGAGGCGCAGAACCGGACCGTTGAGGTCGAGGTGGAGCTCGAAGACCCGAAGGGTGCCTCGGAGCTCCTGCCCGGGACCTCGGCCGACATCGAGGTCGTGACCGAGGTGCGCGAGGGAGTGCTGCGCATTCCCACCTCGGCCCTCCTCGCCGGCGATCGCGTGCTCGTCTTCGACGGGGACGCGCTCGAGGAACGCCCGGTCGATCTGGGGCTTCGCAACTGGCGCTACGCGGAGCTGAAGGAGGGTCTCTCCGAGGGTGAGACCGTGGTGGTCTCGCTCGATCGGGTAGGCCTCGAGGATGGGAGGCGCGCGGTCCTCGAGGCAGGAGACCCGGGCGCCGGATCATGATCGTCCTGGAGGATGTCTGGCGCACCTACGAGATGGGAGAGGAGGTGCTGCACGCCCTCCGCGAGGTCAGCGAGCCGATCCCCGACGGCGAGCACGTCGCCATCATGGGCCCCTCGGGCTCGGGCAAGAGCACCCTGCTCAACATCGTCGGTTGCCTCGACAGCCCCACGCGGGGCCGTTACCAGCTCGACGGACGCGAGGTGGCGAGTCTCGACTCCGACGAGCTCGCAGAGGTTCGGCTCCACCGCATCGGCTTCATCTTCCAGTCCTTCCACCTCGTCCCGCGCCTCACGGCCCTCGAGAACGTGGCGCTTCCCATGGTCTTCGCTGGGATCCCGCCCGCGGAGCGCCGCAAGCGCGCCGAGGCCACCCTGGAGCGGGTGGGGCTCATGCCCTGGGCTGGCCATCGCCCGGGTGAGCTGTCGGGCGGCCAGAAGCAGAGGGTCGCGATCGCTCGGGCGACCATCATGGAGCCTGGCCTGCTGCTCGCGGACGAGCCAACGGGCAATCTCGACACACAGTCCGGCAGCCAGGTGCTGAACCTCCTCGATCGTCTCAACGGCGAGGGCAAGACACTCCTCGTCGTGACCCACGACCCGAACGTGGCGCGTCGCGCCGATCGCGTCCTGGTGCTGCGAGACGGGGAGATCGTCCGACGCGTCGAGGGGAGCCAGGTCTCCGACCTGGCGACGCTCTTCGGCGAGACGTAGGAGGCACCGTGACGGGGTCGGACCTGATGCGCTTCGCCGTCAATGCCCTGGCCCAGCACCGCCGTCGCACGCTTCTCTCCCTGTTGGGCGTCGTGGTGGGCGTCGTCGCGGTGGTGTCCTTGACCGCGTTGGGTGAGGGGGCGCGCCGCTTCGTGACGGATCAGTTCGCGAGCCTCGGCAGTGATGTCCTGATGGCCATGCCGGGTCGGAACGAGACCACCGGCGGCCTTCCCTTTGCGGGCGGTGTGCCGAACGACCTCACTCTCGAGGACGCCCGGTCCATCGAGCGCCAGATCCCGGACATCCAGCGCAGTGTTCCGATCTCGGCGTCCACGGCCGACGTGTCCCGGAAGCAGCGCAGCCGCCAGGCCCTGGTGGTCGGGAGCACGCCCGGCTTCAGGCGCGTACGCGATCTCCAGATGCTGAGCGGCAGCTTCTTGCCGATCGTCGACCTGGAGCGCGGCGCACCGATCGTGGTGCTCGGCCAGAAGATCGCGCGCGAGCTCTTCGAAGAGACGGAGCCCGTGGGCCAGCCGGTGCGGGTCGGAGGCTCGCGGATGCGGGTGATCGGTGTGCTGGCCGGGCGCGGTGTACAGATGGGCCTGAACCTCGACGACTCGGTGGTGGTGCCCGTCGCGACGGGCCTGCGCCTGGCCAACCGGGCCTCGCTGACGCGCCTCCTGCTCGAAGTGCGGCCGGGCGCCGACATGGAGGCCGTGAAGGAGCAGGTCATCGACCTGCTCGACGATCGGCACGGCGAGAAGGACGTCACCGTCATCACCCAGGAGGCGGTGATGAGCTCGCTCTCCTCCATCCTCCAGGTTCTCACCCTGGTGGTCGCGGGGATCGCGGCCATCAGCCTCACGGTCGCGGGCATCGGGATCATGAACGTGATGCTGGTCTCCGTCTCCGAGCGCACCAGCGAGGTGGGGCTGCTGAAGGCACTCGGGGCCACGCGTCGGCAAATCCTCCTGATCTTCCTCCTGGAGGCCGTGCTCCTCTCTCTCGCGGGCGGCGTCGTCGGCCTCGCGACCGGCTGGCTCGCGGTCGAGGTCGGGACGGCGATCTATCCCTCCGTGCCCGCGACGCCTCCCATGTGGGCGGTCTGGGCGGTGATCGGCGTCTCCTTCGGAACCGGTACCCTCTTCGGCGTGCTGCCGGCCTGGCGGGCCGCGCGCCTGGATCCCGTGGCGGCACTCCAGGGCGGCCACTGAGGGGGCCTCGAGGCATGGCGAAGCTGGAAGCCGGCGATCTGTTCCGTCTCAGCTCGGGAGCCATGCGCGGCCATCCCACGCGTTCGATGCTCTCGATGCTCGGGATCGCGATCGGAGTCGCAGCGGTCGTACTGCTCACCTCGCTCGGGGAGGGGGCACGGCGCTACATCGCGGCGCAGTTCTCGCAGTTCGGGACCAACGTCCTCGCCATCAACCCGGGCAAGATCGAGACGGGGGGCCTCCCTGGGGTCTTCGGCGGCACCACGCACAAGCTCAGCATCGAGGACTCGGAGGCCATCGGGCGCCTCTCCGCCGTACAGCAGGTGGTCCCCATTGCCATGGGGCAGGCCCGCGTCGAGGGCAATGGGCGGGGACGAAGCGTCTTCATCTATGGCACGACTTCCGCCCTGCCCGAGGTCTTCACCTTCGAGATCGGCCAGGGGAGCTTCCTGCCGGCCGGCGACCCGCGCCGCGGCGGCCCCGTCGCCGTGCTCGGACCGAAGCTCAAGCGCGAGCTCTTTGGCGAGCTGAACGCCCTGGGTCGGTTCGTGCGCGTAGCCGGCGCGCGCCTTCGGGTGATCGGGGTGATGGCGCCCAAGGGTCGGATGCTCGGCTTCGACATCGACGACGCTGCCTACATCCCGGTCGCGACGGCGATGCGGGTCTTCAATCTCGACGAGCTCCAGGAGATCGACGTCCTCTTCTCCCACGAGGGGATGACCGACACCGTCGCGGCGGCGGTGCGAGCCCTGCTCATCGAACGCCACGGCGGCAACGACGACTTCACGCTCACCACGCAGACCGAGATGCTCGACGTCTTTGGTCGTGTGATGGACGTGATCACGCTCTCCGTGGCCGTGATCGCCGCGATCTCGCTGCTCGTGGGCGCGATCGGGATCTTCACCATGATGTGGATCTCGGTGGGGGAACGCGTGGGCGAGATCGGCCTGATGCGCGCCCTCGGCGCGACCTCCCGCCAGGTGCACGGGATCTTCCTCTCCGAAGCGGTGCTGCTCACCTCCCTCGGCGGCACGGCAGGGCTCCTCTTCGGCCTCCTGATCATCCTCCTGGTGCGGTTCCTGGTGCCCGGCCTGCCGCTGGGGACGCCCGTCGAGTACGTCGTGGCGGCACTCGCGATGAGCGCTGCGGCCGGTCTCGTGAGCGGCGTCAGCCCGGCACGGCGCGCGGCCGCTCTCGAGCCGGTAGAGGCGCTGCGGGCCGAGTAGGACGCGTCTGGATTTCGCGCCCCGCTGGGGAGTCCCGCAGGCCTCCTCCTGCGGATTCCACTTGCCTTGAACCCTCGGCGCCGCCGCTACGACGGACTCCGCGAGTCCCGGGGAGAGGCCCACCCGCCTCGCCCGAGCAGGAGGTGAACCGTGAAGCGATGGATACCCTTCGTGGCTGCATTGGCCGTGGCCGCCAGCTCGGCCCATGCCGGTCTCGGAGGGCAACCGGTAGGCACCGGCAAGGCCCGCGAAGCGACCCACGTGAAGCCCCCCGTCGCGATCCAGAAGGGCGCCGCGCCCGAGCGAGCGACGACCACGCCGCGCGCGCTCGCGCAGCCCTCGGGTTGGCTCTGCGTGGTCCCCGGCCGGATCGAGGCCGGAATCCACCATGACTTGGTCGGCAAGGGCAAGACGCAGAGCGAGGCCATGGAGAAGGCCTTCGCAGCCTGCAAGGCCGTCGGGGCGAGCTGTGCCCCGGCCGAGTGCACGCCTCTCTTCGGCACCCGCCTGAGGTAGATCGCCTCCCGCGGGCTCGAAGCGCAGGCGAACGCGAGCCGCCCTGTTCGCGGATTCTCCTACTCGTAGTGGAAGGCGCCATCGTCGAGGTCGATCGCGGGGATCCGGTGCCTCTCCGTCCAGTAGTCCTGGGTGTGCTGCCACTCGGGCTTGTCGCCTCGCTTCGGGAGCAGGTGCATCTTGCGCATCAGATAGCCGGGGTTGAAGTTCTCAGGATCCATCCACGAGAGGATCGGCATGTCCGCGTCCTCCGGCCGCAGGGTGGGCGTCACGCTCTTCACGCCCTTCTCCTCCATGTGCTTGAGGAGGCGACACACGAAGTCGGCCAGCATGTCGACCCGCAGGGTCCAGCTGGCTCGGAAGTACCCGAAGATCCAGAGCATGTTGGGTACCCCGGTGAACATCATGCCGTGGTAGGTGACCGTCTCGGAGAAGTCGAGGGGCTCGTCGTCGATGCTGAACTCGATGTCCCCGAGCACGCTCAGGTTGAAACCCGTCGCCGTGACGACGATGTCCGCCTCGAGAAGCTCGCCCGATTTCAGGAGCACGTCCTTCTTCGTGAAGCGGTCGATCTCGTCCGTGACGATCGAGGCCTTGCCCGAGGTGATGCCCTGGAAGAGGTCGCCATCGGGGACGAAGGCGATCCGCTGCCTCCAGGGGCGGTACTTCGGCGTGAAGTGGGTGCCGATGTCGAAGTCGGGCCCCAAGAAGGCACGAACTCCCTCGAGAAGCTCCTGCTTGAGGACCTCCGGCTCCTCGAAGGACCTGCGCGTGATCTCCGCCTGGTCGTACAGGACCTTCTTGCGGACGATCTCATGGATCCAGGTCTCGTCGATCTCCAACACGCGCAGCATGTCGGCGAGCTCGTTCTCGTTGCGGCCCGGAATGAAGTAGGTCGGAGAGCGTTGCAGGACCGTGATGTGCTTGCAGTCGGCGGCCATCGCCGGGACGATCGTCGCGGTGGTCGCGCCCGACCCGATCACCAGGACCTCCTTGTCCTTGTAATCGAGATCTTCGGGCCAGGTCTGCGGGTGGACGATCGGGCCCTCGAAGTCCGCCATCCCTTCCCACTCGGGCGTGTAGCCCTCCGAGTGGCGGTAGTAGCCCTGGCACATCCAGAGGAAGTTGGCGGTGAAGCGAATCGGCTCGCCCGTATCCGTGCGCGTGCCCTCGAGGGTCCAGAGCTTCTCCTCGCCCGACCAGCTCGCCGAGGCGATCTTGTGCTCGTAGCGGATATGCCGGTCGAGATCGTTCTCGTCGATGACCTCACCCATGTAGGTCATGATCTCCTCGGCCGTCGCGATCGGCGGGCCCGTCCAGGGCTTGAAGCGATAGCCGAAGGTGTAGAGATCGCTATCCGACCGGATGCCCGGGAACTTGTGCATCAGCCAGGTGCCGCCAAAGCTCTCCAGGGCTTCGAGGACGACGAAGCTCTTTTCGGGGCATTGCTGGGTGAGATGGTAGGCGGCGCCGACCCCGGAGATTCCGGCTCCGACGACCAGGACGTCGAAGTGTTCGCCTTCCTGCGCTGCAGGCTGGGTGGGTGAGTTGTCGCGGGTCATGGGCCTTGGGTCCCCTCTGATCGGATTGATCATTCTCGAGATCGGCCGGCCTCGAGACAACGCGGCTCGCAGAGCCCGCCTAGTCCTCGAGAGCCACGCCGTAGTAGTCGGTATAGGGCAGCATTCTCTCGCGAAGCTCCGCCGGATCGAAGCCCCACTCCTCGGGCGAGTACTTGTGCCTTCCGAACTTGCCCTTGGGTTTCTCGCCGATGTAGCTCCGGATCGCATCGGCGTGCTCGCCGAGGAAGGTGCGGTTCATCTGGCCGTACAGCTCTTCCACCGCCGCCGCGGGATCGGCCATCAGCTCGCTGAAGTGCGAGTCGACGATGCGATCCGGGAGCTCGCCGGCTGCGCGACGATTCGCCAGGAGGATCATCATGTCGCCGAGGCCGGCCCCGCCGGCCTCGGGCAGCTCCACCTCGTCGCTGCGTTCCCAGCGCACCGTGGCGAGCGTGCTCAGGCTCGAGGGCTCGGTCTTCAAGGGGTCCCTGTGCGTGTGGATGACCCACGCGTCGGGATAGGTGGCGAAGAGAAGGTCGATGAACACGAGATAGAGTGGCGTCTTCAAGACCCAGTTCCGAGGCGGTGCTCCGTACTGCAGCGTCTGCAGCAGGGCGCGGTGGTAGTCCATGGTAGCCAGGTAGTCCGCCTCCCAGCCCGGGATGTTGGCGATCATCCCCCAATGGCCCCCCGAAAAACCGGGAAGGGTGAGAGTCACGCACTCGACCGGAAGATCGGAACGCAGCTCGTGGATGGCTGCGAACTCCGGCTGCACGTCGGACCAGAACTCCTGCTCGCACTCGCTCATGGCCAGACGCGCGGTCTCGCTGGCTCCCCCGAAGGGCACCGGATGCAGCACCTCCCAGCCCAGCGGCCCGCGTGCGTTCGGGTCGAGAGCGAGTAGCTCGAAGAGGATCGAGGTACCCGAGCGGGGAGGGCCGGTGATGACGAGAGGCGTCTCGATCCGCTCCTCTGCAATCGCGGGGATCTCGTTTCGATTCTGCGTGAGGAGGAGGCGAGTGCGCAGGCCGCGCAGCATCTCCTGGCGGGTCATCAGTCGGCCGACCGCATTCAGGCTTCCCGTCGCCTCGATCTCGGTGACGAGGGAGCGAAAGCGCTTCTCCCAATCGCCATCGAAGCTGCCGAAGTCCTGGAGCCCGCCGGTCGAATCGACTGCCGTGCGGATCAGCTGGTCGGCGTCCAGCGGGATCAACCGCTCCGCGCCTCCCACGGAATCGCCCATGGCGTTGATCCGACGCACCCAGTCGGGTCGCGTGTAGTGCTCGGACAGCTCCTTGATGCGCGGCATCCGCTCTCGGCTCCTACTCGTCTCGGCATTTCGTCGGGGACGGAAGCTCAACAGGCCCGAAGCCTCCGCCCCGGTCTGCGCCTGCCCTCATGCGCAGCTGATGGTGGCGCTCCCTGACCCACTACGTCAATGGTGCGGCGCGCCCACCAAGTCGGAATCGACGGAAATGAGCCCCCGATCCACCTATGATCCGACGTGGCCTCGCGCCCCGCGTGGTCGCCACAAAGCCCGAGGAACGAATGAGACGAGCACTCGCCATTGGAATCACTGCACTGCTCGGCTTGGCGGTCTTTGCCGCAGGCTATGCCGCGGGGAAGGGGCCGCGACTGATGACGATGCTCCTGACCGGCGGCGGCGCGGCCGATCCCGCCTGGCAGCGGCTCGAGAGCGTCCAGGCCTTCGATCAGCTGATGGGCAGCGTCGACGCGGTCCGCAACATGGTCCTGGCGGAGGCGGAATCCGAGCGGGAGGTGGCTCAGGGGATGCGCTGGATCCTCCGCAACATTGCCATGACCGCGGACATCGCGGGGGATGCCAACCCGCTGCGCCCGCACTTCGTCCGGATGGACAGTCATGCCCGCAAGATCGGCGGCGACAACTCCGACGGTGAATACCATCTGGCAGCGATCGACGGTCGCCACCGCTACCGCATCACGGGAAACCGCGGCTCGGTGCGCTACTTCAGCCTCAACGTGAACGCGGGTCGCGGCATGACCCGGCGACGCATGGCCGCCTTCCTGAACGACCAGACCATCGATTTCGACGAGAACGGTGGTTTCACCCTCCTCTTGAGCCAGCAAAGGCCGCCGGATCCCGGGCAGTGGATCCAGATCCCCGAGGACGCTGCCACCATCATGCTGCGCCAGTACATCGCGAATCGGGACAGGGAGGAGCTCGTGAGCATCGAGATCTCGGCTCTCGGAGAGGCTCCGCCTCTCCCGGCCACGGCTGACGCGGACATCGCCGATGCGCTGACCGCGATGAACTACGCCTTTAACTTCCTCGCCAACCTCCACAAGATCGTCCTGCCGGAAGCCTGGGAGCGCCCCAACGAGTTCTTCACGACGGATTCCGATTCGCTGGGTGGCAGCATCTCGACCCCGGACAACCTCTACATGATCGGATCCTTCGAGGTGGCAAAGGACGAATCGCTGATCGTCGAGGTGCAGCCGCCGAAGACACGCTACTGGAACATCGCGCTCGAAACCCACTGGCACGAGACCGTGGACTACCTGCACCGCCCGACGAGCCGAACCCTCGATGAGGTTGCGGTCGACGCCGATGGACGGGTCCGATTCGTCATTGCCCAGGAGGATCCCGGCGTACCGAACTGGCTGGATCCGATGGGAAACGAGCGCGGCTACATGACCCTGCGATGGCTGGATGCGCGTGGCGCGGTGGTGCCCGCACCGGTGGTCACCCGGGTCAAGTCGACCGAGCTGGCTCAGGCCCTGGGCTCGCCCCGCTGATCGGGCGCTCACCCATCCTATGGAGCGGTGGGGGGGATCGCATCTAGCCCGTCGGGAGTCCCCCCGGCTCTGCCGGGGAGGCGCTCAAAGTTTGACAGTTCCGGAATGCAAGACTCCCCCTCGTGA
>NYZB01000041.1 GCA_002687015.1 Deltaproteobacteria bacterium
AGTTTGCCAACAAGGCTCGCGAAGGCCGCTTGATGGAGATACGCCGCTGCATCGCCTGCACGCGTTGTATCGATGAAGCGTCGGAGCCCATCGTCTTCCCCTACGCCCCGACCTGCTCCATCAATCCGGTGATCGGCAACGAGGTGCGCTGGAAGGAGGAGTTCCAGCCGGCCGCCGAGCCGAAGAGCGTCGTGGTGGTCGGTGGTGGTCTCGCCGGGTGCGAAGCGGCGCGCGTGGCCGCCATGCGCGGCCACCGGGTGACCTTGCTCGAGCAGGGCGATCGCCTGGGCGGGCAGCTGCTGATCGCAGCCAAGGCCCCCGGGCGCGATTCCTTCACGGACCAGGTCTACTTCGAGGAAAACGAGATGACCCGTCTGGGAGTCGACGTGCGGCTCAAGACCGGTGCGGACATCGACGCCATCAAGGCGCTGTCGCCGGATGCAGTGGTCATCGCAACGGGTTCGGTCCCGCGTGTGCCCGATGGCATCCCCGGAATCGATCTGCCCCACGTCGTACAGGGTTGGGACGTGATGCAGGGCAAGGCCTCGACCGGAGATCGGGTCGCCGTCGTCTCCCAGGAGGACTACTACGAGACGCCCTGTATCGCCGAGTTCCTCGCCGACAGCGGCAAGCAGGTGGAGGTCTTCCACAAGTCCACCCACCTCGGCTCGGAGATCGCCAGGTACTCGATCAGCATGGTCCTGGCCCGCATGGAGCAATGCGGCGTGACGGTCCATCCGAACCTCTTCCTGACGGAGGTCAAGGCCGACGGACTCGAGTTCGTTTCGTCCTTCGGTGAGAAGACCTATCGCAAGGAAGGCTTCGACAGCGTGGTCCTGGCGTACGGGTCCGTGCCGCAGCACGGTCTCTACGATCAGCTCAAGGCCGAGGGCAGCATCGCCCAGCTCTACGTGGCGGGCTCGGCCTGGCTGCCGCGCTTCATGGCCGAGGCCTGCAAGCACGGCGCCAACATCGGATTGGCGATCTAGGTCGGCAGGGCACCGCACGGGCCCGGCTCGACGACACGCCGTCCGATGCCCGGGCGCGCGCGGGGGAGGGGCTCCCCCGAACTGGTTCTAACCCGAGCAAGCTTGAGAGGCTGGAAATGGCAGATCGCGACAAGATGGAAAAGCCGGACTTCATGTCCGATGAGGACTGGGAGACGCTGAAGGACCAGACTTCATCGCTGGATCGCATCCGGGGCGATGCCAAGGCCGATACCGAGGCCTACCTCGCCGACCCGGAGGGCAGGGCGACCGGAGGCGGGCCCTCGGGGCTCCCCACCCTCCTGCTGACGTGCATCGGCCGCAAGTCGGGTGAGAAGCGCACCACGCCGCTGGTCTTCCTGCAGAACGGCGAAGAGATGGTCATCGTCGGTTCCCTGGCCGGCTACGACAGCCATCCCGCCTGGTACCACAACGTCAAGGCGAACCCGCAGTGCTGGGTGCAGCGCGACCACGACAAGGTCTCGGCCGTCGCCCGGGACGCCTCGGACGCAGAGCGGGCGGAGCTGTGGCCCCGCCTGACCGAGATGTTCCCGCCCTGGGGCTACTTCCAGAAGCAGACCGATCGTCCCTTCTCGATCGTCATCCTGTCGCCGACCGGCCCCGCCTGACCCGAAGCCCATGGCCAACGGGTCCTTCGACGTCGTCATCGTGGGAGGGGGAATGGGCGGGCTGAACCTGGCCGCCCTCCTCACGAACGAAGGCAAGCGGGTCCTGGTCCTCGAGAAGTCCGGCCGGGATCGCCTCGGGGGGCGCGCCGCCAGCGGTAGGATCGGCAATTCCGCGATCGACAACGGCATCAAAGGCCTGATCCTGGCGGGGACCCAGGACGAGGTTTACCGGCGCATCGGCAAGGAGATGCCCGAGAACGTGTGCCGCTGGACGAACTCGGGCCAGGTCCACATGAACGGCGAGTGGCGCAAGCTCGACGACATGATCCGCGGCTCGATTGGCGAGTTCGTCAAGGTCTACGTCGACACGGTCAAGGACTGGAGCTACGAAGAAATCGAGCGGCTCGACGACGTGTCCGTCGAGCAGTTCGTCTCCGAGCGCACCAGCGCCCCGGAGGTCATCGACTTCTTTCGCTACATGGGCTGGCTCTTCGGGGGCACGCTCCCGGTTCCGCACGACTACTCGGCGGGCATGCTCTTCTGCAGCGTCAAGAAGCAGCTCGAGAACCTCGGGCGCTTCCCCTCCCAGTCCTACTGGGTAAAGGGTGGCAGCGGCGCGATCGCCGGGCCCCTGGTCGAGGCCATCGAAGAGCGCGGCGGCGAGATCCGCACGGACACCGCGGTCTCCCACATCGTGATCGAGAAGGGCCGGGTTCGGGGAGTGGAGGTCGAGGGGGGCCAGCGCCGGGTTCCGACCGAGCTCTTCGAGATCAGGATGATCGAGGCGCCGGTGGTCGTGAGCGCCGTCGCGATCTGGGACCTCTTCAGCATCCTCTGCGAAGACGATCTCTCCCCCTGGTACGCCGATCGCCTTCGCCACCTCCATCGCAAGACCTTGAACGACGCCACCCTCACCTACGGCCATGACGACCCCGAGCTCTGGGACCACAGCGGGCCCCGATGGGTGCAGGAGGGGCCGGTGACCGGTCGCCCCTGGTGCGCGAGCTCGCTCGAGTTCTCCGACGACGCGAGCCAATACGAGACGACCTTCTGGATCCAGACGGGCTGGTGGGAGAAGCCGGACGCATTCCGCCTGCGCGAGGCCAGTCGCAAGATCGCGCTGTACAAGCTCTTCGACGATTGGGAGAAGGACATCCAACAGCTCTTCCCCCGGTGTCGTCGAGAAGGCCCACTGGCGCCACCGCTCCTTCGGTCCGGCCACGCTGATCGAGACGCCCGGCAACGTGGGCCGCAACCTGATCGACATCCAGGCGGAAGGCATCGACGGCCTGTATCTGATCGGCGAGCGAACCCGTGCCGCCAAGGTGATGGGCGTGTACGGGGCGGCCCAGGTCGCTCTCGAAGCCTGCCGTCTGATCCTGGAGCGCTGAGGAGCAGGCTCGGGGGGACCGAGCGCTGCGCGGATCATTCCGCAGCCTTCCGGGGCGCCAGCCCGCTCCCGTCCCGTGCGACGGGTCTCAGAGGCCGAGGTAGCGATCGGTGATCCAATCGCGGAGGCCCCGTTGGTGCACGATCTCGCCGTCCACCATGGTGAGGCGCACCTTCACCTCGTGGATCTCGTGAGGATCGACCTCGAAGAGGTTCGCGTCCAATGCGATCAGGTCGGCCCTCTTGCCGGCCTCGATCGATCCCACTTCGTGTTCCAGTCGAAGCTGGTAGGCGGCATCGAGGGTGTAGCCGCGCAGCAGGGCCTCCAGATCGAGCCTCTGCGCCTCTCCGCCAAGCACCTCGCCCTCCGGATGGCCGAAGTGCTGGCGCGTCATGCCCGTCTCGATGTTGTGAAGGGGGGAGATTCCCCGGATCGTGCCCGAGGCCGGGAAGTCGCTTCCGAAGGTGACGCGGACGCCGTCTCGTACGAGCGGCGCGAAGCGTTCGAGGCGTTCCACGCGCTCCGGGCCAAGAGCCCGCGCCGTTTCCGGGCGCGGCGGCACGTGCCACACCGGGGTCGCCTGTACGATCACGTCGAGTGGTGCGAAGCGCTCGAGATCGTCGTCGTGGATCAGCTCGACGTGACACAGGGTGACGCGCACGCCGGTGTCCCCGTTCGCGTGTCGTGCGGCCTCGACCGCGTCTAGCGCCTGTCGGACCGCACGATCACCGATCACGTGGATGTGGAGGTCGATGCCGGCAGCGTCGACCCGGGTGACGAAGCGGCGAAGGGCGTCGCGCTCGAGCAGGACTCCGCCACGGTTGTCGGGTTCGCCCACCCAGGGCTGCAACATCGCCGCCGTGCGCGCCTCGATGGTGCCGTCATTGTGGATCTTGATGTGGCCGACGCGCACGCGGTCCGTCGTGTAGCGGTTCCGCAGTGCAATGAGGCGATCGACCGCGCCGGCTACCTGCTCCGGATGCTGGATCATGTGCGAGGCCACGATGCGAAGCGGGAGACGGCCCTCGCGATCGAGCCGCGCCAGCGCCTCGAAGCCAATGGCCTCGAAGGCCGACATGCCAGCGTCGAAGACGGTCGTGACGCCCATGGACGACCACAGCGCGAGGAGCGGCGCGGCGCCTTCGACGGTGCCCTCTACGGTGACCGTTCCGAGCTTCGCCAGGGCGGGCATGAAGGTCTGTGACTCGAGCATCCAGCCGGTGGGCTCGCCCCGAGCGTCGCGTTTGTAGTAGTGCGCCCCCGGGATCGGATCGGGCGTATCGTGGTCGATGTCGAGGACCTCGAACGCGCGGCTGTTGCCCCACGCACTGTGTCCCCCCTCGTCCACCAGGATCACCGGGCGATCGGAGACCACCGCGTCGAGCACGCGCTTGTCCGGCCCCTCCGGGCCGAACTGCGCCGCACTGAAGCCGAAGCCCCGGATGACCGGAAGGTCGGGGTTCTTGCGGGCGTACCGGGCGACAGCCTTCGCAATCGCATCGTCGTCGTCGCCGGGGTCGATCTGCAGGCTTTCGCTTCCACCCGCCGTCATGATCGGGTGGGCGTGCGCGTCGATGAAGCCCGGAAGCAACGTGCGAGCGCGGAGGTGGTGCACGACCGTATCACGCCCCACGAACTCGAGCGCGCGCCGATCGTCGCCCGCATAGGCGATCCGGCCTTCGTCGACGACGACGGCGCTGACCCAGGGCTGCGCGGGGTCGAGCGTGTAGACCGCCCCGCCCACGAAGACGTGGGCGGCTCCCGGGCCGTCGACCGGTGGCGTCGCGCAGGAACACAGGTGTGCTGCGATCGCGACGGTGAGAGAGAGCATGGTGAGTCGCATGACCGGGCACGATACAGGAGCGCCGGGTACAGGGCTCTTGCATCGCGCGAGGCTTCACCCGATGCCACTGCGCGTGGGCTGCTGGCGTGGGGCCGCCCCGCTGAGTGGTCGTTCCCACTCTTCAGAGGGCGAGTCTCAGGCCCCCCAGTCGAGCGAAGTGACGGAAGTCGTCGTCTCGTGTCACCAGGCGCACGCCGTGATCCAGGCAGCTCTGGGCGATGAGGGTGTCCGCCAGACGGGCGCGGCGCCGCCGCGCAATCAGCTTGGCTCGCAAGCGCCCGGCCCGCTCCCAGAAGCCCGGCTCGGGTTCGAGGAGTGGGAGCTGCACGAAGAGCGTCGCGAGTGCGCGCGGGAGCTTCGGATCACTCAGCAGCTCGGTCAGGACAACCGGCGGCAAGCAGGCCTGGTGGTCTGCAAGCGCGCTCTCCACGAGCGCCGTGTCGTCGCCCGTCGGGTCGCGATCCGAGAAGAAGGCGATCCAGGAGCTCGTGTCGACTGCGATCACGGGTCCTCGCGCAGGGCTTCCAGGTCGATGCCGAGCTTCACCTTGCCGCGCAGGCGTCGCAGTTCCTCGTAGGCGCGTCCGGCCGCGACCAGCTCCAATCCCTGCCGCACGGTCTGCGTGATGCCTTCGCCCGACGACGCGAGAGCGCGTTCCAGCAGGTCTTCCGGCACCTCCAGCGTGATCTTGCGCTTCTCCGCCATACCGAGAGCGTAGTCGAATACCAGTAACGATACCAGTAGTACATATGGTGATAGGAATGGCCTGCTCACTCGATCCCCAGCCGCTTCATCTTCTTGTAGAGGCGCTCACAGCGAAGTGATCCGGAGGCTTGGGATATCGCCAAGAGTTGTGGACGGAGGCCTGATCAGGCGGCCTCCTTCGTGCGGTCCTTGGTCTGAACTCCGTTCTGGAACTGTGCCCCGAGGGCGAGGCACTCGGCAAGGTGGGGCGCATCGATCCGACGCCATCGCTTCTCGGCCATCGCGAGCAGCTTGAAGGCCATCACCAGCGCGCGGGTGCGACTTCCGGCTCCCTTGGTCACCCGCGTGCGCAGGCGAACCGTGGCGAACGACGACTCGATCGCGTTGGTCGAGCGGATGTGCTTCCAGTGCTCGGCCGGGAAGTCGAAGAAGATCAGGAGGGCGTCCTGGTCCCTGCGCAGCGAGGCCACCGCCTTCGGATACTTGGCCCCGTAGTCCTCCGCGAACTGGGCGATCTCCTTCTCGGCGTCCTCCCGGGTCTCGGCATCCATGATCTCGTGGAGGGCCCGCTTCGCCTGGAGCCGCTTCGGGAGCTTGTCGAAGACGTTGGCCTGGCGGTGGATCCAACAGCGCTGCTCGCGGCTCTCGGGCCAGACATCCCGGACCGCCTTCCAGAAGCCCAGGGCACCGTCGCCGATGGCCAGCAGCGGTGCCTTCATCCCTCGCCGCTTCAGATCGCGGAGCACCGAGCTCCAGCTCTCCGCGCTCTCCCGGTAGCCGTCCTCCACCGCCAGGAGCTCCTTCGTCCCGTCCCGACGGACGCCGAGCAAGACGAGCGTGCAGGGCCGATCGTCCTCGAGTCGGACTCGGAAGTGGACGCCGTCCACCCAGACGTAGACGTAGTCCTCGGCCGAGAGGTCGCGCTTGCGGAAGACCGTGTACTCCTCCTCCCACTTCCCAACGAGCCGCGTGATCGCCGTTGGCGAGAGCCCTGTGGCTTGCTCTCCAAGGAGCACGGGGAGCGCTTCGCGGAAGTCCCCGGTGGAAAGGCCTCGCAGGTACAGCAGCAGCAGCACATCGGCCACCTTCGGCGACCGGCGCATGTAGGGCGGCAGGGTCCCACTGCCCACCGTCACCTGCCGCTTCCGGGCCTTGCCATTGCGAACCACGAGGGCTCGACCATCGTCACCGCGCTCTCCACGATGCCGCTCCACGTAGTCCGCGGCTTCGGCCTGGAGCGCTGCGGCGAGCATCCGCCGGGCTCCCTCACGAGCGATCTCATCCAGGGTGGACGGGGCCGCGAGAGGGTTCGATCCCCATCACCCGAAGGATCCCTCCTACTACCCCCTCACGGCCCGCCTGGCGCAGTTGCGCCAGATCGTCCGCCTCTGGAACCGTCCGGGCAATGTCCACGACAGCCACCATGCCGCCGGCTTCCTCCGCGTGCTGTTCGCGGACCTTCGGGCCCGCTTCGGCCACCGGCGACCGATCGAGCTGCGCATGGACGGCGCCTTCTTCCACCCCGAGATCTTCGCGTTTCTTGGACGGAGAACGGGTCGAGTACGCCCTCAAGGTCCCGATGTGGAGGTCCCTCCGCTTGCTCCCGATCATCGCCAAGCGCAAGCGCTGGACGCGGGTCGATCCCTACGTGGACGGCTTCGCGGTCGACCTGCGCATCGAGGCCTGGGACCGCACGGAGCGGGTCGTCGTCTACCGCAAGCGCGTCTCTCACGAGAGCCGCAAGAACTTCCAGCTGAATCTCTTCAGCCCCGACGATGGCCACTACGGGTACTCGGCCGTGGCGACGAACAAGACGCTGGGCATCCCGGCCCTATGGCACTTCATGGCGGGGCGAGGCGCTCATGAGAAGACCCTGGCCGAGCTCAAGAGCCAGGTCGCCTTCGCCTCGATCCCGACCCACGATCGCGACGCGAACGCCGCCTGGCAGCTCCTGAGCGCACTCACCCTCAACCTCGTCCGGAGCTTCCAGGTCGCCACCGGCGCGACCCGCCGCCCCTCCACCTAGAAGCGCACCTTCGGCTACGTCTTCCAGTCGCTCTCGACCCTGCGCTTCGAGCTCATCCACCAGCCCGTTCGTCTCGTCCGGCCACAAGGCCGCACGGCTCTCCGCTTTGCCGTCGCTCCCCGCGCCAGGACCCGCATCGAGAGCTGTGAGCGCGCCATCCAACGCCTCGCGGCCTGATCCCGCCACCCCGGTCCGCTCCGCTTCCCGCGCTACGCTCGGCGGTGTGAGATTATTCTCGGATCAGGGCTAGGAGCTCGGCTCGAATGCCGTGTATGCCGCCGGGGCCGAAAGGCGACGTTGGCCCGGCTTCCCTACGATGAGGGGGTGAAGGTCTCATGCCGCAGTCTCGCGGACGCGCTGGCAATCCTTCGAGAGCGCCTTCGATCCCTACTTCACTACGAAGGGAGCGGGGGGCACGGGGCTCGGACTCGCCACCACCTACGGGATCGTCACCGAAGCGGGCGGACGCATCGGCGTGGAGAGCGCCCCGGGGAAGGGGGCACGTTTCCTGATCGAGCTGCCCGTCGCCGAGGGCGGCATCGAGGAGCCCAGCTCCGGCCCCGCGCCGGCATCGACGCGGACCGCCGTCGGCACCATCCTCGTGGTCGAGGACGAGGCCGCCATCCGCCGCATGCTGGACCGCGCGCTGTCCCGGACTGGTCACGAAGTGCTCACCGCCAGCGACGGGGCGACCGCTCTCGAGCGCGCCCGGGGCCGCGACCTGGACCTCGTGATCTCGGACGTGATGCTCGGAGGCGAGCGAGGGCCGGCCATCGTAGACGGCCTCCTTGCGATCCATCCCGATGCTCGAGTGATCTACATCTCCGGCTACGCCGACGCCGGCGACCTGGGGATCCCGGACGGAGTCCCTCTCGTGGCCAAGCCCTTCGCGATGGCCGAGGTCGAGGCAGTGGTGCAGCGGCTGATCGCGAGTCGCCGCGGCTGCGAGGCCCTAAGGAGACGGTCCCAGGCGCGGCGACCGCGCTCGCCATCGTCTTCGTCGTCGAGTAGACGTTGACGATGGTGTACTTCTTCCCAGAGGCGACCGCTCGACTCGGACTCGCCGGCCCACAGGTCGACCACGAACTCGCCGTCGCGCGTGACCGCGACACTGGCACCCCTCTCGACTCCCTCCTCGAAGTTCGCCGCGAATGCGTCCCGAACCGGTTCGAGACCCGACTTCACGAATCCGTTGACTTCGACCATCTGCAGCTCCCCTCGTGGACCGGGAAGCCTATCGCGTTGCGGATAGGAATTTCCCTCGTCCCGGTACCCCAGCCGCTTCGACCGCTCGAGCACCTCCTCGAGGTGGCGCGTGGAGACCCCCCGGTACTTCCCCGGCTCGCGCCGCTTGATGCCCTGCTCGAGGTGCTTGTTGATGGCCGAGAGGTCGTCGCCTCGAAGGTGGCGGAGGGCTCGCACCTCGTCCATAGCCCGGGATGGGGCCTGATTCCCTCGCACCGCTGCTTGACATAGCTTCGATTATCGGACCTCGAGCTGAATTCGGGCTTGAAACGCCTCTGCCTATGCCGTTCGATCCGCCTGTGACCGGGGCCGTCACGCCGTAGCCGCATGATCCGCCTTGGCTCTTCGCCAAGGAGGATCCGCGATGAAGGCACCGGCCACTCTGGACGAGTTCTACCGCACGTGCCCGACCGAGCGGCGTTGCTGGGAGGCCCTGCGCCGTCCGCGCTGGCCCGACGGCTTCCGGTGCCCACGCTGCAAGGGACGCAAGGCGCACCGGCTGCGGGCGCGGGGCCTATGGCAGTGCGCTACCTGCCGGTATCAGGCTTCGCTCACGGCCGGCACACCTTTCCACGGCACGCACGTGCCGCTGCGCGCGTGGTTCCTGGCCATCTTCTTCGTGGCCCGTCACAAGAAGGGAATCTCGGCCCTGCAGTTCCAGCGCGATGCAGGCCTGGGCAGCGACAAGACGGCCTGGACGCTGCTGCACGAGGTGCGCTCCACCCTCGCGCACAATCCCCTGTTCCGGCTCGAGGGAGATGTCGAGGTCGACGAGACCTACCTCGGCAGCTACCGGCCTGGCCGAAACGGTCGCGGCGTAGGCAAGACACGGTGATCACCGATGCCTGGGGCTCCTCCAAGGCGCTGGCGAAGCTCGGGATCGACCACCGCCCTCGCAAGGGAGGGCACGGGCATCAAGCCTTCGACATCCTGCCGTGGGTGCACACCGCCTTCGGCAACCTCAAGACCTGGCTACGCGGCACCTTCCACGGCGTCAGCCCGAAGCACCTCGGGCGCCACCTCGACGAGTTCAGCTACCGCTTCGACCGGCGCTGGCGGGAGGGCGAGCTCTTCGGGTTCGTCCTGCGCCGCGCTGCAGCCGGCCAGCCACTTCCCTACCGGCGGCTCGTGGCGGAGGGAACGGCATAGGCAGAGAAACGCCTATCCGCTCATTCCCCGAACGACTCGACAGCCCCGCATCCCGGCCAGTGAAGACGAGGACCGATTCATCGCCATCGGGCCAATCGCCCGTGGCCTTGTCGTGGTGATCTGCAGCACCACGAGGCAAGCGGTACCGCCCCAATGGGGGATTGATGAACGAGGAGCTGCCCCTGACCTGAACCCCAACTTCGGTCCATTCGAAGTGAGAGATTCTCCGGTTAAGCAGCCAGTGCGGCGTACTCCTCTGGGGTGAGATCGCCGAGCGAACTGGCCGAGAGGGTCGCCTGCGTCGAGCGGAGAGATGCCGCTGCAGCGGGTGCCGCGGCAGCTCGGCACGTTCGGAACGCCCAGGAGATCCTTCTCGCCGATCGTGTCACGCCGAGCCGAGAACCCGCCGCTTCGGGTACGACATCGATCACGTCCGAGCGATCCACCCGTTCACGTCGTTGAGCGGGTTTCGAAGCGCGCCCTACGGTGTCGGATCCCGGCGGTCGGAGGGGCATCCGGGCGACGGACACGGTTCAGGGCGTCCGTTGCCGGAGCGCCGAGATCCGTGCGAGGGCGCCGAAGTCCCGGTCGCGATGTAGCACCTCGAGGTCGTGGCGGATCGCGCAGGCGGCGATGAGGCAGTCGACCGAGGAGCGGACCGTGATCCCCCCACGACGAGCAGCTCGGAACAGCTCCACGGCGTGCACGAAGACGCTCTCGCCCAGAGGCGATTCGACCACCGGCAGCGAGAGCATCGCCTCGCGCGCACGGCGATAGGCTGCTTCGTCGCGGAAGCCCTGGAGGACCTCCTGGACGATCGGCAGGCAGGTGGTGACATCGTCGAAGTCCAGGATGCTCTCGAGGTCCAGGGGCCGCCGCCGGCGAAACACCTCGACCCAGACCGAGGAGTCGACGAGGATCACGAGGCGCGCTTCTTCCCCGTGTTCGGACTGCGATCCCGCCGCATCTCGGCAAGGTCACCCTCCCAGAGCCCGGAGCCCCGTAGCTCGAGGATCTGGCGGGCCTTCGCGCGCCGGACGAAATCCTCGAGGGCCCGCATCACGGCAGCGGAGTAGGTCTTCTCGCCCGAAGCCCGAACCGCCTCCTCGAGGAGCTCTCCATCAAGCACAAGATTCGTACGTTTCATGCGTTTATTGTGACAAAGGGAATTGGGGTCCACAACAGCTCTTCACTCGATCCCCAGCCGCTTCATCTTCTTGTAGAGGCCCTCGCGCGTGATCCCGAGGGCTCTTGCCGTGGCAGCTCTCCGCCCCTCGTGGCGGTCGAGGGCGCGGCGCAGCAGCCAGGCCTCGGCCCGGGCCAGGCTCTCGTGCAGGGTCTCGCCCTCCAGGCGTTCGGGCTCGAGAGCGACGCCGGCCAGGCCCTCGCGAAGGTGGGGAGAGAGGATCTCTGCGGGCATCACCTCGCCGGGCTCCGAGAGGGCGAGGGCCCGCTGCACCTCGTTCTCGAGCTCGCGCACGTTGCCGGGCCAGGCGTAGGCGACCAGCAGGCGGCTGGCCTCTTCGTCGAAGTGGCAATCGCCGCGCTGCTCGGCCTTGCCGTGGAGGGCGATGAAGTGCTCGGTGAGGGGCAGGATGTCGGCGCGTCTCTCGCGCAGGGGCGGGACGGGGAGCGGGAAGACGGCGAGCCTGTAGTAGAGATCTTCGCGGAAGTCGCCGTCGCGGATGGCGCGCCGCAGGTCCCGATGGGTGGCGGCGATGACGCGCACGTCGATCTTTCGGGTGCGGGTGCCGCCGACGGGCCGCACCTCGCGCTCCTGCAGGGCGCGCAGTAGCTTCACCTGGAGGAAGGGCGAGGTCTCGCCGATCTCGTCGAGGAAGAGCGTGCCCTCGTGGGCTTCCTCGAAGAGACCGACCTTGGCCCTGTCGGCACCTGTGAAGGAGCCTCGAACGTGACCGAAGAGCTCGCTCTCGAGCAGGGTGTCGGGGAAGGCGGCGCAGTTGAGCGCGACGAAGGGCCCCCCGCCGCGGCGGCTTCCGGTGTGGATCGACCGGGCGAGCACCTCCTTGCCGGTGCCCGTCTCGCCCGTGAGCAGCACCGTGGCGGGTGTTCGCTGGGCGCGGCCGACGAGAGCGAAGGCGGCCTGCATCGCGTCGCTGGCACCGATCACGTTGGCGAGAGCGGCGGGTGGCGCCGCGTGGGCATCGCCGAGGTCGCCCAGGCCGGGGTAGTGGGCGGGCTCGGTGGTGACCAGGACCCGGCGGGCGCCCGCCCGCAGCAGCTGGCCCACCGAGGCCCGCCGGCCGCGCTCGGGCGCGTCCATTACCACGGTGTGGAAGTCGGGCAGGGCCAGCGTGAGGGCGTCGTCGAGGGCCGGTGTCCAGACAAGATCGACCTCCGGGCATTCCGCCATCGGGCTGGCCTCCAGGCCGGCGGCCTTTCCGATCCACAGTACGGTGCGCAGCGCTTCTTTCACGGTGTCTTCCTCGCGGGGCTCCCCGGTCGGAAGAGCAAGGGCCGTGCCGCCCTGGGACGGGCCCAGCGTGGCCGAGAGCGCTTCCACGGCCACTTCTGGCCGGCCGAGACCGGTCCTGGCCGCGGCCCGCGTGCCGCGACCGGCGGTGCGTGTCCCCCGGGTCCGTGCCTTCGCAGCGCGCGAAACCCTGGGCGGCCGGGTGGGTTGGACCGATCCATGAACGTCGAGAAGCCGCAGATTCCCCGGCTCCGCCCGGGCCTCGGGCTCTTTCTCGCCTTCGCCGTGGCGGCCCTCATCGCCCTGGCGCTGCGCTCGAACGCCCAGCCCAGCTCTGCCGGGCTGGCTCCCGGCGACCACCAGCGGGTGATCACCCTCGGAGGAGCCGATCGCCGCTACCTGGTGCACGTCCCCGGAGCGGTCCTATCGGGCGAGCCGCTGCCCGCGATCCTGAGCTTCCACGGGGGAGGTGGCCATCCGGAGCAGCACCGCCGGTCGACCCGGCTCCACGAGCTCGGTGAGCGCGAGGGCTTCCTGGTCGTCTACCCGGCAGGAACTGGCCGTTCCTTCCTCGCGGGCAAGCTCCTGACCTGGAACGTCGGACACTGCTGCGGGCTGGCCCTCGAGCGGAAGGCCGACGACGTGGGCTTCAGCCTGGCGGTGCTCGACGATCTGGCCTCCCTCGTCCCCGTCGATTCGACGCGCGTCTACGCCACGGGCCTCTCCAACGGAGCCATGATGGCGATGCGTCTCGCGGCGGAGGCGCCCGAGCGGATCGCCGCGATCGCGCCCGTCGCGGGCGCGGCGCCCCTGGACCGCTACCCGCCCAGCGCCCCGATGCCGGTCATGCACTTCCACAGCGTCGACGACGAGCGCGCCCTCTACGAAGGTGGGCTCGGGCCGCCCTTTCCCTTCACGCGGAGCCGGGTCGACCACATCGGCGTGGAGACCACCCTGGCCGCATGGCGGGAGGCGGCCTCTTGCCCGGCCGAGCCCGAGGTCGCAGCCCGTCTGGAAGGCGAGGGCGACGACGCGGGGCACACCGCTCAGCGCTATCGCTGGGGCGCCTGTGAGGGCGGCACCGAGGTGATCCTCTGGAAGCTCAGCGGGGCGGGCCACGTCTGGCCCGGCGCGGCGAAGCTGCGCCCCAGGCTGCTCGGAGCGCCCACGAAGATCGTGGACGCCAACACCGAGATGTGGCGCTTCTTCCAGGCTCATCGGCGGCTGGAGGCAGCGCCGCTGGGCGGGCCGCGCTAGCGGCTAGAGCGGCGTCGAGGGGCCAAAGAGGCCCGTCATGTGCTCGCTCCAGTTGCTGAGGAGCGGCTCCTTCGGCAGGCCGAGCTTGCGGAGCACCTCCGCCACCGGGTGGTCGCCGAGCTCCAGGGTGACCCCCTGTCCGCCCGGTGTGGTGCTCTCGCCCGTGGCGCCACGGGTGAAATCGTTCCGGTTGGGCACGCCGTCCAGCAGCGTGTAGCCGATGCTCGTCGTGTCCGGAGTCTCGTCGCTGCCACCGCGGGGCAGGGTGAGGGTGAAGACGTGGCGTCCGTCCATCACCAGCCGGCAGGTGGCGCTCTCGTCCGTGGTGTCGATGTCGATCTCCTGGACCGACTTCGGGAAGCCCCAGATCCGGCAGCCCGCTTCGCAGGTGAAGCTCTGGTTCACCGGGAGCTCGTAGATGTAGGTCCCGGCCTGCTCGTCGGAGCCGCCGCGGGGCTTCACGAAGAAGATGATGCCCACCTCGTTGTAGTCGCCCAGGTCGTTGTCCCGGTAGTCGACCATCAGCAGCGAGAGCTGGGTCTGACCGGGCGCGGGCTCCAGCACCTCGTAGGCGTCGGGCACGAGCTTCTGGGCTTCCAGCGCCGGCACCATGTACATGACGGTCCCGGAGGAGGCATCCCGGACCTCGCAGGGAAGGGTGACGGTTCGGCCCTGGATCTCGTAGCTCGGCTGGTCGGACAAGGGTCTCTCCTCGCGCAGCTCTAGCTGCGCCTTCGCCAGAAGGGATGGAAGCTACCGCAGCCCAGGCGGCCGAGCGGTTTCGAAAGATCGGTGGGCCCGCGGACGGGGGCCTGCTCCTGGCCCTCGAAGCAGCGGTCCACCGTGCCGTCGCGGTCCGAGTCCTCGCACTGGAGGGTGACCGCGCCGCCCGCGAGGTGCTGGATCACGTCGGCCTTGCCGTCGCCGTCGGTATCGAACTCGCCGTGGCTCAGCTGGCCGCCCTGGAAGTGCTGGCGGATGTCCCCATCGCCGTCCCCGTCCTTGTCGACCAGGCGCTCGGTCACGACGCCGCCGCTCAGCCTGTAGCGCGTCTCGAGGGTCCGGTTGCCATCGCCGTCCACGCACTGGCTGCGGGCGCTGCCGTCGGGCTCGAGGAAGACCTTTACATCGGGCCGCTTCTTGCCCTCGCTCACCAGCTCCTGGAGCTTGGGCCGGCCGCTCGCGTCGAAGCGGGTCAGCACGGTGGCCCGGCCGGTCTGGCGCTGGTCCTGGGCCTGCCAGACGACGGCGCCGTTCTTCTGGCTGGTCCACAGGTCGAACTTGCAATCGCCATCCTGGTCCACGGCCTGGCTCGTGACCTGGCCGGCCGCGTCGTAGCGCTCCTCCAGGTCGAAGCAGCCGCGCAGCTCGCGGTCCTGGCGCACCAGGACGGGCTTGCCGTTCTTGAACTCGCTCAGCTGGTCCTTCGTGCCGTCGAAGTTGCGGTCCTCTTCCTGCTTGATCGTCACGCCCTCGGCGTTGGTCGTGACCCAGAGGTCCGGCTGCCCGTCGGCGTTGCGGTCCTTCGTCTGCTGCTGGCTGCCGCCCTCCGCGAGCGCGACCTGGATCTCGAAGGCACCGTCGAAGTCGTCGTCCTGCTCCACGTGGCGCGGCTCTCCGCCTTCGAAGCGCGTGATCACGTCGGCTTTGCCGTCGCCGTTGCGGTCGCGTTCGCTGCGCACGGGCTCCCCCCCTTCGAGCAGGGTCGTGGTCTCGAGCCGTCCATCGGCGTCGCTGTCCTCGGCCACGCGCACGGGCTGCTCGTCGGGGCCGAAGCGGGTCTCGACGTCGACACGGCCGTCGAAGTCCCGGTCCTCCTCCTGGGAGCTCTTCCGCCCCTCGCTGTAGTGGATCGTCACGTCGGTCTTGCCGTCGGCGTTGCCGTCCCGCTCGGAGCGGAGGGGCTGGTCCTTCTCGTAGAAGGTGACGAGCTCGAAGTGCCCGTCGAAGTCCCCGTCCTGCTCCTCTCGGGCTCGCACGCCCGCCTCGTAAAGACGCCGGAAATCCGGCTTGCCGTCGGCGTTGCCGTCGCTCTCGTCCTTGACCGGCGTCTCGTCGGGCCCGTAGAAGACCATCTGGTCGCCCTTGCCGTCGCCGGTCGTGTCCTTCTCCTGCCGCGCTCGCTTCTCGTTCTCGAAGTGGAGGAAGGTGTCGTTCCGGCCGTCGGCGTCGGTGTCGAGCTCCTGGCGAGCCATCTGGCCGTCCACGAAGGTGGTGAAGGCATCCGGCTTGCCGTCGCCGGTGGTGTCCCGGATCTCCTTCACCTTCTGGCCGCCCTCGTAGGTGATCTGGGTGTCGAAGCCCTTGCCCTGGCCGGTGACTCGCTGCTCGGCCGTGACCTGACCCTTCGCGTCCAGCGCGCCCTTCACGTCGGGCTTGCCGTCGAAGTCCGTGTCCTCTTCGAAGCGGGCCGCCACGCCGCCTGCGTAGAGGACGACCCGGTCGGCCTCGCCGTCGGCGTTCTTGTCCTCTTCGAGCCTCTCGGTGACGCCCTTCGCGTCCTTCGTGACCCAGCGGTCGATCTTGCCGTCGGCGTCGGTGTCCTCGAGGACGCGGCGCTCCTTTCCGCTGCCGACGTCCAGGGTCACGAACTTGTCGGCCTTGCCGTCCGCGTCCGTGTCCTGCTCCTGCTTCTCGAGGCGGCCCTTCGGGTCGTAGAAGTTGCTGAGCTCGAAGCCCGCGGCCCCGTCCTCGTCCAGGTCGACGCGCAGGAGCCTCTCCTCGCCGTAGGTCTCCACGCGATCCGGCCGGCCGCGGCCGGCCCGGTCGATCTCCTTGCGGGCCAGCAGGCCCGCCTCGTAGCTGCCCCTGGCCTCGAAGCGGCCGTCGAAGTCCGTGTCCCGCTCGTCGCTCTCGAGGCTCTCGCCGTCCGAGGCGTAGCGGAAGATCGCGTCGATCTCGCCGTCGTCGTTCTGGTCCTCTCTCTGCTCGATGCGCACGCCCTCGCGGAAGGCGACGAAGGTGTCCCGGCGGCCGTCCTTGTTGGTGTCCGCCTCGGTCTTGAGGACCCTCTCGCCGGCGAACCAGGTCTCGAGGTCGATCCGGCCGTCGTCGTCCTGGTCGGCTTCCTCGCGCGCCTTGCGGCCCGCCTCGTAGTACCGGTTCAGGTCGATCTTGCCGTCGTCGTCCGGGTCGAAGCTCTCCTGCTCGCGGTCGCCATTCGCCGCGTAGAGGACTACGGCCTCCGGCCTGCCGTCCCGGTCCTCGTCCTTGACCTGGCGGCGCTCCTTGCCGTTCTCGTAGGCCGACTCGGTGTCGAAGCGGCCATCGCCCGTCGTGTCGGCCTGTCGCCGCGTGATCCGATCGCCCTGGTGGTGGGTGACTACGTCGACCTTGCCCGAGTGGTTCGTGTCTTCCTCGACGCGGGTCTTCTGGCCGTGGTCGTAGTGGATCGTGACGTCGAAGCGGCCGTTGCCGTTCGTGTCCTGCAGCTCGAGCTTCTTCGTGCCGTCCCGGTTGTACTCCGCCCGCAGCTCCGGCTTGCGGTCGCCGTCCTGGTCCTCTTCGACGATCGCAGGCTCTCCACCGGCGTAGGTGATGCGCCGCTCGATCACGCCGTCGAAGTCCGGGTCTTCCTCCTTGCGAGCGGGCACACCACCCTCGTAGAAGATCGTGGCGTCGACCTTGCCGTCGAAGTTGTGGTCGTCGCGCTGCTCCTCGGGTTGGCCGCCCGCGAAGTCGGTCCACTGGTCCTTGCGCCCGTCGGCGTTGGTGTCCCGCTCCTGCAGGGCGGGCTTTCCCGCCGCGTCGAAGCGGATCCAGGTGTCGACCTTGCCGTCGTGGGTCGTGTCCTGCTCGGCGCTGGCGGGCTTGCCGGCCTGGTACTGGACGACCTCGTCGTAGCGCCCGTCACGGTTCGTGTCCGACTTCTTGGTCTTGACCTGTTCGTTCTCGTCGAAGTCGAGCACGGTCGGCAGGCCCTGTGCCCCGGCGCCCGAGAAGGGCCCAGCGACGAGGGCCAGAGCGAGGACGAAGCTCGAGGCCCAGGTGCTAGTTCGATGCAACGGTGGGGTTCTTGAAGGTGGCGACGAGCGGGACGTTGGCGAGACAACGAACGCCGGCGTTCATGTGGCTGAAGGGAGAGGCCGCCATCACGGCTTCGACCGCGCTCTTGCCCACGGCCGTGTCGCCGGTGTTCTTGAAGTCGACCCTGCTGGCGGAGCCCGCGGGGTCGAGCTGGAAGCGCAGGGTCACCTCGGTGGTCACCGCGCCCTGGGGCAGCACCCAGCGCGAGAGCACCCGGTCCTTGATGGCCAGCATGTAGGCCTGCACGGCCGGGAGCGCCAGGCACTGGTCGAGG
>NYZB01000042.1 GCA_002687015.1 Deltaproteobacteria bacterium
ACATCTGGTCCTACGGGGCCGACTCCCAGCCCGGCGGCGCGGACGACGACAGCGACATCGGCAACTGGCAAGGTCAGAACGGCGGATGACCCGGAGTGAGTGCCGTACGCCCGAAGGGCCTGGCCCTCGTGTGAAGCGTCGCCGCCGCGGCGGCTTCACGCTGATCGAGATGATCGCCGTGGCGTTGCTCATGGCGCTGGTCGCCGCCCTGACCCTTCCGAACCTGGGCATGCGCGGCTCCCAGGCGACCCTGGACGAAGCCCGCTCGCTCGCCTCGCTGCTCGAGTTCGCGCGCCAGCGGGCCGTCATGACCGGCACCCCCCAGCGCGTCGTGCTCGACCTCGATGAGCAGCTCTACTGGCTCGAGGACCAGGCAGGGGGCGACTCGGAGGAGGAGACGGGCCTGCCGATCCGCTGGTCCGAGGAGAGCGAGATCCCGATGCAGGCGCCGCGAGAGAGCGAGCGCGAGTTCCAGCTCGCCCGGGGCCCCGTGTCGCGGCCCATGTCACCGACCCCTGGCGTGTGGATCGCGGCCGTCGATACCGCCGAGGGCCGCGTCGAGCGGGGCCAGGTCCACCTGCCCTTCGCCTGGGACGGCAGCTCCGAAGGCACCGAGGTCTGGATCGCCGGGGACGGCGGCCATCAGGTGCTCCTCGGCCTGGCACCCCTGGCCGACCGGATCCGGATCGTCCGTGTCGACTGAGGGTAACCGCCGCCTGGGCGGACGTGGCTTCACCCTCCTCGAGGTGATGGTGGCGGTGGCGATCCTCGGCATCGTCCTGGCGTTGCTGGTGCGCGCCGCGGTGGGCGGCATGGCGGTGGAGGGCGACGCCCACCGCCGGCTGGCCGCCTCGCTGATCGCCGATCGCCTGCTCGCGGAGGTCGAGAGCCAGGCGCTGCTCGGCACGTTGCCGGAGCTGGGCAGGACCGAGGACGAAGAAGGCGGCTACCAGCTCGCGGTCGAGACCCGTCCCCTCGAGCTTTCGCGGCTGGGCCTCGCAGAGCCCCGCGACCCGGCGCTCGGGGCTCCGACGGGCCTGCTGGGCGTAGGGGGGAGCACCTCTCCGCCGCTCCTCGAAGTCGAGGTCTCGGTCCAGTGGAAGGAAGGCGTGCACACCCAGGAGGTGCGCAGGACCACCTTCAGCTTCGACGCCGCCTCGGTGGCCGAGCAGCTGCCGAGTCAGGCCGAAGAGGACGGGCCGGGAGAGCTCGAGTGACCGGCCTCACGGATCCCGGAGACCGGAGCCGCGATGGGTTCACCCTCATCGAGATGCTCTTCGTGCTGCTCTTCACGGCCATCGTCTTGTCGATTGCGATCAACGCCTATCTCCAGCTCTCCCGCCAGAGCTCCGCCGCCGCCGCCCTGACCGAGGGAGATCGGCGCGCCACCTTGACCCTCGACCGCATCGCCCGCGACCTCCAGGAGACCGTCCTGATCGTGAAGCCCGACGAGGTCGATCCACTGGCGCATCCCTGGCTCTTCCTGGCCGAGGCCGGGCGCAGCGGGGAGGGAGCCGACCGGCTCAAGTTCCAGACCCGCGCCCACCGGCCGCGCGGAGGCGCCGAGCACGAATCCGACCTTGCGGTGGTCGCCTTCTGGACGGCGCTGGACGAGCGGGGAGAGGCCCTGGAGCTGTTGCGCTGGTCGAGCCCGCAGCTCCCGGAGAGCCTCGACCAGGCCTTCCCGCGCCGGGACGACCAGGGCGTGCAGGTGCTCGCCGACGGCGTGGCGAGCTTCGGTATCCGGCTGCAGGACGAGGACGGGGCCTGGACCGACCGCTGGAACTCCTCGACCCTGGAGCGCTCCAGCCAGCTCCCCGTGCAGGCCGAGCTCCAGCTGGCCCTTCTCGACCCGGAGAGCCTGGACGGCGTAGGAACCGCCCCGCCGGACCCCCGGGTGCGCCGGGTGCTCCTGCCGATCCGACCTCTCGACCTGGCGCCCGAGGAGAGCGGGGAGCCGGACGAGGAGGGGGACGACGAGGACGACGACGCTGCGGATTGCGTGACCGTCGCGCAGTGCCGCGCCGCCAACCCCGAGGTCTTCGACGCCTTCCTGAGCACGGACCCGGCCCTGGAGGCGTTGATCGATGCCGTCGGAGGGGAGTGCTTCGCCGAGCAGGCCGCGAGCCTGGGCATCGACCCGGGCGGCCTGGCGGGCTGCCAATGACCTGCGGGACGAGCCATCGGCAGCGCCGCGGCATGGCGCTGATCGCCGTGATGTTCTTCATGCTGCTGGCGGTGACCGGCGTGGCGACCTTCCTGCGGCGAGCGACCGTGGACGGCATGGTGGCCCGCAACCGCGACTACGCGGCCCGCTGCGAGGCGTTGGCCCGGGGCGGCGTGCACCTGGCGACGGGCCTGCTGCTCCAGGACAAGCTCGACGAGGCGGAGTTCGGCCTGGCCGCCGAGACCCGAGAGGAGCTCTGGGCCCAGGTGGGGGCCGTGCCCATCGTCACCGCGGACGGTGGTGAGCTTCGACTCCACATCGAGGATGCCGGCTCTCGCATCAACCTGAACTCGGTCATCAGCGACGGAGCGGCCAGCCATGAAGACCTGTCCGAGGCCTTCCTGGCGGCCCTGCTCGACCGGGTCGTCCAGGAGATCCCCGGGGCGGACGAAGAACGCAGCTACGACATCGAGGAGCTGGCCCGGAACCTCCTCGACTACATGGACGAGGATGAAGTGCGGATCTTCGGCGGCTCTGAGGACGACTACTACCTGGCTCAGGATCCGCCCTACCGCGCCGCGAACCGACCTCTCCTCTCGGTCGACGAGCTCGCGTTGGTGGAGGGCTTCCGACCCGCCCTGGTCGACGCGCTGCGTCCCTACGTCACGGTACAGCCGATCCACGACGCCGCCGGAATCAACCCCAACACGGCCCCACCCTGGGTGCTCGCCCTGCTCTACCACGGCACGGGCGACATGCGCTTCGCCAGCGAGGACACGGTTCGCGACGTGCTCGAGCTACGCGAGAACGGTGCGATCCTCTGCAGCAGCGAGACCGGTGAGGACTGCACCAGCCTCGGTCAGGCGGTGGATGGCGAGATCTTCCCGCCGCCGGGTTTCGTGAGCGATGTCTTTCGCGTGGAGTCGGTCGCCCGCTACGGTGATGTCGAGAGGACGGTGGTCGTCTGGATCGATCGCAGCGAGCCGGCCGAGCCGGTGTGGCTCGCCTGGGACGTGCGATGAGCGGCGGCACCGCAGGCGGGGGGGTTCCATGGCGAGGCGCATCCTCGGTCTCGACCTGGGTAGCTACGCGATCAAGGCGGTCGAGATGCGGCAGAGCCTCCGCGAGCTCGAGGTCGTGCAGCTGCGCTCGCTCCCCCTGGACGATCCGTCGCCTTCACTCCCCACCGAGATCCGCGAGTTCCTCCAGCTCCACGATCTGCCCACCACCGGCGCCGTCGTGGCCCTGGCCGGCGACCGGGTCTCCACCCGGCGGCTGCGCTTCCCCTTCCGAGACCGGCGCAAGATCGACCCGGCCGTCCCCTTCGAGCTGGAGGCCCAGGTGCCCTTCGACCTGGACGACTTCGTGGTCGATTGGGAGGTGGTCGAAGAAGCCAAGGAGGCCACCGAGGTCGCAGCCAGCCTGGCGCCCCGCAGCGAGGTGGCCCTGCTGCTCGAGATGCTCGACGAAGCGGGCGTGCAGGTCCGGATCGCGGAGGCCGAGGGCCTGGTGCTCTCCAACCTGGCCGCCGTCTTCGAGCTGCCCGGGCCTCGCCTGCTGGTGGACCTCGGGCACCGCAAGACCACCCTGTGCCTGTGCATCGACGGCCGCGGCATCGGCGCTCGCACCGTTCCGATCGGTGGGCAGGCGATCACCCAGGCCGTCGCGAGCGACCGCGGCCTGAGTGATCTCGAGGCCGAGCGCTCGAAGATCGAGCAGGGCATCTTCGGAGGCTCGGGCCGAACCGAGTGTGCCCCGGCGGTCGAGGTGGCGGATCGACTGGCCCGCGAGATGCTGCGCATGCTCGGCTCGGTGGAGGACCGCCTCGAGGGCAGCGAGAGCGAGGGCGGCACGCCACAGATCGTGCTGATGGGCGGCACGGCGCGTCTCCAGGACCTCGATCGCTTCCTGAGCGAGCGCACCGGCGTCCAGGCCGTGAAGCTCCCGCTCCCGCGCGGGGAGATGGGCGCGGCCCTGTTGGCGGGGGGCGACCCGGTGGTCTTCGGTCCGGCTACCGCCCTGGCCCTGCGGGGCAGCGCCCAGGCCCTCTCCCGCATGAACTTCCGCAAGGACGAGCTCGCACCGCAGGTCGACCTGCGCGCGGTGGTCCGCGAGTTCCGCACACCCGCCCTGCTGGCGGGTCTGGCCCTGCTGCTGGCCGGCGGCACCCTCGGCACCCAGGCCGTGCTCGACGAGCGGCGCGCCGCCGACGCGGAGGCCCAGGCGCGGGCGCTGCTCAGCCAGGCCCTGCCGGGCGCAGCCCCGACCCAGAGACCCCTCGCCGCCATGCAGGAGGCCCTGCGGCGCGCCGAGAAGGAGGCCGACACCCTCGGCGTCTTCGGCGGCAGCCTCTCGGCTCTCGACATCCTGACCGAGCTGTCGCGGCGCGTGCCGCCCGGTCTCGGGGTGGTCTTCGAGGAGCTGTCGATCGATCGCCAGATGATCCAGATCAAGGGCCATCTCCCCGAGTTCGGGAGCGTGGACCGCCTGGAGAAGGCCTTGCGGGAGGCTCCCCTGTTCAGCGAGATCACGGTCGGCGACATCACCGGAGACAGCCGACGCGGCGGCACCACCTTCAGCGTTCGCATCTCCCTGGCCCCGTCGCCGGGTGGCAGCGCGGGATGACCGGGGGCCGAGCGCCATGAAGACCTGGTGGAATCGACTGGTCGACGCCTGGACCGACCTGAACGGCCGCGAGCGGGCCCTGGTCGGCGCGGTCGGCGTCGTGGCCCTGCTCGGTCTCTTCTGGCTGACGCTCGTGGCGCCCACTCTCGACTGGGCCGCGAGCGCCGAGCGCCGTGCCGCCACCGCCCGGGACGAGCTTCGCGCCGTCCAGGCCCTGCGCAGTCAGTTCGATCGCGTGAACGCGCCGCTCTCGCGAGTGCGCGAGCGCATCCACAGCGGACCGAAGGGCGAGATCTTCACCACCCTCGAGGACCTCGCCCGGAAGAGCGCCGTCAAGGTGGCGTCGATGGAGCCGCGCACCTCGCCGGCCAGCGAGGCCTACAAGGAGACCAAGGTCCAGGTGGTCCTGAAGAGCGTCTCCCTGGCACAGACCGTGAACTACCTGCACCGCATCGAATCCGCGCCCCAGCTGCTCTCGGTGAAGAGCCTGCGCATCCGCGCCCGCGCCGACAAACCGGAGCTGCTCGACGTGACCTTCACCGTCTCGTCCTTCGAGCCCGTCCCGTCGTGACCAGTCCGCCTCGCCGGGGGGCGGAGCCCAGCGAGCGCCCGTGGTTGCGCGGCTTCGCGATCGGGCTCGGCTGCCTGCTGCTGACCCTCTTCCTGGCCGTGCTCCAGTTTCCCTGGGAGCGGCTGGTCCCGAGGGCGAGCGGCCTCGTGGCCCAGACGACGGGCGCCCGGGTGGAGCTCGCCGACCTGGGCATGGGCTGGAGCTGGACCGGCCCCACCCTCGCCATCGAAGGGCTGCGGCTGACCTGGCCCGGGTCGGAACCCGTGTTCGTCGACGCCGCCGAGCTGGGCCCGGCCTTCTCCTCTTCCTGGCTCTCGGGAGAGCCGGCCCTGGCCGTGGACCTGGCACTGGCCGGCGGCGAAGTCGGCGGAACCCTCTGGCCCACGGGTGAGATCGGCTTCGACGGCGACTTCGAAGGACTCGAGAGCGAGGCCCTCCCACTCCCGCCCGGTACGGAGGAGCTGCCGCTCGCGGGCGTGCTCTCGGGAGAGGCCGATCTCCGGCGGGGAGCCAACGGCTGGCAGGGCGACCTGGTGCTGGCGGCCGCGGACGGCAATCTGCTCCTGCCCGGCGTCCCCGTCGCAATCCCCTTCGACGAGATCGAGGTCGACATCGACCTCGGCGAGGGCGGCGCCATCACGGTCCACGAGTTGCACCTCGACGGTCCCATGGCCTCCTTCGACGTGACCGGAAACGTCAGCCCCGCCCCGCGCCTGGACATGGCCCCCCTGAACCTCGACGTCGACCTGCGCGCCGTCTCCCCAGCCCTCCACGACCCCATGCGCAGCCAGGGAATCGTCCTGGACGCCGCAGGAAACGGCCACGCCACCGTCTCGGGAACCTTGAGCCAGCCGATCATCCGGTAGCCACCGGCCCGTCGGAGGGCACGTGCTCCCCCGAGAGGCGCTGCCTTTCAAGCATTCAGGACTCGGACGATCCTCCGCCGGCATTTTGCCCTTGCTTCGGGTTTCCTCCTCGGCGGTAGCCGGCGGACACCAGGTGAGAGCGCCTCGCCAGATGTGATTGGGGTGACCCAAGCGAGTCTCGCGGTCGTTCGGGCGGGGTTTCGGAAGGTTGGTGAAGGGGGTGGTGCGCGTGGGTGGGGGTTTCGTCTCGGAGCGTGGGGGCGGGCGCGGGCTGCCGAGCGTCCGGCGCGGCGCGTGGGGGCTTCGTTGGGGGCTTGTTGCCCGAATGAGAGAAAGTGCTTGCGTTGGATAGAAGATCGCCGTATTCTACACCATCATGAGTCGACGGCGCCCCCAGCAGCTCGAGCTCAGGCACTACGGCTGGGGCGGAAGACGGCCCGGCGCCGG
>NYZB01000043.1 GCA_002687015.1 Deltaproteobacteria bacterium
CCCCCGTAGGGGGGCGCCAGGGGCCGCGCAGCGGCCCCGTCCAGCCGCTTTGAGCGGCTCACCTGATGCCCCCGGCTTTGCCGGGGGAGCAGTCACCGGGCTGCGGTGTCTCCGGCTTCGCCGCCCTTGCCGGAGAAGACCTGCTTCTCCAGGGCCTCTACGCGGCCGCGCAGGGCGTCGAGCTCCGAGAGGGCGTCGGCCACGTCGTCGTCGGCCGCGCCCTGGGCGGCGACCTCGGGCAGGGTGCTGCGGCCGCCGGTCACGTGGTGGCCGACCCGCTTGGCCAGGTTGTCGAGGCGGGGGATGATCTCGCCCAGGGTTCCGGCCTGCACGAAGACCGATTGGGGTAGGCCCTCGTCCTCGCCCGTGGCTTTGATGCAGCGGATGTCCAGGCTGGCGCCCTCGCCGAAGCGGGTGAAGGAGCCGAAGAGCACCCATTGGGCGCCGGCGGCCTTGGCCGCGGCCTGGGCGGTGGCCACGTCGGTGGTCGCGGCTTCGGGGTCGTCGATGCGAAGGACGGCGACACCCTTCTCGCGCCCCAGCCGCGAGGCGAGCATGTCGGCCAGCCCCGAGCGCAGGTACTCCCGGTCTTCGGTGGCGTGCACGACCATCGGCAGGATCGCCACGCGCTTGCGGCTGTCGGCGAAGGCGGTTTGAGAGCCGAGCAGCACCAGCAGCGCCACCAGCAGGCCAAGCGCGCGGGAAGGCACGCGGAGTTCGGGCGATCGCCGCGACATCGTTGAAACCCCCTGCACAGAGCCCTGCGTTCGCGTGGGGCTTTACCCCGGGCAGGAGCCGTGCTGATGGTTCTATCAAGTGGCGCAGAAGGGGTCAACCGAGCTCTGGGTGAGCCGGCTCAGGGCATCTCGGCGGGCAGGCGGACCCGGAAGGTCGCGCCCTCGCCGGCCCGGCTGCTGACCTCGATGAGGCCCTCGTGGTCGCTGACGATGCGGTGGCAGATCATCAGACCCAGCCCCGTGCCCTGGTCGGGGCCCTTGGTCGTGAAGAAGGGGTCGAAGATCCGCTCGAGGTCGTCTTCCGCGATGCCGCCGCCGCCATCGACCACCTCGAGCGTGGCGCCGGGGCTCTGGCCCGGCCCACCGGGCAGGACGGCCACCGCCACGCGCGCGTCGGGCGGGCTCGCCTGCACGGCGTTGAGCAGGAGGTTCAGGCAGAGCTGGTGCAGCTGCTCGCGGCTGGCGTGGATCTTGGGTGCCGCCGGGTCGACCGTGAGGTCGATCGAAACGTGGCGCCGATCGGCTTCGGGCGTGATCAGGGTGATGGCCTCGCGGGCGAGCGTCGCCAGGTCGCAGGCCGAGCGCGCAGCGCGGCCGAGCTCTTCGCGGCCCAGCCGGCTCAAGGTCGAGACCAGGCCCCGGATGCGCTCTACCTCGGAGCAGGCCAGACGGTGGTAGTCGCCCCAGAACTCCGTGTCGTCCTGGTGCCGCTTGTCGACGGCGAGGCTGAGGAAGGTGTGGATCGAGGTCAGGGGGTTGTTGATCTCGTGCGCAAAGCCCGCGGCCAGGGTGCCGAGTGTTCCCAGGCGATCGGCGCGCAGCACCTGCTGCCGGCTCTGGCGCAGGTCTTCGACCAGGCGCGCGTTCTGGATGGCCACCGCGGCCTGCTGGCCGATGCCCTCGAGCAGCGTTCGGTCCGAGGCATCGAAGGCCTTGCCGCCCTTCCGGTTGTCGACGGCGAGCACCCCGATCGGCGCATCCTTGCCGAGCAGCGGCACCGCCAGGACGTCGCTGGCCAGCTCGGTGAGCCAGCGCTGGATCGGTGCGGGCTGGGCGAAGCACTCGTCGAGGCAGAAGAACTGGGCCCGGCCGGCGGCCAGCTCGTCGACCACCTCTCCTGCCGTCTCGCCGTCGAGGCACAGGCCCTCCAGGTTCCGGGAGGCCTCGTCCTCGGCAGGGGCGGTGCGCGCCATGCGCAGACGTTCGGTGCCCTGCTCGAAGAGGAGGAGCGAGGCACCGTCGTAGGACAGCACCCCGGTGAGGGAGGTGACCAGGAGGTCGAGCAGGCGATCCAGCGAGAGCTCGCGGGTGATGGTCTCGGCGATCCGGTTCACCGTCTGCAGCTCTTGCACCAGGCCTTCGCGCTCCTTCGCCATGGCGAAGACCTCGATGCCCCGGCGCAAGGCCACGCGCATCTCCTCGGGCTGCCAGGGCTTGGGCACGTAGCGGTAGATCGAGCCGTCGTTGATGGCGTGGGCCAGGGTCTCGGCCGAGCCGTAGGCCGTGACCAGCATGCGGATCGTCTCGGGCGCCACGTCCCGAACCCGTGCCAGGAACTCGGCTCCCGTCATGCCCGGCATCTTGTGGTCCGAGAGCACCAACGCGACGCGCTGGTTCAGCACGAGGTCGAGGCCCTCTTCGCCGCTCGTGGCGGTGAGCACCTCGAAGTCGCGCCGGAAGGTCAGCTCGAAGACCCGCAGGTTCTCGGGCTCGTCATCCACGTAGAGCACCGGGAAGGCCCGGTGGTCCACCTTGCCCGCGGGCCTACTCGCGCCCATGGTCCGCGGCCTCCGTGCTGCCGGCGAGCGGCAGGCAGATCGTGGCGCAGGTGCCCTCGCCCGGGGTCGAGGCGATCTCGATCGAGCCGCCGTGCTCGGCCATCACCCGCTGGCACAGGGCCAGGCCCAGGCCCGTGCCCCGCCCTGCCTCCTTCGTGGTGAAGAAGGGCTCGAAGAGGCGCTCCTGGATCGCTGCGTCGATGCCGGAGCCCGAATCCTGCACAGAAACCTCCAGATGGGCTCCACCGCCGTCTTCGACCTTCCGGGCGCGAACGAGGATGCTCCCGCTCTGTCCTTCGATCGCCTCGGCGGCGTTCTTGAGCAGGTTCAGGAACACCTGGTTCAGGCCGCCCGGGTCGCCGGGTACGGGCTCCAGACCGGGTGAAAACTCCACCTCCACCTCGATTCCGGCCTCGCGGAAGCGGTGGGCCATGAGCTGGAGGGTCGAGCGGAGGCCCGCCTCCACATCGACCAGGGCCTGCCCCTCGCGCCCCGGGGCCGCGAAATCCCGAAGGTCGGCCACGAGCCGGGCCGTGCGGTCCAGCCCCTCGGTCACGATGCCCACGAGCTCGGCCAGGTCGGTGGCCAGCTCGTCGAAGCAGAGCTCCTGCTTCTTCCGTTCGAGCTGGAGGAGCTGCACCCGCAGCCGCTTGGGGTCCTCGGCATCGAGGCCACCGATCAGCGAAGCCAGCCCGCGGAGATCGTCGACGTAGGTGCGAAGGGCCGCCAGCGAGTTGCGGGCGAAGTTGAGGGGGTTGTTGACCTCGTGGGCGACGCCCGCCGAGAGCTCCCCCACCGCGGCCAGCCGCTCGGCGTGGACGAGCTGGACCTCGGCCGCCTTGAGCTCGTCCATCGCCTGCTCGAGGTCCCGGTTGCTGCGCTCGAGCTCGTCGTTGCGGCCCGCGAGCTGGTGCTGCAGGGAGCGGATGCGAACCAGCGAACGGGCGCGGGCCATCAGCTCGCGGGGGTGGAAGGGCTTGGTGACGTAGTCGTCGGCGCCGAGCTCCAGGCCCTCGATCTTCATCTCGCGCTCGGCCTTGGAGGTGACCAGCATGACCGGCACGGCCGAGAGCGCATCGTCCTCCTTGATGGCCCGGCACAGCTCGGTGCCCGACATCTCGGGCATCATCACGTCGGTGAGCACCAGCTCGGGCGGGCTCTCGCGCACCGCCTCCAGCGCCTCGCGCCCGTTGCGGCACGGCTGTACCACGAACTCGCGCCCCACCAGGAAGGCCAGGAGCCTGCACATCTCCGAGTTGTCTTCGGCCACGACGACCCGGGGTGTGCCCGGAGGGTGCTGGGGCAGCTCGGCGAGCCAATCGTCGCCGTGCCGCGTGGCCTCCCACCGGCTCACCGTGTGCTCGACCGCGGCAAAGCGGCTCTGCTCCGAGCCCTCGAGGTCCATCGAGACCTCGCTGGCCAGGGCCTCGAAGGACTTCGAGGCCGAGAGGGCCCGCCCCCCGCTCTCTTCGAGCATCACTTCCTCGTCCGGGGCGTCGTCCGGCTCGCCGAGGGGCAACAGCACGTGCATCTCGCTGCCCTGCCCTTCGCCCGCGCTCGTCGCCCAGACCCGACCCCCGTGCAGCGAGACGAGCTCGTGCACCAGGCTCAGCCCGATCCCCGTTCCCTCGTGCTTGCGCGTCGCCGACCCATCCACCTGCGCGAAGCGATCGAAGACGCGGCCGAGCTGGCCTTCCGGGATGCCCACCCCCGTGTCCTCGACCGTGAGGTGGACACCGCCCTGCGCCAGCTCTCCTTCTTCGCCACCCGCGGGCAGCGCGCTGGCCCGCACCGTGATCCCACCCGCGTCGGTGAACTTGAGCGCGTTCCCGATCAGGTTGACCAGGATCTTCTCGAGCGCGTCGGGGTCGAGATGGAAGGTGGGAAACTCTCCGAAGCCCTCTTGCCGCAGCCACAGCCCCTTCCGGTCGGCCATGGGCGTAGCGCCATCGACGACCTCGCCGACCAGCTGCGTCAGATCCACGGGCACCCGCCGAACCGAGAGCTGCTGGCTCTCGATCTTCGCGAGATCGAGGAGGTTGTTGATCAGCTTGAGCAGCCGCAGCCCATTCGACTGCATCGTCCGCAAGGTCCGATCGAGCCCCGAAGGCACCTCGCCCAGATCCCCAGAACGCATGGCCTCGATGGGCGCCAGCATCAGGGTGAGGGGGGTGCGGAGCTCGTGGTGGATGTTGGCGGTGAAGCGGGACTTCTCGCGATCTAGAGAGGCGAGCTTGTCGCGAGCTTCCTCGATTTCGCGCCGCTGAAGGAAGTCGTTGAAGCGCATTCGGTCGAGGAGCCCACAAGACATGGCTCCGGCGAATCCGGCAGCGCCGAGGAAGAACAAGTGGAGCCCGAACTCCTCCCAGACTATCGGCTTTGCGAGGAGACCAACTCCAACGTAGGCCCCGTAGAGCATCCCAAGGATCCCTGAGGCCTGACGGGTCGTGAGAGGGACAAGTGTGCCGACTCCAACGAACAGGAGAACGAGACCGACGTAGTACCCACTCGATCCGCCCCCGGTGCCCGCAGTGACCATCAAGAGCATTGCGCCACCCAGCCAACAGACGGCGACCGTGGATGCGAGTGGTCGGACCCAGCACGTCTTGAAGTAGATCAGGGCAAAGGCTGCGTCGAGGCCAACCCGTACCGGAAGGAAATTCCAGAAGTTCTCGCGGAACATCAACCAGTCGACATAGATGAAGACTGTCTGGATAACGAAGAAGACAAAGGTGCCTGTGCGGAGCGATCGGGGGAGAACATCCCGCTCGATGAGCTCACGGTAGTCCCGGTACAGATCCCCCGCGGGGCTAGAGGCCGCCATCCTCGTTCGATCGGCCCGCCCCTTTCGTCTCTTGAATCAGGGGCTTTTGCGCCCCTTTCGCGAGCCGAGGAGGAGAGCCGGCAGGAGAACGAGGTCCGCGACCAGGCAGATCCCCATCACAAGCGCGGTCAGGAGTCCCAGGTTCTTGATGAAGCGGAATTCGGATAGCGCGAGCGCGCCAAATCCGATGCCTACGGCAAGGGTTGTCATCAGCAATGCAGGGAGTACCCGTTCGATCGCGTGTTCAAGCGCTTGAGCACGGTCGACCCCCGTTCTCTTCAGCTCCGAATAGCGACTCGCAAGGTGGATGGTGTCGTCAACGGCGATGCCCAACGCGATGTTGCCGACCACCACGGTTCCAGCATCAAGGGGGATTCCGACAAAGCCCATGAGACCAAAGGTGAAGAGAATTGGAACCGCATTGGGGACAACACTCGCGAGAGCAGTCGAGGGCGATTTCAGAGCAACGAAGAGCACAAAGCCGATTGCGATCCCGGCAAAGAGAAGGCCGCGAATCTGGCCAAGAGCAATCTCGTCCTCAGCTCGCGCAAATTCGTACATGATCCCTGTTGCTCGGGCAGTCGTGCCACGTGCTCCATTGCGATCCCACCATGCCTCCGCCTTTCGCGCGATGTCGCGCAAGGCCCCAGAACGATTGTCATCGGCCCGGATGATCACATTGGTCGCGTTTCGATCGGGAGTCACGAAGTCTCGGAAGAAACCCTCGGACTCAAGGACCAGCAGGTATTGCTCAATCAGGCTCGAACTCAGGCCTCCAGCATTCTCTCCAGCGAAGCTCCGGTGGAGTTCCCCGATTGGAGCGGCGAAGGTCAAGACCCTGCCAACGCGGGCATCACTCTCAAGCTCTTCAGTGAGTCGATCAAGCGCAGACACAACCTCGGGGGTAGCAACGCCGTAGCCGGTCTCGCTTCTCACCACGAGGTTCACTGGACTTATCCCGGAGAGCTCTTCGCGGATCTCCGCATAGTCAAGCCGGATCGGGTCAGAGGGCCGAAACCAACGGATGACGTCAGTCTCTACTTCGAGACGGGCAAGGGCCAGGATTGAGACCGCCGCGAAGGTGGCCCACGCTGCAAGCACCCAGTATCGCCGCCGAGAAACCGTCCGGACCAGGCCCCTGGACCATGCGCCCGAGGCAATTGGCAGAGGTCGAAGCTGCGGCTGAACCCAAGCCAAGAGTGCCGGAACGAGGGTCAGCGTCGCACCAACTACGACGAGCACCCCAAGCGCCCCATAACCACCAATGTCGCGAATAACACCGATCCGAACGACGGATATCCCCACAAAACCAATTGCCGTCGTTAGGCCCGAGAGGGCTACTGGCTGCGCGGTCGCAGCGATCCGTTTCCATGCCGAGTCCTCGCCTGGCGACGAGTAGGCGAGCAGGATGTGCATTGAGTAGGCGCATCCGAGCGCGATGAAGACCGAGGGTAGGATGACCGTACTGATCGTCATTGATGTTCCCAGCGCACCCATCGCGCCACAGGTCATCAATGCGGCGATTGCACCAGGGGCGAGGCCGAGGACTGCCGCCCTCCAGGTGCGAAATGCCGACGTCAGTAAGGCACCAATCAAGATGACAACAAGGGGCACGAATCGCAGGAGTTCTAGCCGGGTCTTCTCGTCAGCGGCAACTCGAAAGACCGGAACTCCGGAGATGCGACCTGCTTCGCTCGCTCCAAGTTGCTCGAGCTTCGCGAAGATGCCGTCATAGTGAGTCTCAGGCCCACGCTCGAGCACGATGTTGATCGCCGCAGTGCGACCGTCGTCAGAAACCAACACCCGCCGCGCGGTGCTATCTCGCAACAGCTCCCTGACCAGGTGGTCGCGATCGGCTCCGACCGCCCCGCGCAAGTCAGCGAGCGGAGGATCCATCTGCACGGCGCCATGGGCGCCAAGGTGAATTACGGGGACCGTCGAGAGGCTGTCGATTCTCCGAACACCGGGCGTCCCACGCATCCCATCTGAGATCCGTTGGATGAGCTCCAGCATCCCTTCCTCAAGCGGAGACTCCCCTCGGATCGCCACGACAATGACTTCGTCCCCGCCGAACTCCGCCTGCGTCTCTTGATAGAACGCCCATTCGGGGCTTAGGCGATCCAACACACTGCTGGTGCTCGTCTCGATCGAGAGCTGCATCAACCCGAGGGCACCGGGAATGAGCAAGCAGAGCCAGACAAGAACAGTCAGCCGGGGCCATGAGATCGACGCCGTCGCGGCTCGCTCAGGGAGGCTTTGCCGGTGGCCTGCGCGGTTCGTCAACGGGTTGCGCGTACCATCAGGGCCTGGGGCGGCGCCCCGAAGACCTCGGAGCACGCGGAGTTCTTGAAGCCGGCTGTTCGCACGAGGCGCACCAGTTCCTGCGGCTCCCAGAACCGGAACCGACCCTGTTCTTCCAGGTCGATCAGTCGCGCTGCGTCATTGAGGAAGCTCCGCATTGCCGATTCGACAAACGGGGCCCGGTCGCCAAACTCCGCGATCCCACGCTCCCTGATCTCGGCCGCACCCGCGGTATAGATCATGGAGATGTCGGCATCCAACTTCAGCGACGACAGCACAAGGACGCCCCCAGGCCGCAAGACCCTGTGGAATTCAGCCATCAACGATATCGGATCATCCACGTAGCTCAGCAGCAAGGACGCCAGAATGCGGTCCACAGCGGCTGCCTTCAGGGGGACGCCCATCGCCGACAGGTCAGACTCGACGAAGTCGGCAGAGATCCCACAGGGAGACCCGAGTTTCTCTCGGCCCCGTACCAGTCCGGCCCGCACCAGGTCGAGCTCAACAATGCGTAGGTCATGCAGCCCGGTTGAGCGACTCAACAGGCGCTCGGGAAAGGCGCTTACCCCAGAGCCCACGTCTAGCACCGTCTGTCCAGGCTGGATCGACAATGCCTGCATCTGCTTGTCCATGAGCGCTCGGTAGTGGGAGCCCATGGTCATCATCTCGATTCCAAGAGTCTCGTTCGGCCCCACGAGGTAGTCATGCCAGAAACGACGGAGGTCTGTCTCTCCAGGCGACAGGCGGCCACGCTCATGGCGTTGCTGCTTCTCCATCGCAGAGAAACTTGGCAGCGCGGGCCCAACCTCCTTGCCAGTGGTAAGCCGCCCGATCTCACAACTGATCGCCTGGAAGACCTGCAATGCCTCTCGGCTGGACTTCAGCTGGTGGCCCGTCGGGATCTCGACCAACCGGCGCTTGGAAGTATCGCCCTGCGCCATGACATCGCGAACACGATCCAGGTCCATCCATGCGTCGAAGCGCCCGTGATACCAGGTCACCGGGGTGGTGATTCGTTCGAAATCGCGCCTCGAATCCTCGACAAAGCCGATGCGAGCATCAAGAGAATCGTGACCTGCGCGGTCGATATCGACCTCAACACCCAGTATCTCCTGCAGGCCGAACTCCAGGCCGCGCGCACACCCACCCAGGTAGTCGACACCACCTGATACGGTCCGCATGAGATCCTGTAGGTCTGCCGAGCCAACTACGGAGATCCAAGCGCCAATCCGTTGCCCGCAGTCTTCTGCGACAGCTCTTCTGCCATCAATCGAGGCTGCACTGAATGTGACGAGGGCCGCTGCGGCCGGCTCCCGTCCTCGTCGGGAATAGAGGAAGTCCAGCGCCGCGCGGATATCCTCCACTCCTTGGGAGAATGTGAACCCATGCTGTTCTCGTCCGGGTACCTGGCACCCAGGGGCCTTGTAGGATTCGCCTCGCCTGTTCACACCGTCGAATCGCAAGACCTCAACCGCGGTACCGCTCCGGCGGAACGTCGCTACGAGAGTGCGAGCAAGGGGAAGTAAGGTCTCTTTCGTTCGGCCCCAGGCGGGGGGGATGACGACGGAGACGGGACGCCCTCTCCCCCAGGAATCCATGAGGCCCACGATTTCCTGGCCGGCGCGGTTGTTGTAGCGAACGACCTCAGCAAAGCGGCTACTGGTGCGGCCGAGCAGCCTGGCCGAAGGGAGGAGTGCAGCTCGACCCGCGATTCCGAGGACGCTGCGGGCGCGCGCCAGCGGACCTCCTACAGGTATTGCCTGGGCGCGCTCAACGGGTAGGCCCTCGGCTGTCGAATCCAGTCCAATTCCCAATCGTGTCCAGCCGCCACCCTCGTGCACGGAGTTCCGGATCCAGGCCGGCTTGTCTGGGGCAGTTGCCGATCCGTTCAGGTACCGGACGCGGAGCGGCCCTTGGGCAACTACGCCATCAGTGCGAACCCGCACTGCGAGACCGCTTGGGCAGAGGTCTTCAATGGTCCCTTCAACCTCAGCGCTGCCGAATGCCAGCCTTACCTTGGTAGGGTCCCCCCGCTCCGGGAGAGGCGCAGCCCGGGCGTGGTCGCGGCGCTCGAACTCGTAGATCGCAGCCGGTATCCGAGCCCGGATGCGCCCGCCATCAAGATCCTCGCGCTCCGGCGCACTGAAGAAATACTCACGGCCGTCGAGGGCGAATCGCGCGTAGACGTTCTGACGAGGGTCGCGAGTTTCAAACGACTTCGCAGCCAGGACAATGTGCGAGTCGTCAACGCGCTCTACCACTGCCATCTCGGGCTCGATCTGCCGGTTCATCCCGCGCCGCAGAGGAACTCGCTCATCGCGAAGCCTCGTGAGAAGCTGGCGAACCGAGTCGGAGTCACCGATGGCCTTGGGGTGGAGATCGGCCAGCGTGTGCTCAGGGATCTCTGCGAGGAGCGAGGTGGACATCGATTGTGCTGCGGCTAGCTCCGCGGGAAGCCCTGGGGCGCGCGCAGCCTTCGACCGGTCCGAGCCACGTGCTGCGCAGGTGCTCGATCACCTGCGGTCAACATCTCTCACCCGCAAGATGCATAGCCAAGCACCCGAGTCTAACGGACAAACACTGTCTCGGAACTCGGTGATATGAACGCTATTTGCGTTGTCTCACAGCACGATGGGGTGTGGGTGTTTTCACCTACCATGGATGGGTGGGTTGTATTACACCCTGTCGGTGGTGAAGATCAACCCTCGAATTGTCGCACCTTCACCCCAGCTTCCCGAAGCAGGCTGACCGACACGTCGCCAAGTGGGTATTCAGCGCTGAAGACCACCTCGCCGATTCCCGCGTTGATGATCATCTTCGTGCACATCAGACAGGGGCAGAAGGTGGTGTAGAGGGTCGCACCGCGAACCCGAACACCGTGGTAGGCGCTCTGGGTGATTGCGTTCTCTTCAGCGTGAGAGCAGAGACACTCCCCCAGGTCGCTCCCACCCGGCCCGAAATTGTTGCAGCGGGGGCATCCGCCCTCATTGCAGTTGGTCGTCCCACGTGGCGTTCCGTTGTAGCCGGTTGCAATCACGCGGCGATCGATCGTCAGAACCGCTGCCACCTTGCGCTTCACACAGTTACTTCGGGTCGCCACGACCTGGGCGATGTTCATGAAGTACTCGTCCCAGTGCGGGCGTTCGAAGAACAGGTTGTTGCGGAGCAGCTCCTGCACCTGGCTCTGGAGGTCTTCCAGGCTGCCACCGTTCTGCACCCTGTAGTCGGCGAGTTCGCGCACGGCAAGAAGCTGCTGCCCAGCTGGGTTGTCGCTCGCCAGCTCTGACCCCTCGAGGCGACGAAGTTCTTCCAGCGTCTCCGGGTCTCCGCTCCGGGCCCGGCTCCTGAGACGTTCGAACCGGACGCCTTCGTCAGCCTCCACCCAGAGCAGTTTGAAGTCCTGGGTGAGCTCGCGAAGAGCTTCGACCTCGGCAGGATGCCGGATGGAGTCCACCACGAAGTTCCGGTCGGGGCTCAACCTGGTAGCCAACCGGCGCGCGAGTGCGCCAGCTCCTTCGCTCTCGCGCAGGGCTCGGCCCGTCTCGATCATGCGTTCGCGGGACTCCTCCAGGTTCCTCGACTTGAGCTCATCCCGGATGACGTCGGACAGGGAGTACGCGGTGAAGCTCCGGCCTTGCAGGAAGGCCACCACTTCGCCCTTTCCGGCCGCATACAACCCCGAAACGCCCAGAATCATCGCACCCCCCTGGGATCATCACATCCCCAGCTCCCGCGCCAGAGCTTGACATTGGCGAAGGGCATGCGCCATGTCCGGGTCGCTGGCGAATCACCCCGAGAGTCCTCGCCTGCTCCACCAGGATTCCGAGCCGTCGCGATCGCCGGCCTCAGCTTCCGGCTCTGGCCGTTCGCTCGGTCTCGGCCGCCTTTTCCTCGAGGGCAGATAGCGTCAGTCGCCCAGCCTGTTTCCGTGTGCTCGCCAGGATCTCGATCGCTTCTTGACGATCCCCCCGGGCGAGATGGGCCTTGCCTTCTTCGTACGCGGAGTAGCAGGCCCAGACCCTGGATCCCGCCCGCGTCTCGCAAGCCCGCGAGCCTCGCAGGTCCAGCAGCGCCTGGTCCCAGTCGCCAAGCACAGCGTGGAGGCGTCCGATCAGACGAAGCGTAGACCCCCAAGTGATGACTCCGTAGCCGGCAACTGGATGTTGTTCCGAGTGCGGCCGTAGCAGGTCGAGCATCCGGGCGGCCCCTTCCTGGTCGCTTCGGATCGCTGTGGTCTCAGCCACGAGTGCGGAAGCAAAGAGCCAGACCATGTCTCTTGACGCTGACGAAGCCCGTTCAAGGACCCCCTGGTAGTCATCCTGGGCACCCATCCCGACGGCATTCAAGAAGAAGACCCTCACAGCCTGCCAAGCAAAGAAAGTGGGGTAGCGAGCAATCATCGAATCCAACAGAGGCACCAACCGCGCATAGTCGCCACGGTGATGAGCCCCAAGGAGAAGGAAGGCGGCGGTACTGAACACCTGGTTGACGTCCTCAAAGGGCTCTCCCAACCGTGCAAACTCGGCCGACCACTTCTCCACCTCGCACCAATCACCAGCATCGGCAGCCAAGCTGGCGCGATACAGCGGTGGGTACCAGCGCGCCTGGGGGATCGTTGCTCGCCGGAGCACTCCTTCCAGTCGTTCGATCTCAACCGTTCGATCCGGGGTTTGTCCAAGCTCCGTGAGCGTCGATGTCCTGAAGATCCGAGCGACCGTCTCCGCATGCCAGTCATTGGCGACCCGAGCAGCGTCTGCGAGTTCCGTCACTGCCTCCAGCCGAGCACGGGGCTGCTTCGGTGACCACAGTGCCGCGATCGCAAAGACCTCCACGAACCTCCGGGTCGCCGGGTCTGCGCGCCGGGCAATCTCCCGCGCCTCGTCGATCAGCATCGTGCGTTCCTGAAGAGATCCGGCCTCCCAGTAGATGGCCATAGCTAGGCGCGCCTTCAACCGTGCTCGCTCTGCGTGGCCTCCCTCAGGAACGAGAGCGAGCGCTCTGCGAAGCGACTCCACAGCCAACTCGTCCACGAAGCCAGCCTCGAGCGAGGCTACCCCGGGCGCGACTTCGAGAGCTGCTTCGCAACCGTGTCGCCAGTCGTTCGTACGCTCGGCCAGCGAGAGAACTTCACTCAGATGTTCACGCGCCTCTTGTCTTCGACCTGCCCCCGTGAGAGCTTTCCCAAGGTCCAAGCGGGCAGCTGCGAGGACCTCGCGGCCCATCGGCGAGGTGCTACCCAACCGAATGGAGCGCTCAAAATGAGGCACGGCATCCGAGAAGGCTGACCGTGCGAGCGCTTGCCTTCCAGCACGAAGGGCGTACTCCAAGGCGTCGGTCGTTCCGATCAGGGAACAGGCGCCATAGCTGTGATAGCTGAGCTCGGCTAGGAAGCGATCCGCTCCGAGTGCCTCGTAGGCTTGCTTGGCCCCAAGGTGGGCGCTTGCGCTTTCGGTCTCAGTCATCTCACTACAGACAGCCTCACGAACCAGGTCGTGTACGAACTGATAGCTGCCGGGCCTGTCTCCGACCCGCTCGACCAAGCCGCTGCGTTCCATGCCATCCATCGCCTCGAGTATGGCCAGCTCGCTCTTCCCGGTCGCGGCGGCGAGCATGGAAACAGAAAAGACGCGGCCGAAAACGGAAGCTGTACCAAGGACTCCAGCATCGGCCGGCTGCACCGAGGCCAACATCCCCGAGACAGCCGCTCGCACGGACGAGGGCAGTTGTTCAGGATCGACCCCGGGTCGGTTCATAAGGGCAATGAGCTGGCTAGCAAAGAACGGGTTCCCACCCGTCCGCCTGTGAAGGGTCTCAAGACCCGATTCATCCAGTTCCGCACCCGCGGCCGCAGCCAGAGCCTGTACCGCATCGCGGCTAAGGCCTTCGAGGTCCAGCAATAGCGACTGAGACAACCCGCCCAGCTTCGCAAGGCGTTCGTCGTGCTTGGAGGCGGTTCTGAGCTCCCGCCCTCGGTATGCCCCCACCAGCACCAATCGGCAGGGAGTCAACTCGCGAGCCACGAACTCGAACAAGTCGAATGATGACTCGTCGGCTCTGTGGAGGTCATCGACGACAAGGATCACGCTCGTCGACCGGGCCACACGTCTCCACGCGGAAGCTATTCCGTCCATAACCGGAAACCGCGACCGCGCGAATGCCGTCTGGTCATCTTCAACTAAGCCCCTATCCGCGAGAAGTGGCGGCTGCACGCGATCTGCAACGGACGAAGACACCGGCCCAGTTCTCAGCTCACGCGCTAGTTGAACCCACGGCCAAAACGGAGGCGCACCCTCGGCTTCCGAACACTGGCCCCAGAGAACCCTGAAGCCCTGAGCCGCCGCGATGATCTGGAGTTCTAGTGCTAGACGTGTCTTGCCGACTCCCGCGTCTCCGCGGATCAGTACAACGGAAGATTCCTCCGCACGAGCCCTTCCGAGGACCTCGCTCAGCAACTCGAGCTCCAATTCGCGGCCAACGAGAGGCGCGACCTGTCCCTCCCCCGCCACCTCCGCCACGAACCGGATTCCCCTCCCCCTCAGCGTCTGGAACACACGCGGTTGCTTTGCGTCGTCGGCCAGGAGGCGGCGGGCCGAGTGGAGGGCCTGGCTCAGGACCTGGTCGCTCACCGTCACGCCGGCCCAGACCTCCCGGAGGAGCTCCTCGCGGGAGACGACGCGGTGCCGGTTGCGGATCAGGTAGAGGATCAGGTCCAGGACCCGGCGTTCGACGGGCACGGGCTGGCCTTCTCGCTTCAGCGAGAATTGTTCGGGATCCAGCTCGAACTCGAGGAATCGCAGCGACATCGGAACGCGGGCCGATCAGTCGTCTCGGTTAGGGGGAGGCTTAGCGTTCCACGACGTTGCGGCAACCGCAGCGACCGGTCGCGGGCCGTTCGTTGGTCACCGCGAGCTAGTGGCCGGTTGCGCCCGGGGCGTTGACAATCCGCGAATCGGAGTGCTCGATCTCCACGTGTGGGGTATCCCGCGGCATTCCCTCAGGGCTCCTCCCCCAGGGGCGGGAGTCGCCCGTCCGTCAACGGTCTGCCACTCTCGCCCGCCATGAAGGTGCTGGTCACAGGTGCAGGCGGGCTGGTCGGGGGGAGGCTCCTTCCTCTCCTTCGCGAGGCGGGCCACGAGGCTGTTGGATGCGATCTCGATGTGGATGTGTCGGATGCGGCCGCCGTAGGGGCGAAGCTGGACGAGGTTCGGCCCGACGCCATCGTCCACCTGGCGGCGATCTCATCGACCCGCAATCCCGAGGATGATCCGAACGAGATCTTCCGGATCAACTTCGGCGGGGCCGCGGCCGTCTTCGATGCGGTGGCCCGCCATCGCCCCGGGGCCCGTGTCTTGTTCGTGAGCTCGGGGCTCGTCTACGGCAGCCTGCCACCGCACCAGGAGGGCTTCGACGAGGGCGCTCCGCTCCGGCCGCGGGGCGCCTATGCGTGGACCAAGGCGGCGGCGGATCGCCTGGCGGCCCTGCGGCGGGAAGAGGGGTTGGACATCGTCACCGTGCGCCCCTTCAACCACACCGGGCCCGGGCGGCGTGCCGATTTCGCCGAGTCGCGCCTGGCGCGAGAGATCGCAGCCGTCGAGCTGGGCCTCCAGGAGCCGGTCGTGAAGGCCTACAACCTGGCGGCCACGCGGGACTTCCTCGCGGTCGACGACGTGGTCGAAGCCTACCTCCGCCTGCTCGAACCGCGCGTCGTGGCCGGCACCTACAACGTTGCGAGTGGGCACGGGCGCACCATCCAGGAGATCTGGGATGCGCTGCGGGTTCACAGCCCGGCCCCGGTGCGGCTCGTCTCGGACCCGGCCGAGGCCGACCCCAGCGACCGGAGCATCGGCAACGCCCGGCGCCTCCGGGCTGCAACGGGCTGGGTGCCCACGCGCGATCTCGATGCGGCGCTCGGGCGCCTCCTCGCGTGGTGGCGCGAAGAGCTCCGGGCCTCGAGTGAAGCCGCGCGCGGCTAGAGGATGCCGCCGAGCAGCTTCGCCAGGTCGGCGCGGATCGGCATGAAGTAGAGGTGGGCGCCGCTCCGTTCGGCCCAGGCGAGCACGCGGCGTGCGTAGGCCCGGTTCCAGGCCAGCGTGGGCTCGAAGTCGTGCGGCAGGAAGGCCGCGTTGCGCCGCTCCCAGTAGCGGCGGGTGCTGTTCGCGAGCACCGGCGTCACGCCCCAGTAGACGAGCTCCCCTTCCAGGAGCTCCGCCCAGATCTCCTGGTAGCGGAGGTCGAAGAAGGGCTGGGTGAAGAAGCCGTCCGCCCCTGCAGCGCGCTTCTCCCGCGCGTAGGCGAGCTCGCGTTGGGGGCTCGATCGGTAGGGGTCGAGAGCGGCGTAGATACGGAGATCGGGCGCGGCGGCGCGCAGGGCCCCGATCAGCTCGAGGGTGGTCGTCCCCGCCCTGCCCTCGCGACCCGAGGCGTCGCCCTGGACGACGAGCACCTCGCGGAGGTCGTGCTCGGCCAGGCAGCCCTTCAGCTCGCTCAAGCCGAGCCGGCCGGCGCCGCCCCGGCCCGACAGGTCGATGGTCTCGGCGGCCAGGTGGGGGATCGCCCGCGGCAGGCTCCTGCGGGCGAGCCCGCAGGCCTCCCAGCTCCGGAGGGGGAACCGGGCGAGGTCGGGGATGTTGACCGTCTGGATGTCCGGAAAGTGCGCCCGGACGCTCTGGATCTCTTCGGCCAGGGCGTCCTCACTGCGGGGGACGAGCTCGATGGAATGCTGGGGCATCCAGATACATTACTATATCCGGATGCAAGGATCTATGAGGATTCCAGGCCCTTGGCCACCGCTCCCAGCCAGTGGTCGCCCAGGTGGTCGCTGCGATCCAGGCGCATGGCGATCCCCAGGCCCAGCTCCCCCAGCGCCTCCACCGCCCGCTCCTCCTCTTCGAGGAGAAGCCCGGAGACCACCACCAGGCCGCCCGGCGCACAGCGCCTCGCGAGCTCGGGGAGCACCGGAAAGAGCTCGCTCCGGATCATGTTGGCCAGCACCAACGAAAACGGCTCGTCGCAAAGGGACGCAACGGGCCCGTTGAAGACGCGGAGCGAGCCCTCCAGGCCGTTGCGCCGGGCGTTCTCGCGGCTGGCCGTGGTCGCCAGCGGATCCAGGTCGAGGGCCACGGCCTCGCCCGCACCGAGCGCGAGCGCGGCCAGGGCCAGGACGCCGGTGCCGCAGCCCACGTCCAGGGCGCGCGCGCCGCGCAGCGCCTCCTCCGGCAGGGCGGCGAGCAGCTCGAGCGCCAGCCGCGTGGAGGCGTGGCCGCCGGTCCCAAAGGCCTGGCCCGGGTCGATCTCGAGCACGCGCTGCCCGGCTCGCGCCGGTACGGGGCGGAAGGAGGGCGTGACGACCAGGCGTGGTGAGATCGCGATCGGTTCGAGCCCCTCCTTCCACGCCTCGCTCCAGGTCTGCTCGGGCACGACCTCGAGCGGCCCCACCCGCTGGGGGCCGGGCAGCGCCCGGAGCGCCCCGTGCACGGCGGGGCCGCGGGCGCCGGGTGCGTAGACCACGAGCGCCGGCTGGGGCCCGCCCCGCTCCTCACCGCCGCTGGCCCCCGCCTCTACGGCGGCCAGCAGCGCGCGCTCGCGATCCTGGGCGCTGCCGCCCTCGACGAGGACGCGCACCCAGGCGGCTTGCTCCGTCGGCGCCAAACCGCTCATCCCATCCCCCGGAGTGGCCGAAGGTAGCGGAGCAGAAGTGAGGCTCTTCGTGGACGATGCCCCCGCCGAGACCCTGAACCCGAGCCAGGCCGCCGAGCTGGGCGCCGCGATGCGCAGCAATTGCGAGCGCGCGTTGCGCGGCAAGCCGCAGGTGGTCGAGCGGGCCGTCGAGAGCCTGGTCGCGGGCGGTCACCTGCTGCTCGAAGACGTCCCCGGCGTCGGCAAGACCACCCTGGCGGCCGCCCTGGCCCGGACCGTGGCCGGCCGCTTCCGGCGCGTCCAGTTCACGAGCGATCTGCTGCCGAGCGACGTGATCGGCACGGCGATGCCCGAGGTCGTGGAGGGTCGCCCCACCGGCTCGCTGGTCTTCCATCCGGGCCCGCTCTTCGCCCACGTGGTGCTGGCCGACGAGATCAACCGCGCCAGCCCCAAGACCCAGTCGGCCCTGCTCGAGGCCATGGCCGAAGGCCGGGTCACCGTGGATGGCGAAGCCCACGCGCTCCCGCGTCCCTTCTTCGTGGTCGCGACGCAGAACCCGATCGAGCACGCGGGCACCCACGCGCTGCCGGAATCGCAGCTCGATCGCTTCCACATGCGGCTCTCGATCGGCTACCCCTCCGGCGAGGACGAAGCGGCGGTGCTGCGCGATGACCCCTCTGCGCGCGACCTGCCGAGCCTGCCGGCCGTGGTCACACCGGAGCAGGTGCTGGCGATGCGCACGGCGGCGTCGCGGGTCAAGGTGGACGACGCGCTGATCGCCTACCTGCTGGCCCTCGTGGGTGAGACCCGCGAGCACGAGGCCGTGCGCGTCGGAGCGTCCACGCGAGCGGCCCTGGCCCTGCGCCACGCCGCCCAGGCCCATGCCCTCATGGACGCCCGCGACTTCGTGATCCCCGAGGACGTGCAGTCGCTGGCCGTGGACGTGCTCTCGCATCGCCTCGTCGCCGAATCGCGCAGCCACGGCGGCGCCGCGGAGGAGGCCCGGTGGATCTTGCAGGAGATCGTCGACCGGGTGCCGGTCCCGCTCTGAGCCCGGCCGGGCCTGCGGCCGCCTCGACGTCACGGGGTACGACGTCCCAGGCTGCGGCGTCTCGGCGTGGCGATCAGTCCTGGCGCCGGAAGCTGCGCAAGAGCCTTCGCCCGCCCCGAGCGCTGCGACCCACGCGGGCCGGATGGAGCTTCTTTGCCCTCACGCTCGGCGTGGGCTTCGCCTCGCTGAACACGGGCAACAACCTCCTCTACATGGTGCTGTCGGTCCTGCTCTCCTTCCTGGTGCTCTCGGGTGTCTTCTCCGAGGCCGCGCTGCGCGGCGTCCGCGTGCGGCGGCGCCTGCCCGAGGAGATCTTCGCCGGAAGCTCCAGCGGCATCGTGCTCGAGGTGACCAACGAGAAGAAGCGCGTCCCCAGCTACGCGATCGTCGTCGAGGAGATGCTCGGCGCCGATTTCGACCAGGCCAAGCCCTGCGGCCGAGGCTTCTTCTTCCACGTGCCGCCCGGTGGCACGGTCTCCCGCGTGCTGCGCTGGAAGCCCGACGAGCGCGGCCCCCAGCTCTTCGCCGGCTTCCGGGTCTGGACGCGCTTCCCCTTCGGGCTCTTCGCCAAGAGCCTGATGATCGACAGCCCCGAAGAGGTCCTGGTCTACCCGCGGCTCGAGCCGGTGGCCCTGGCGGAGGGGAACCCCTCGGGCGCACGCGGGGAGCGCAGCGCCGGCCAGGGCGGCGAGAGCCCCGAGGCCGCCGGTGTGCGCGAGTTCGCTGCAGGGGATTCGTTCCGGCGGGTCCACTGGCGCCACACGCTCCGGCACGGCGCGCTCTTCGTCCGCGATCGCGAGCAGGAGCAGCGCTCCGAGCTGGTCGTGCAGCTCGCCAGCCAGGGCGTGGCGGCGGGCCTCCGCTTCGAGGATGCCGTCTCCCGGGCGGCCTCCCTGGTCGTGGCGCACTTGGCGGCAGGCTGGCGTGTGGGCCTGCGCACCGAGGAGGGCCTTCTGCCCCCCGACGTCGGCCCCTCTGCCCGCCGCGCCATGCTGGCCCGCCTGGCGCGAGCCCAGCCGACCGAGCAGCCTCACGAGGACGCGGCATGAGCCGGACCGAGTTTCGGGAGCGCGTCTCGTCGCCGCGCCCGCGGTCCGCGGTGGCGATGGTCGCGATCGCGACTGTGACGCTTGCAATCACCGAGCAGGTCCAGCCGGTCGCCCTGGCGATCACGACGCTCTCGCTGGCACTGACGGCGTGGCAGCGGGAGCGGAGCTTTGCCTGGCAGCAGAACGGGCCGCTCCTCAATGCCGGCCTGATCGCCTGTCTGGTCCTCACCGTCGCGCTCTTCGCGCGGGGCCAGCTCGCGGTCATCGCGCTCGCCCACTTCGCGGTCCTGGCCCAGGGGCTCCAGCTCCTCGATCGCCGCGCGCGACGCTCGGAGTTCCTGCTGGTCGCGCTCTCGGTCTTCCAGGTCGTGCTGGCGGCGAACCTGACCGACCACCTGGCCTTTCCGCCGCTGCTCATCGCCTTCACCGTCTCGGTGGTGTGGACCCTGGTCGTCCACACCCTCAAGGCCGAGGCGCTCGAGGCGGGGGAGCCGGGCGCCGCAGACCGCGCCCTCTCCGGCAGCCTGCTGCGCACCACGGCCCTCGCGAGCCTGCTCTCGGTCGTCCTGGCCACGGCGCTCTTCCCCATGCTGCCGCGGATGCGCTCGGGCTCGTTCATCTCGCAAGGCATCGGAAACCCGATGGCGGTGTCCGGCTTCTCCGAGAACGTGGAGCTCGGCGACCTCGGCCGGATCCGGCTCGACCCCCAGGTCGTGCTGCGGGTCGAGGTCCTGGACGGCCAGGTCCCCCCGGCCGGGAGCCGCTACTGGCGCGGCCTCGCCTTCGATCGGTTCGACGGGCGACGCTGGGCCGTCACGCCGAGCGGCCACACCTCTCTCAAGGGCGATGCCGAGATCGGCCTCGACCTCGGCACGCGCCGGCTCGGCACGCAGCTCCGCCAGCGCATCACCCGCGAGAAGCTCGAGACGGGGGTGATCTTCAGCCCGGGCCAGCCGCTGGTCGTGCGCGGCGACGTGGGCCGCCTGCAGGTCGACCAGGCAGGCTCCCTGTACGGCCTGCGCACGGCCGGAGATCGCATCGACTACCAGGTGGCCGCCGACGTCCGGAGCCCGCGCCACGTGCGGGGAGACCTCGCCGGCGACCGCGCGGCCCTCCCGCGCGAAGCAGGCGATCGCTTTCTGCAACTGCCCGAGCTGGATCCGGGTGTCGGCGAGCTCGCGCGGCAGATCGTGGCGGGGGCGCAGACCGACCTCCAGCGCGCCCTCTCGATCGAGGCGCATCTGCGGCGGAAGGGCCGCTACACCAACGACATCCCGGACCACGGGCGCGCGGGGCGTTCGCCCATCGAGAGCTTCCTGCTCGAGAGCAGCGAGGGCCACTGCGAGTACTTCGCCAGCGGGATGGTGATGCTCGCGCGCAGCCTCGGGCTCCCCGCGCGGCTGGTGAACGGGTTTGCCGGCGGGGTCACCAACCAGATCGGCGACTTCATCGAAGTGACCCAGTCGGACGCGCACACCTGGGTGGAGATCCACTTCGCCGAGTCGGGATGGGTCCGTTTCGATCCGACCCCGGCCGACCTGCGCCTGGCGGGCGCCGCTGAGCTCCGGGGCGAACGGTGGTGGGCCAGCCTGACCAGCGCGGCAGAGCTCTGGTGGTACCGGATCGTCGACTTCGATCGCAGCAGCCAGGGCCGCGTGCTCCGCAAGGCCTGGCTGGCCTGGCACCAGTGGCGGAGAGAGCAGCGCGGCGACCCCGCGGCGGCGGCCGCACCACGACGCGAGTGGACCCTGCGCCTGCCCGCCTGGGCCTGGGGCCTCGGCGCCCTCCTGGCTCTCGCCGGTCTCGGCGTGCTGGCGAGCCGCCGCCGCCCAGCCGAAGCGCAGCTTCCCAGCTTCTACGCGCGCGCACTGAAGCTGCTCGCAGGTCGGGGTCTCACCCGCGGCCCCGCCTCCACCGCGCGCGCCTTCGCCGACCGGGTGGCCCAGGAGGTCCCCGAGGTGGCCGGCGTCGCGTTCCGCAACCTGACCGAGGCCTACCTTCGACAGCGCTTCTCCGGGGTCGCGGCGGGTCCGACCGACGCCGAGCTGCGCGTCCTGCGTGATAGCCTCCGGGCATGACCCGCTACGCCTTCCTGGACCGGGACGGCACCCTGGTCCGGGATCCGGGCTACGTGCACCGGGTCGAGGACTACGCCCTGCTCCCCGGCGTCGCCCTGGGCCTGCGCCAGCTGCAGGAGGCCGGCTTCCGGCTCGCGATCGTCACGAACCAGAGCGGCATCGGCCGCGGGCTCTTCTCGGAAGACGACTTCGCCCGCTTCCAGGCCCACCTGGTGTCGGACCTGGCGGCTCAGGGCGTGGAGATCGACGCCACCTTCCACTGCCCCCATGGCCCCGACGAGGGCTGCCCGTGCCGCAAGCCGGCACCGGGGCTCCTCGAGCAGGCCGAGCGCCAGCTCGGAGCCGACCTGCCCTCCTCCTGGATGATCGGCGACGGCGAGCGGGATGCCCGGGCGGCCCTGGCCGCGGGCCTCGCCGGCGCCGTCTGGCTCGGCGGCCCGGCCCCCGCTCCCGGGGATTCCCACCGCGCGGCGCCCGACTTTGCGGGTGCAGCCCGCCTCATCCTGAAGAGGCCGAGTCCGTCGCGGCGCTGAGCGCCACCCGAACGCGGCGATACGCGAGTGGCGATGCGAGAGCGTTGGCTGGCCGTGAGCTGTAGTATCGCGCCGGGTGTTTGGGGGGCGGCTGTGCGGCGCTACCGGATGCCGATCCATCACGAGGTCGACGAAACGGCGGAGTCGGCGCTTCGCGCGGCGCTGGTCCCCACCCTGGCGATCGTCGGACCCACGGTCTTCCTGGCCGGGTTGTTCTGGACGCAGGTCGACCGGCCCGCTGCCCCTCTGACGGCACTCGCGCTGGTCGTCTGTGGAAGCCTGCTCGGCGCCATGGCACTCCTCTGGCATCACCGACCCCCACAGGCAGCCCACCTGGCCGCGGCGGGCGCGATCGGCCTGCTGTGGCTGGGCACCATGGTGCAGCTGATCGCGCTGCCCGACCCGGTGCTGGGGTCGCTGTTCCTGGTCGTCGCCATCGGCACGGCCTTCTTCCTCGTCGACTTCCGCTGGATGATGGCCATGCAGCTCTTTGGCGCGGGGTGTTGGTTCGTGGCGGTTTCTCTCGCTCCGCCCTCGCCGCAGTGGGTGCTCGAGGGGTACGTCCTGCTGGTCGGTCTGGCCGCGGCGCTGGCCTTTCGCATGGGACGTCTCCGCAGCCTGCGCCAGATCCGCGAGCTGACTCGAGAGAGCCAGCGACGGGAGATGGCGAGCCAGGACGCCAACACGGCCCTTCGCAACGCGCAGCGAATCGCGAAAGTCGGAAGCTACGAATGGAACCCCGAGACCCAGGAGCTGCATTGGTCCGACGAGAACTACCGGATCTTCGGCATGACTCCAGGCCAGAGCGTCACGACCAAGGACTTCTTCGACGCGGTCCATCCCGACGACCGGCCGCGCCTGGCCGAGGCCAGCGTCGAGTCGCTCCGCGGCGGCGCGCCGGTGGATCTGGAGTTCCGGATCCAGCGGCCGGATGGAGAGGAGCGCGTCGTCCACGGTCGTGGCGAGACGGAGTTCGACGACCTCGGCAAGCCGATCCGCCATGCCGGAACGAGTCACGACATCACCAAGCAACATCGGGCAGCCGAGGAGCTGCACGCGAGCAAGGGCCGGCTGAAGGCGATCCTCACGGCCATGGATGCGGAGCGAGCCGTCGTGGTGAGCCGCGATGGTGTCGTGACGGCAATCCTGGGCGAGGTGCCGACCGCGAGCGGTCGCTATGGCATGGCCGCCACCGAGGTCGAAGGCCGTCGGGTGCACGACTTCATCCCAGGCGAGGGCGGCGATCGGATCCTGGAAGCGGTCGCAGAGACCTACGCCACCGGGAATCGGGGCGAAGTGGAGGCCACGGTCGAGTTTCCAGGAGGTGTCTTCTACTTCGGCGTCTCGTTGCGCGCACTGCGCTCGAGCACGGGTGAGGTCGAATCGGTCCTTGCCATCGTGCGGGACATGACGCAGCTCAAGGCCGACGCACTGGCCCTACGCCAGGCCCAGAAGCTCGAGAGCCTGGGGATGCTGGCGGGCGGGATCGCCCATGACTTCAACAACCTCCTCGTCGGGATCCTCGGCAATACGGAGATGGCCCTCGAGGAGGTCGACGAGGACTCATCGGTTCGCAAGCAGCTCCAGGATGTCCTGCAGGCCAGCGAGCGGGCGGCGGATCTCACCGGGCAGCTCCTCGCCTACGCCGGAAGGGCAGCTTCTCTGCCGGACCCCTCGATCTGGCGGCTCTGGTGGCCGAGATGACCGAGCTCCTCCATGCGAGTGTGGCGGGCCACGCGAAGATCGAGGTGGAGGCCGGACCGGAACCCGTGTGGGTCGATGCGGATGCGACGCAGATCCGACAGGTGGTCATGAACTTCATCATCAATGCCTCGGAGGCTCTCCGAGGCGACGTCGGGCGGGTCACGCTCCGTACGGGCATCGTGCACGCGGATCACGCCTACCTGGAGAGCTGCTACACCCGAGAGGATCTCGACGAGGGCGAGTTCGCATTGCTCGAGGTTTCGGACGACGGCATCGGAATGGACCTCGAGACGGCGACCCGGATCTTCGATCCCTTCTTCACGACCAAGTCCGAGGGGCGGGGCCTCGGGCTCGCCGCGACGCTCGGCATCGTGCGGAGCCACCGGGGAGCGATTCGCGTCGAGAGTCAGCCGGGTAACGGCACGACCATCCAGGTTCTCCTTCCCCTCGTCTCGCCGGCGAGCCCGAGCGAAGAAGCCACCCCGCCGGTCCGTACGCCCAGGCGAGCCAAGATCCTCGTGGTCGATGACGAGGACATCGTCCGCACGGTGGGAAGGCGCATGCTCGAGGCCCGGGGCTACGAGGTGGTCGAGGCGGCGAGCGGCCACGGCGCCGCCAACTTCTTGAAGGCGCAAGGGGAGGACGTCGCCGCCGTGCTGCTCGACCTCACGATGCCCAGGATGGATGGTGAACAGACGCTGAAGGCGCTGCGGGCCACGGGCCGGACCACCTTCGTCGGCAAACCCTTCCGGCTCTCGGAGCTGACGGGCGCCCTCGAGTCCTTGCTCGCGGACCCCGCTGCCTCCCCCACCCCCCGCTGAGCGGAACCCGCGGGACACGAGGCGTCGATTCCCGGCCCTACTTGCAGAGCCCCCCACCCAGGAAGGCGTAGGGCTCGCAGTCGTAGATCAAGCGGCCCGCCTCGCCGTGCTGCCAGTCGAGGGTGGGCAGCGCAAAGGGAGGCGGCATGCCGGGCGCCGGCTCGTCCTGGAGGTCTCCGACCGCCACCGGGTAGCCGGCCCAATCCTTGGGTGCACGCCAACCGGGGGGCGGGACCAGCTCGTGTCGAGTGCCCGAGACGGGGTAGAGCATGCGCCAGCGGTGGATCGCTTCGCCGATCTCCTCGACAACGTCCGGGTGGGCCGCCGCGACGTTGTTGTGCTCGTTCGGGTCCGGCTCGATCTGGAAGAGGTGGGTCCTGACGTCCGCCCCGAGCAGGCCCTGGTCGATCTCCTGGACGAGCTTCCACTCGTCGTTGAAGGCGGTGACGTTGAAGTGCCCCCGGATCGGGGTCTCCGAGGCGAACATCAGCCAGTCCTTGCGGGGCTCGCGCTTGCCGTCACGAAGCGCCTTCCACAGGCTACGACCGTTCAGCTCGAAGGGCGAGTCGATCTCGACGCCCGCCGCCTCCGCGAGGGTCGGAAAGACGTCCATTGCGGACATGATGCTCCGGTTCAGCGTGCCCGCCGGGAGCTTCGCGGGCCAGCGCATCACCGAAACCACGCGGA
>NYZB01000044.1 GCA_002687015.1 Deltaproteobacteria bacterium
CCCCACGCCCCGCGCCGGACGCTCGGCAGCCCGGGCCCACCCGCATGCCCCGAGACGAAAGCCCAGCAACGCGCACCACCCCCCTCACCAACCTTCCGAAACCCCGTCCAAACGAGCACGATGCACGAAACGAGCACCCCAACCGTCTCTGCCGCGCAGGCCCCTAGCCCAGGTGGGTGATGGCAGGACGCTCGGCCGCAGCGGCGGGAAGGCCCTGGATCAGATCGCGCAGGTTGCGGCTCTCGGCGGGCTGGGCCGCGGCGTGGTCGATCTCGCCGAGGGTCTCGGTGACCTGCCGCGCGACCTCCGGCGCCCCGAGCTCGACATTGCGCGGCCCCCGCATGGCGCCCAGGATGTCGGCGACCCGGATCTGCTCGAGGGGTCGCCCGATCTGGAAGGCGCCCTGGTGCTCGCCGCCGCAGGGCGAGACGATCCCCGCCGCGTCGAGCTCGGCCAGGACGTCCCGCACGGTGCGCAGCGGCACGTCCAGGGCGTCCGAGAGCGCGTCGGCGGTCCACGGCTCGCCGCCCTCCCGGAAGCGGCGGGCGCACTGCACCGCGATGGCCAGCCCGATCGTCTCCCGGGCCGCCGGGCCGGGTGGCGTGCCGCGCACCTCGCGGCGGTAGAGGCTCAGGGTCTGGAAGGCGTAGGCGACCTCGGCGCCGAAGAGCACCACGCACCAGGAGTAGTAGACCCAGAGCATGAAGAAGGCGGCGCCCGCCAGCGCTCCGAAGGCCGCGCCGTAGCGCGCGGAGCTGACCACCAGGCTCACGAAGGCCACCTGCGCCAGCGCGAAGAGCAGCGCCCCGACCGAGCCGCCCAGGAAGGCCGAGGAGACGCGCACGCGGGTGTTCGGAAGGAACCAGTAGAGGAAGGAGAAGGCCAGGACGGACAGCAGGAGCGGCGCGTACTGCAGCCCCGTGGCGTAGAGGGATTCGATGCCCGGAAGCTCCAGCACCTCCTTCACGAACCACTGGCTCTCGATGCTGGTCCGGAGTGGGATGGCGATCCCCATCAGGAGCGGCGCCACGATCACCACGGCCAGGTAGTCCGGAACCCGGCGCACCCAGGGCCGCTGCTCCTGCACCCCCCAGATCGCGTTCAGCGCCTTCTCGACTCCGCCCACCTGGAGGACGGTGGTGAACAGGACCACCGCGCCGCTCAGCCCGCCCAGCGCCCCGAAGTTGAACTTGCCCACCTGCTCCAGGATGAAGGCCGAGGCTTCGGGAGTGACCGCGGCAAAGGAATCCAGGATGTCGGAGACCCCCTCCTGCCCCCCGCCGATCATGTCCACCAGCGCCACGGCGATGGCCAGGAGCGGGACGATCGAGAGGATCGTGAGGAAGGTGAGCGGATAGGCCCGCAGCAGCAGCTGGTCCTTGACGAAGCCCTCGCCGATCACGATGCCGAGCTGGGCCACCGATCGGAGCCAGCCGAGCACCGCCGGCTCGAGCGGCTCGCGGCTCCACAGGTCCTCCCGAAGGAACCCGCGAGCCCGATCGAGGAGCGAAGGCGTCGCCCTACTCCAGGATGTTCAGCTCGACGCGTCGGTTCAGGGCCCGGCCCTCCCGCGTCTCGTTGGTCGCGATGGGCTGGGACTCGCCGAACCCGGCGGTGGTGAGCCGCCCCGCATCGATGCCGTGGGCCACGAGGTAGTCACGCACCGAGCTCGCGCGGCGCTCGGAGAGGCCCTGGTTGTAGGCGTCCGTGCCGGTCCAATCGGTGTGCCCCTCGACCCGGAGCCGCACCTCCGACCGATCGGCCAGGATCCGGATCGCCTCGTCGAGGATGACGGCCGCGTCGGGTCGGATCGCCGACTTGTCGAAGTCGAAGTTCACGCCGCGCAGAACGATGCGCTCCGCCACGGGAGACGGCGTGGGTGTGGGCATGGGCGCCGGCGCGGGCTGGGCGGCCCGCGGCTCCGGCGTCTCCGGGGGCGCCTCGGCCGGCTCCTCCTTGGCGATCGCGCGGCACAGGAAGTAGCCCGCACTGCCGAGCACGGCAGCGCCGACGGCTCCACCGGCGATCTGATCGCCGTCGTGCTCGCCGCGGGTCCAGGTGGCCGCCCCGGCGCCGGCGCCGAGCACGGCGCCCACCGTGGCGCAGGTGGCCGGCTTGGGAGGAGAGGCGCAGCCGAAGGCCAGCAGCGTCAGGGCGAGCAGGGGGGCAAGCGCCCGGGAAACGCGGGTCGTTCGGAACACCATGGATCCTCCTTCCAGGTTGAAGCGACCATAGCCCCTGAGACGGGGCCATCAATCGATCGCGGGCTCGCAATCCCCAATGACCTCCGAGACTTCCAGCCACACCTCCACCCGCCGCCGGGTGGCCGGCCCGATCCCGCGCACGCGCTCGAGGTCCCGGATGCTGCAGTAGGGCCCGGCGCGGCGCCCCTCCACGATGGCGGAGGCGCGGCTCGGACCGAGCTCGGGCAACAGCTCCAGCCCGTGAGCCGGGGCGTGGTTCGGGTCGAGGCGCCCCCCGAAGAGCAGGCGCTCGGCCGGTCCCGGCGCCGCGGAGGGCCGCCCGGGAGAGGCCGGCCCGCCCCTGCAGACCGCCAGGCCGATCGGCGCGAGGAGCAGCAGCCATGCGAGTGCCAGGGCCGGCGTGATGGCGCTCTCGCGCGGCACCGGCGCGGAGGAAGCGCGGTTGGCTCTTCGGTCGACGCGCAAGGGCGCCTCCGGGGACCTCGGGGTGAGATCAGGTTTCGGCCTGGGGCTCCGCGGCACCCTGCTCGACGAAGGCGCTGTGCAGGGCCCGCACCGCGAGCTCGGCGTACTTCTCCTCGATCACGACCGAGATCTTGATCTCGCTCGTCGTGATGAGCTGGATGTTGATGCCCTCGGCGGCCAGCACCTCGAACATCCGGGCGGCGACCCCGGCGTGGTCCTTCATGCCGAGACCGACCACCGACACCTTGGCGATGTCCTGATCGCCCTCGACCCGCAGCGCACCGACGGCCGGAGCCTTCTCTTCCATCAGGGCCAGGGCCTGCGCGTACTGGTCCCGCGGCACCGTGAAGGTCATGTCGGTGGTGCCGTCCTGGGACAGGTTCTGGACGATCATGTCGACCACGATGCCCGAGGCCGAGAGGGGCCCGAACAGCGTCGCGGCCACGCCGGGGCTGTCCTTCACGCCCAGCACGCGGACCTTCGCCTCGTTCCGGTTGTAGGTCACGCCGGAAACCACCAGGCGTTCCATCACGTCCTCCTCCCGCACGACCCAGGTGCCCTCGCCGTCGTGGAACGAGGAGCGCACGTGGATCGGAATGCCGTAGTGCATCGCGAACTTCACGGATCGGATCTGCAGGACCTTGGCGCCCAGGCTGGCCAGCTCGAGCATCTCCTCGTAGGAGACGCGTTCGAGCTTGTGCGCGCCGGCGACCACGTTGGGATCGGTGGTGAAGACGCCGTCCACGTCGGTGTAGATCTCGCACACGTCGGCCTCGAGAGCGCAGGCCACCGCCATCGCCGAGGTGTCGGAGCCGCCCCGACCCAGGGTCGTGATGTTCCCCTCTTCGTCGGTGCCCTGGAAGCCGGCGATCACCGCCACCTCGCCCCGCTCGAGCACGCGGCGCAGCGCCTCCGTGTCGATGCTCTGGATGCGCGCCCTGCTGTGGTCGCCGTCGGTGAGCATGCCCATCTGGGCGCCCGTGAAGGAGCGGGCCTCGTGGCCGAGCTGGTGGATGGCCATGGAGAGGAGCGCGATCGTCTTCTGCTCGCCCGTCGAGACCAGCACGTCGTACTCGCGGGCACTCGGCGCCTCGCCGCCCACCTCCCTGGCGAGTGCCACGAGCTGGTTCGTCTCGCCGGACATGGCCGAGACGACGACGGCCACCTGGTTGCCCGCTTCGAGGGTCGCGACGACCCGGCGGGCGACGTTGCGGATGCGATCGGCATCGCCCACGCTGGTGCCGCCGTACTTCTGGACCACTAGCGGCATGCCGCACTCCAGGCTTCGAGGGCCTCGCGGGAGGCCGGGCCGCCGGGGTGGGCCTCCACCCGCCGGTCGTCCGGCCCGGCACCGGCATCGATGCGGACCTCGAGCCGGTCGGCGGGCAGCGCTGCGGGGAAGCGGTCGCCCCACTCCACCAGCAGGCCCGTACCGGGTGCCAGCCAGTCGTGGAGGCCGGCCGTCTCGAGCTCGAGCTCGCTCTCGATCCGGTACCAGTCCGCGTGGACGAGGCGGCCGCCGCCGGGCGAGGACCACTCGTTGGCGATCACGAAGGTGGGGCTCGCGACCTGCGATGCGGGCACACCGAGGCCTTCGGCCACGCCCTTGGCGAATTGCGTCTTTCCCGCTCCCAGCGGTCCGATCAAGCTCACGACCCATCCTCGGCCCTGCGAGCGCTCGGCGAGCGCGCGGGCCAGGTTGCGCCCGAGGGCGCGCGTTTCTTCAGGGCTCCGGGAAGGCCAGGACATCACCCTGCATCTCCGCCTCGCCTGCGCCCGCGCGCAGGGCGGCGAGGGTTGCGGGCAGTGCCTCCACCACGTCCCCGGCCAGGAGACCCGCGTCGCCGCTGGCGGCGGCCACCCGGTCGCCCGCCGCGCCGTGCACGAAGGCGGCCAGCACGGCGGCTTCGTAGGCCGGCACGCCCTGGCCGAGCAGGGCCCCGGTGCCGCCCGCCAGCACGTCGCCCGTGCCGCCCGTACCGAGGGCGGGGCCTCCGGTCGGGTTCACGGCCAGGCGGCCTTCGGGCTCTGCGATCACGGTTCCCGCTCCCTTCAACAACACGATGGCGCCGGTCGCCGCGGCCAGCGCGCGCGCGGCCGCCGGCCGATCGGCGACGATCTCGCCCGCGGTGCCACCCAGCAGGTACGCGGCCTCGCCCGGATGCGGGGTCACGATAGTGACCGCCCTCCTCCCCTTCAATATGGCGGGCGCGCCCTCCAGGGCGTGCAGCCCATCGGCATCCAGCACCAGCGGCTGGGGGATCTCGGGAGCCAGCTCGCGCACCAGGGCCGCCGTCTCGGGCCCGCGTCCGATGCCCGGACCCAGGACGACCGCGTGCCGCGCCTCCGCGAGCTCGAGGAGCCGCTTCCTGGCGGCCGGGGCCAGGCCGTGCTCTGCGGTCTCGGCGACGGGGACGGTCATCGCCTCGGCCAGGAGCGCCTCGAGAGCCGGGTTCGTGCTCTCGGGGCAGGCCACGGTGACGAGGCCTGCACCGGACCGGCCGGCCCCGCGAGCGGCCAGGGCGGCAGCGCCGGTCATGCCCTCGGAGCCCGCGATCACCAGCACGTGCCCGAAGGTCCCCTTGTGCCCCGCTCGCGGTCGCGCGGGCAGCGCCGCACCGGCCGCGGCGCGCGTCCAGAGCTCTGCCCCGGCGCCACCCGGCTCGGGGTCGGCGATGCCGATCCGGCCGACCTTGATCCGGCCCGCGAGGGTGCGACCCGGCTCGAAGAGCAGACCCAGCTTCGGGAGGCCCAGGGTCAAGGTCTCGTCCGCCGCGACCGCGACCCCCATCACCTGACCCGTGTCGGCGTGCAGGCCCGAAGGAAGGTCGACCGCCAGCACGGCCGCCTCCGGTCGCGCGGCCGCGACGGCTTCGATCCATCCGGCGGCCTCGCCCTCGACCTGCCGGGAGAGGCCGGTGCCCAGGAGCGCATCGACGACCAGGTCGCCCGGCTGCACCGCGAGCTCCTGCGTGACCGCGACGCCCACCGTCAGGGCTCGCGCCCGGGCCGCGGCTGCATCGCCCCGGAGCCGGGAGCCCGCCACGGTCTCGACCACCTCGACGGGGAGGCCCCGCAGATGGAGGTGACGCGCCGCCACCCAGCCGTCGCCGCCGTTGTTGCCCGCGCCGCACACCACCCGCACCGTCGCACCGGGCGCCACGAGGGCCGCGGCCCGCCGGGAGACGTGCTGCCCCGCCACCTCCATCAGGATCTCGCCGGGGATGGCGTGCTCCTCGATGGTGACGCGATCGAGCTCCCGCATCTCCGCGGCGCTCACGAGAGGCCAACGGTGCCGAATCATGGGGGCAGCTTAGGACCTCGGGGCGTGGCCGGTCAGAGCAGGCTGCGCAGGTCTCGCGTGGCGCCGTCGATCCCGACCAGCAGGCTTCGGGCGACCCACTCGCGGCCCACGGCGACCCACTCGGCGCCCGGAGCGGCCTCGAGGAAGGGCAGGAGCCGGTGCCCGTCGAGGCGGCCCCCGAGCCCCACGCGAAGGCCCAGCTTGGCGGCGAGCCGGGCCGCATCGGCGAAGGGTTCGAGGGCGGAGCGGAGCTCCTGAGCGGGCAGGTCGACGAGCTGGCCGGTCTCGAGCTCGACCGCGCGCAGATCCGCCGTGCGAGCGGCCTTCACCGCCTCGGGGTGGGCGGGGATGCGGGCGGCGACCTCGATGCCCGCCTCCTCGAGGGTCCGGATCACGGGGGGGAGCGCGCTGCCCCAGGCCGTGAAGTCGAGGGGGCCGCCGCCATGCCCGGAGGAACGCACCTCCGAGGCGAGCAGCACGCGGTCGGGCCGGGCCTCCAGGGCGCTCTTGACCAGGGTCGGCATGGGCGGCATGCGCAGCTCGAAGCCGCGCAGCACCTGCCGAAGGTCGCGCAGGTCGTTGTCGGTGACCGGTCGCAGCTCTTCGCAGACGCCGATCCGCACGGCGCTGGCCCCGGCCAGCTCGGCCAGGGTGGCGGCCGCCGTGAGCGGCGAGCCCAGCAGCAGCACCTGGTCGCGGAGGCTGGCGATGGCATCGAGCGCGGGGATCAGCTGCCGCATGCTCATCCCTTCCCGCCGACCGCCCGGCGGAGCAGGTCGGCGAGGTCGTTGGCGTACTGCGCGACCTGGCTCTCGTCCTCGCCTTCGACCATCACCCGGGCCTTCTTCTCCGTGCCCGAGTATCGGATCAGCACGCGACCGGAGCCCCTGAGCTCGCGCTCGACCTGGCCGATCCGCTCGCAGACCGTGGGGAGGTCTTCGATCGGGGTCTTCTCGGCGACGCCGATGTTCACCATCACCTGCGGGAAGCGCTCGAAGTCGCCGACCAGCTCGGAGAGGGGCTTGCCCTGCTTGCACATCACGGCCAGGGCCTGGAGGCCCGTGAGCAGGCCATCGCCCGTCGTGTTGTGGTCGAGGAAGACGATGTGCCCGGATTGCTCGCCGCCGATGTTGTAGCCCCCCTCGCGCATGGCCTCGACCACGTAGCGGTCGCCGACCTGGGCGCGCACGAGCTCGAGGCCCAGCTTCTCGACGGCCTTCTCGAGCCCGAGGTTGCTCAGCACCGTCGCCACGACGGCTCCGCCGCGCAGCTTGTCCCGCTCGAAGAAGTCCCGGGCGAAGAGCGCCAGCAGGGCGTCACCGTCGACGAGGGCCCCCTTCTCGTCGACCAGCACCACGCGGTCGGCATCGCCATCGACGGCGATGCCGATATCGGCGCGCAGCTCGCGCACCTTGCGGGAGAGCCGGTCGGGGTTCAGGGAGCCCACCTCGTCGTTGATGTTGGTGCCGTTCGGGTCGACGCCCAGGGTAAAGAGCTCGGCGCCGAGCTCCTGGAGCATGATCGGCCCGACCTTGTAGGCCGCGCCGTTGGCGCAATCGAGCACCACCCGCAGGCCTTCGAGGTCGCGGTCGAAGGGGAAGCACTTCTTCAAGAAGACGACGTAGCGGCCCTCGGCGTCGTCGATGCGCTTGGCACGGCCGATCGCATCCGGGCTCGCGCAGACGTTCTCGAGCTCGCCGTTGGAGATCAGGTCTTCGATTCGCGTCTCGACCGCGTCCGGCAGCTTGAAGCCGTCGTGGGCGAAGAACTTGATGCCGTTGTCCTGATAGGGATTGTGGCTGGCCGTGATCATGGCGCCGGCATCGCAGCGCATGTCACGGGTGAGGAAGGCCATGGCGGGCGTCGGCATCGGGCCGACCTGGATCACATGGCCTCCCATCGAGCAGATGCCGGCGGCCAGCGCGTCTTCGAACATGTAGCCCGACAGGCGCGTGTCCTTGCCGATCAGGAAGCGGTGCAGGCCATCGCCCTCGCGGCGGAAGACGTGGGCCACGGCCTGCCCCAGCTTGAGGGCCACCTCCACCGTCATCGGGTAGACGTTGGCCGTGCCCCGCACTCCATCGGTGCCGAAGAGTGCACCCGGCCGATCTTTGCTCATCCCTGCTTCTCTCCCTCGGACGCCTCGGGCGTCTCGGACACCTCGGGGCGGATTCGCACGCGCACCGTGATGTCCTGGTCGTTCTCGAGCCAGAGGTGGCGGCCGACCAGCGAAGGGCGCACCGTGCGCTCGACGGGAGCCTGGAGACCATCCACCTCGACCGTTTCGGTCAGGATCTCCCCCAACCGGAGCACTTCGCTGCGCGGACCGCTCACCCAGACCCTGGGCGGCTCGATCTCGACCCCCTCCAGGACGAAGCCCTCGGCCACCTCGCCGGCCAGATCGGCCTTCAGGGGGACCGCCCGGCGGCCCCGGCGGGCCGCGGTGAACTCGATGCCGGCGGGGGAGCGGCTCACCACCTGCAGGCCCCGGGGCAGGTCGAGCGTCTCGGTCTCCACCACGTGGGAGGTCACGCCCAGCTGGGCGCCCGAGAGGTCCACCTCGTAGAAGAGGTCTCCCACGGGCAGGCGGCGCAGCGCGGCCCGGCTGCCGCGCACCCGGATGTTGACCGCGCCGCTGGTCTGATCGGTGACGACCAGGTTGTCCGGGACGCCGCTCAGCGCCACCGGAAGGTCGAAGCCCTGCTCGACCGAGGACGTGCTGTGGGAGACGCCCCACAGCATGAAGGCGACGGCGACGGCGAGGAGCTTGAAGCCCATGTTCTTGAAGAGGTTCATCGGCTCTGCACCGGGTCGGGGGGCGGCTCGCTGACGGCCGCGCCCGCGACGGAGGGGGGTGCCTCCTCGGGCTCCGGCTCGATCACCGAGGAGCGGGAGAACAGATCCCGCAGCACCACGCGCAGCTGGGGGGCGTCGAGGTTCTGGGTGAGCTGGCCGCCCACCACCACGGAGATGCCGCCCGTCTCCTCGGACACCACGATCACCACCGCGTCGGTCTCCTCGGTGATGCCGACGGCGGCCCGATGGCGCGTGCCCACGCCCTCGGGCAGGTCGCCGCGCAAGGTGAGGGGCAGGATGCAGCCGGCATGGGTGATGCGGCCCTCGGTCACGATCACCGCCCCGTCGTGGATCGGCGAGTAGGGCAGGAAGATCGAGGTGAGCAGCTCCTTGGAGACGTGGGCGTCGACGGGCGTGCCCGCCTCGACCAGGTCTTCGAGGCCGCTGTCGCGCTCGAGCACCATGAGCGCCCCCACGCGCTTCTCGGCCAGGCCCTGCGAGGCGCGCACCACCTCTTCGAGGATCTGCGACTCCTGGCGCTCGGTGATGCTCGGGAAGACGCCCCGACCCATGCGCGCGAGGACCCGCCGGATATCGGCCTGGAAGAGCACGATGATGATCAACACCGCAGAGGCCAGGAAGTTGTCGAGGATCCAGGAGAGGGTGATCAGGTCGAAGAGATCGGCCGCGAGGCGCAGGCCGATCAGGGCCAGCAGGCCCAGGAGGATCTGGATGGCCCGGGTGCCCTTCATCAGCAGGAGCAGCCAGTAGATGCCGAAGCTCACGACCAGGATGTCGAGGGTGTCGCGCACCGGGTCGAAGTTCTGCTCCAGGAAGGTGAGGAACTCGCCCGCCTCGGAGGTGAACCACTCGAGGACGAACTCGATCACGGGCGCACCCCCCGCGCCGAGCGAAGGGCGCTCGCGACCTGCACGGCACGCCGGGCACCGGCCACGTCGTGGACGCGCACGGCGTCGGCCCCCGCGAAGACCGCGACGGCGCAGGCGGCGTGGCTGACGAGATCGCGCTCGGCCACCGGGTCCCCGGTCAGCGTGCCGAGGAAGGACTTGCGCGAGGCGCCCACCAGGACCGGAAAGCCCGTCGCCTCGCGGATCTCGCCGATCCGGGCCAGCAGGGTCAGGTTGTGCTCCAGCTCCTTGCCAAAGCCGATGCCCGGGTCGACGGCGATCCGCTCGGCGGGCACGCCTGCAGCCTGGGCGCGCTCGGCGGCCAGGGCCAGCTCGGCCGAAACCTCGCCGAGCACGTCGCCAAAGGCCACGTCGCGTTGCATGGTCGCGGGTACGCCGCGCAGGTGGCCGATCACCAGACCGGCGCGCCGCGCCGCCACGACCGAGGCCAGCTCGGGATCGGCGAGGCCGGCGACGTCGTTGACGATGCTCGCACCGGCGTCGAGAGCGGCCTCGGCCACCGCGGCCTTGCGGGTGTCGATCGAGATGGGAGCTTCGAGCTCCTTGGTCAGGGCTTCGACGATCGGCCGGGTCCGCGCGATCTCGGCCGCGGCCGATACGGGCGCAGCACCCGGCCGCGTCGACTCGCCGCCCACGTCGATCCAATGGGCGCCGGCCTCCACCATCGTTCGGGCTGCCGACACCGCGCGGTCGAGCCGCAGCTCTTCCTCGCCGCTCACGAAACGCCCGCCGTCCGAGAAGGAATCGGGGGTTGCGTTCAGCACCCCGACGATCGTCACGCGCTCCGGCGGAAGGATCGTCGTTCCGCTCATCGCCAACCTTTCAGGGGGGAGGGTTCGCCCTAGCTCGGCATGGGCTCCGGATCGGGGAGCTTCCCGCCCGGCATGTCCTTGGGCGGGTCCGCGGCAGGTTTCGCGACCGCCGGCTCGCTCTCCGGACTCGCCTCCGGAGGCGGGAGCGGCGGAAGCTCTTCGCCTGCCAGGAGCTTCTCGAGATCGCTGGTTTCGAGGGTCTCTCGCTCGAGCAGGGCCGAGGTGATGCGATCGAGCACGTCGCGGCGGCTCGTGAGCACCTCCTTGGCCTGGTCGTAGAGGCCCGACAGCATCTGCTGGACCTCGTCGTCGATCATCTCTGCGGTCTTGTCGCTGTAGTTCTTCCGAGTCCCGAGATCCCGGCCCAGGAAGACATCCCCGCCACCGTCGTCGAAGGAGACGGGCCCCACGCGATCGCTCATGCCATAGTGACAGACCATGTCCCGGGCCAGCGAGGTCGCCTGCTGCAGGTCGTTGGAGGCCCCAGTCGAGAAGTGCTCGAAGACGAGCTCCTCGGCCGCACGCCCGCCCATGGCCAGCAGGATCTGCGCGACCATCTGCTTGCGGGTGAAGTTGTGCCGGTCCTCTTCGGGGAGGGTCTGGGTCAGGCCGAGGGCCATGCCGCGGGGAATGATCGTCACCTTGTGGACGGGGTCGGAGTGCTCCGTCAGGAGCGAGACCAGGGCATGGCCCGCCTCGTGGTAGGCCGTGACCCGCTTCTCCTCGTCGCTCATGATCATGCTGCGGCGCTCCGCGCCCATCAGCACCTTGTCCTTGGCGTTCTCGAAATCGGCCATGCCGACGCGGTTCGCGTCGAGGCGCGCCGCCAGCAGCGCCGCCTCGTTGACCAGGTTCTGCAGGTCGGCGCCCACGAAGCCGGGCGTGCCGCGGGCCAGCACCTCGAGATCCACGTTGTCGCCGAGGGGCACCCTCCGCGTGTGCACCTTGAGGATGGCCAGGCGACCGCGCAGGTCGGGCCGGGGGACGACGACCCGCCGATCGAAGCGACCCGGGCGCAGGAGCGCCGGATCCAGCACGTCGGGCCGGTTGGTGGCCGCGATCAAGATGACGCCCTCGTTGCTCTCGAAGCCGTCCATCTCGACGAGCAGCTGATTCAGGGTCTGCTCGCGCTCGTCGTGGCCACCCCCGAGGCCAGCGCCTCGATGGCGCCCGACCGCGTCGATCTCGTCGATGAAGATGATGCACGGGGCGTTCTTCTTGCCCTGCTGGAAGAGGTCGCGCACGCGCGAGGCACCGACGCCCACGAACATCTCCACGAAGTCCGAGCCCGAGATCGAGAAGAAGGGCACGCCGGCCTCGCCCGCCACCGCACGGGCCAGCAGGGTCTTGCCCGTGCCGGGCGCGCCGACCAGCAGCACACCCTTGGGGATGCGTCCGCCGAGCCGGGTGAACTTCTTGGGGTCGCGCAGGAAGGCGATGATCTCTTCGAGCTCGTTCTTCGATTCCTCGATGCCAGCGACGTCGTCGAAGGTGACGCGGTGCTGGTTCTCCGTCAGGAGGCGCGCCCGCGACTTGCCGAAGCTCATGGCCTTGCCGCCGCCGGATTGCATCTGGCGCACGAAGAAGACCCAGAGCGCGATCAGGATGATGAAGGGCACCCACCAGATCAGCATTTGCTGCCAGACCGAGGACTCGCGCTTCGCCTGGCTCTTGATCGCGAGCTCCGGGTGCTGGGCCAGCCGCTCGTGGAGGGCGTCGTAGTGGATCTCGTGGACGTAGCTCGTGAAATCCGTCCCGTTCAGGAGCTTGCCCGAGATGAGGCCCTCTTCGAGGGTGATGCTGTCGACGTCACCGGACTCGAGCAGGGAGATGAACTCGGTGTAGGGGTAATCCGTGGGTGTCTGCTGGCCCTGCCGCAAGACCGTCACGAGCAGGATCATCATGAGGAGCAGGACGACCCACAGGGCCATGTTCTTGTAGAACTGCTGGTTCACGGATGCTCCTGGCCCGGGGTTCGATGGGCTCTCTGGCGCGCGCACCACGGCCCTCGAAACGTCTGAACGCCCGGAGCTGTATGGAAACCGCCCCGGGACGCGTCCAAACCCCGAGTTCCGCAGAACAATCCGCAGCTTAGCATTCGCCCTCGCCTCCGCCGGTTGGTGCCAGAACCTGTTTCGGCACGGCTGCGCCGCGCCCTGAGCCGGTCACCGAGAGGTAGGACGCCCCTCGTCACCCACCCGTTCTCCCGGGCCGAGTCGAGCACCCAGGGGGCCGCGGGTAAGGACGAGACCTCCGGGCCATTCGAGCCGCGAGCCGGGGGCACCACGGGCCAGGAAGCGGTGCGCCCGGTCCAGGTGCTGGCGCGTCACGTCCCGCCCGCCGCCGAGCTGGTGCCAGGCCTTGCGCAGGAGACGGCGGGCCAGGGCCGGCGGCAGGTCGTCCCACCCCTCGGCCCGCAGCCGAAGGCCGTCGCCCTCCGGCGTCCACCAATCGCGGGCTTCTTCGGCGATCAGCGCCTCGATCCACTCGTTCTCCCGCCGCTGGGCCTCGGCCAGGTCGGCCAGGGCCCGGTCCCAGCCCGGTCGCAAGCGCTCGGCGAGCTGGCGCAGCTCGTCGCGCAGGCTCGCGCGAGCGAAGCGCGGATCCGTATTGGATGCGTCCTCCCGCCAGCGCAGGCCCTGGTCGCGCGCCCAGGCCAGGATCTCCGTGCGGGGGACGTTCAGGAGGGGCCGCACGAACAGGCCGTCGGGAGATTGCTCGGGGATGCCCCCCAGGCCCTCCGGACCGGTGCCGCGGAACAGGCGCAGGAGCAGGGTCTCGGCCTGGTCGTCCCGCTGGTGGGCCGTGGCCACCCGGTCGGCGCCCAGCTCGGCGGCGATCGAGCGGAGCGCCTCGCGTCGCAGCTGGCGGGCCGCCTCCTGCAGGGTCGGTCGGTCCCGGCTCGGGCCCACCTCCCGCAGGGCCGCCGGCTCGACGTGCTCGAGGGCGAAGCGGCAGCCGAGCGCCCGGGCGCTGGCCTCGACCAGCCCTGCGTCGGCGTCCGCTTCTTCGCCGCGCAGACCGTGGTGGACGTGACCCACCGAGAGGTCGAGCCCCAGCTCCTCGCGCAGCTCGGCGAGCGCGTGGAGGAGCACGATCGAGTCGACCCCGCCCGACACCGCCACCAGGACGGGGCGCCCCAGGAGGCCCAGCGCCCGGACCGCGCGCGCGACCTCGGCGGGCAGCGCTGCCAGGCTCTGGCCCATCGCTAGCGGAGACCGCTCGCGTCTCCGATCAAGACGCGGGTGCCGTCGTCCTTCTCGACCCACACGTCGCAGTGCACCCGGGTGCGCGTGCCCTCGGGTGTCTCCTCGCGGACGCGGCCGTAGGCGGTGACGCTCTCGTCGACCCACAGGACGTTGGTGAGCTTGAGCGACATCTTGCCGCCCTGCAGGAAGCCCTCGCCGAACTGGTCGAGCATCACCTGGGCGGCGAAGCAGGTGGTCATCATGCCCTGGACGACGATGTTCGGGAAGCCGATCTTCGCCGCCTGCTCCTTGTCCGTGTGGTAGTTGCGGCCCGGGCCCGAGAACATCCAGCAGCGGCGCGCATCGATCGTCTTGCGGGTGGAGGCCATCTCTTCGCCCGTCGCCGTGGGAAACGGGGGCCGCGGCGTCTTCTTCTTCGCGGAGCTCTCGTCCACGACGAAGCCGCCCTTCTCTTGATCCTCCTTGGGCGGCAGGAAGGACTGGTGGGTGCGGCCGCGCACCAGGAGGGCGCCGGTCTCCGCGTCGAGGAGGTCGCTCTCGTTCACCACGTAGTCGCGGCCGCGCTTGTGGTAGCGATCGATGATCGTCGAGCGCGTGCGGACCTGGGAGCCCACACGGATGGGAGCGAAGAGCTCCCAATCCTGCTGCGCGTGCAGGTTGCCGAACAGGTTCTTCAGGTACCACTCGCCGACCGTCTTGTAGCACTCGGAGTGGTGCAGCAGAGGCGGGGCGAAGCGCGCGTAGAGCGGGTTGCGATCGTCGAGGGCTTCGGAGTAGAAATCGACGACCTCGGGGGTCACGTCGTAGAGGTGGCTGCCGCAGTGGCGGCCGACATAGGCGGGCTGTCCGAGCAGGTTCAAGGGGTCTCCTCCGAGGGCTCAGAGCCAGAATCGCACTCCTGGCCGGAACGCGCGACAACCGGTACCAAACCGGGCCGTGCCGAGCCCTCTCCACAACGTGTCGCGATGGATCGCCCAGCGGGCCCTGCTGGAGCCCGACCACCTGGCCATCGTGGACGACCAGCGCGCCCTCACCTATCGGCAGCTCGAAGAGCGCACGGCCCGGGCCGCCGGGCTGCTCGCGGCCCGGGGCATCCGCCCCGGCGACCGGGTGGCGCTCTTGCTGGGCAACCGCAGTGCCTACCTGGAGCTGCTCTTCGGCGCGGCTCGACTCGGCGCGATCGCCATGCCCGTGAACACCCGGCTCGCGCCGCCCGAGATCGCCGAGCTGCTGGACGACGCCCGGCCGGCGGGCCTGGTGCACGAGCACGAGCTGCGCGATCTCGCGCAGGCGGCCGCTGGAGCCAGCAAGGTGAGGCCCTGGCAGCTCGAGGTCGGGGGCGAAGCCGACCCCTACGAGGACGAGCTGGCCAGCCATGGGCCCCATGCCGACATTGCGGCGGTCGAGCCCGAGACGCCGATGATCCTGATGCACACGTCGGGGACCACCGGCGTGCCGAAGGGCGCCCTCCTCCCCCACCGCAAGACCCTCTACAACAGCCTCAACGCCCAGCTCTTCTTCGGCTGCACGAGCGAAGACCGCGTCCTGGTGGTCGTGCCGCTGTTCCACTCCTTCGGCCTGAAGATCCTCGCGATCCCCGCGCTCTACGCCGGCGCCACCGTGCGCCTCCAGGCGCACTTCGACCCCGAAGGGGTGTGGCGCACGGTCGAGCGCGAGGGCATCACCTACTTCGGCGGCGTGCCCACGATGTTCCACGCGCTCCAGGGCGCCCTCGACTCGACCGGCGCCGACGTCTCCTCGCTGCGCTTCCTGTTCACCGCGGGAGCGGCGATCCCGGTGGAGCGGATCCACGCCTTCGAGGAGCGCGGCCTGCGCCTGAAGCAGGGCTTCGGACAGACCGAGACCTCGATCCTCTGCTGCCTCGGCGCCACCGACGCGATCCGCAAGGCCGGCAGCGTAGGCCGGCCCGTCTTCCACGCCGAGCTGCGCATCATCCGCGAGGCGACCCTGGCCGAGCCCCCCGAACGCTGGGAGGACTGCGCCCCCGACGAAGACGGAGAGATCGTGGTGCGCGGCCCGATCACCATGCTCGGCTACTGGGAGCGCCCCGAAGCCAACGCCGAGACGCTGCGTGAAGGATGGCTGCGCACGGGCGACCTGGCCCGCATGGACGAAGAGGGCTTCGTCACCCTGACCGGACGGGCGCGCGACATGTTCATCTCGGGCGGCGAGAACGTCTACCCGAGGCAGGTCGAGGCCGTGTACGAAGAGCACCCCGACATCCGGGAGATCGCCGTCGTGGGCGTGCCCGACGAGCGCTGGGGAGAGACCGGCCGGGCCTACGTGGTGATGGAGCCCGGCTGCACACTCGATGCGAAGGCGTTGCAGAACTGGGGCCGCGAGCGGATCGCCTCGTTCAAGGTGCCGACGGAGTACCGGGCGGTGGAGGCGTTGCCGAAGACGGTGACGGGGAAGGTGCAGAAGTTCCGGCTCGCTCCCTGAGGGAGGTCTCGGGGCGGCAAGCAGCGGCCACGGCTCCACTCGTACCAGCGCCCCCCGGGCTCACCTAGGCATCGGCAACCCAAGCGACGACGGCAAGTTTCCCCCTCGCCGGCGTTGTCGAGCGCTACGGAACGCCACCAAGCTGCTGCGAGTACGGCCCCACCGCCCCATGTGGCCCCTCCGAGTGCCGGGCGAAGGGACGGACGAAGTGATTTCGCACGGCGGGTAGAGCTCGAAGTCGAATATCACGACATAGCGGGGGATTTCAGGAGTGGTGGTGAGGGGTTGCTTTCGTGGGTCAAGATGGGGGGAGATCGGGTAGGGTTGATGGGGTGGTGGTGAATAACTAGAAGCTATCTCAAATACGTCAAGATCGATTCGCTACGTTGAATCTGCCTGCCGAGAGCCGGCCCCCATCCTCCAGAAGACACCCCCCGCGCGGGGATGTGTTTCGTGAATCTGACGGAAGAACAATGGGCTTTCGTGGCACCGATGATTCGGGAGCCGCGAAGGCGGAAGGATGGACGAGGGCGCCCGCGGAGGGATCCTCGAGACGTGCTGGATGGTATTCTGTGGGTGCTCCGCAGCGGTGCGCGTTGGCAGGATCTTCCGCGTGAGCGGTACCCGTCCTATCAGACCTGTCATCGCAGATTCCAGAAGTGGTGCCGCGACGGGACGCTGAAGCGGGTGCTCCACGCCTTGGCGAAGGACCTCCACGAACGCGGGGGCATCGATCTTTCCGAGACCTTCATCGATGGCACCTTCACCGGGGCTAAGAAGGGTGGGCCTCCGTCGGAAAGACGAAACGTGGCAAGGGAACGAAGATCATGGCGATCACAGACGCGCTTGGTCTTCCAATCGCCATTGGCATCGCAAGTGCTTCGCCGCACGAGGTCACGCTCGTCGAGGAGACTCTCGACAACGGATTCCTGGCCGATGCCATCCACCGGCTGATCGGAGACAAGGCCTACGACAGCGACGCCTTGGACGACCGGCTGCTGGAGGAGCGTGGAATCGAGCTCATCTCACCCAACAGGGGCAACCGAAGAATCCAGACCCAGGATGGCCGATCCCTGCGCCGCTACAAGCGACGCTGGAAGGTGGAACGGCTCTTCGCCTGGCTTCACAACTTCCGCCGACTCGTCATCCGCTACGAACGACACGCTGAGAACTTCCTCGGCTTCGTTCACCTCGGATGCATCGTCATCCTGTTTCGCCATTTCTGAGATAGCTTCTAGTTAGATCCTATGAGGCATGGTCCACGAAGAAGGCCGCTACCGTCGACTCCTTAACACAAAGAGGAGGGACACCTTGTCCACGACGACGGCAAGTCCCTCTCCCATGGCTCCCGAACGGGCAAGCTCGCGACGGTTCGTCAGGACGGCCGGCCCCACGTGACTCCCGTCTGGTTCGTCGTAGACGGGGATGACGTGGTCCTCATGACTCACGAGTCCTCCCTCAAGGCCAAGAGCCTTCAGCGCGATCCGCGAGTCATGATCTCGGTAGATGACGAGGCGTTTCCCTATGGCTTCGTCCTCGTCGAGGGGGTCGCCAAGGTCGAGCGCCCGGCAGTGCCGATCTTCTGCCCTGGGCCCGCCGCATTGCGCAGCGCTACGTGCCGTCCGACTACGTCGAGTCCACGACAAAGCGAAATGCTGTGGAAGGCGAACTGCTTGTCCGGGTTGCCATGGCGACGGTGACCGGCATGCGAGGTGTTGCCGCCTAGTGAGCCACTGAAGCGGAGGTTGAACAGCTCGTTTCAATCGGCCTTGGTGCCATGGGGAGTCTCTCCTCAGACCCGGGGGCGATCCCGAGCCGCGACTACGAGGAGCGCTACTGGAACGATCTCCAGACAGAGGACTGGCCCTCGTTGCTGCCGCTCTACGAACGAGACTGAGACGGGGCGCGACACTTCCAAGGGCGGCAGGTGGTGGCGATGGCTGGACTTGAACCAGCGACCCCCGGCTTATGAAACCAGTGCTCTAACCGCCTGAGCTACATCGCCACGAGCCCGCGCTGCGGGCGCCGGCCGCCGAGACTAGCGAATCGGGGCCGCCTTGCTGCTGGGCGCCTAGCCCGTCGGGAGTCCCCCCGGCTCTGCCGGGGAGGCGCTCAAAGTTTGACAGTTCCGGAATGCAAGACTCCCCCTCGTGAGCCGCTCAA
>NYZB01000045.1 GCA_002687015.1 Deltaproteobacteria bacterium
AAGTAGAGCGTCCCGGCCGAGCCATGAGCGTAGGGTGCCCGCCGCCCCGCGATCCCAAGAGGAGGAGCGAAGCGGCCCTCGCACAGCCCGAGCGAGCCGGATGGGCAAGGGCGCAGAAGAAAGGCCCCCGCGTAGAAAGAGACCTACACGATCCCGTAGGCCAGCATCGCCTCCGCGACCTTGACGAAGCCACCGATGTTGGCGCCGCGCACGTAGTCGACGATCTCGCCGTTGGTGGTGCCGGCGTACTCGATGCACTTGTCGTGGATCTCGCACATGATGGTGCGGAGGCGTTCGTCCACCTCTTCGCGACTCCAGGAGAGGCGCTGCGCGTTCTGGCTCTGCTCGAGGCCCGAGACCGCGACGCCTCCCGCGTTCGCCGCCTTCGCCGGACCGAACAACACCTTCGCGTCGCGGAGGGCGTGGGCTGCGGCGAGCTCCGTCGGCATGTTGGCGCCCTCGCAGACCACCTCGACGCCGCCGGCGATCAGGCTCTTCGCGTCCTCGACCGAGATCTCGTTCTGGGTGGCGCAGGGAAGGGCGATGTCGCAGGGCACGCCCCAGGGGCGCTTGCCCTCGAGGTAGTCGCAGCCGAACCTCTCGGCGTATTCCGAGATGCGGCCTCGTCGCACCTCCTTCAGCTCCTTCACCCAGGCGAGCTTCTCGGCGTTGATGCCCTGCGCGTCCACGATGGTCCCGCCCGAATCCGAGAGCGTGATCACCTTGGCGCCGAGCTCGGTGGCCTTCTCGACGGCGTAGATCGCGACGTTGCCGGAGCCCGACACGGAGCAGGTCTTGCCCACCAGCCCATCGCCCCGATGCGCGAGGATCTCCTGGCAGAAGTAGACGCAGCCGTGTCCGGTGGCCTCGACGCGCCCGAGGCTTCCGCCGAAGGCCAGGCCCTTGCCCGTGATCGTGCCCGTGAAGCGATTGGCGAGCCGCTTGTACTGTCCGAAGAGGTAGCTGATCTCGCGCGCCCCCACGCCGATGTCCCCTGCCGGCACGTCGGTGTCCTCACCGATGTGGCGGAACAGCTCGGTCATGAGCGACTGACAGAAGCGCATGACCTCCGGGTCGCTCTTGCCCTTCGGGTTGAAGTTCGCGCCGCCCTTGGCGCCACCCATGGGCAGGCCCGTCAGGCTGTTCTTGAAGATCTGCTCGAAGCCCAGGAACTTCAGCACGCTCAAGGTCACGCTCGGGTGGAAGCGCAGCCCACCCTTGTAGGGGCCGATCGAGTTGTTGAACTGCACGCGCCAGGCCCGGTTGGTGCGGACCTTGTGATGGTCGTCCTCCCAGCACACCCGGAAGATCACCACCCGGTCGGGCTCCGTGAGCCGCTCGAGGATCTGGGCGTCCTGGTAGGCCTTCCGGTCCAGCACGAAGGGCATCACCGTCTCGACGACCTCTTCCACGGCCTGATGGAACTCGGATTCGCCGGGGTTGCGCTTGCGCAGGCCGGCCATGAAGTGCTCGATGTCGTTCGCAATGGGGCTCATGGGGTCGCTCTTCCTCGCGGTGTCCGGACTCGTGTCCTACTGCCTATCGTCCGTTCGAGTTGTACGTGAAGAGGGGATGCCGGACCGGGCCCTTCTTCTCGGTCCTTCGCGTTCTCGTGGGCTTTTCCCCGAGGGGCGGCCTCTTCCCGGCGCAGGGATCTCACTGCGTTGACAATGTGTGACATCGTAATACGTTAGAGCCATGAGTACACATCACGGCGATCCGACCGATGGCGATGAGCAACCCCGCGGATTCGAAGGAGATTCCGGATCCGGGGAAGAGCGCGAACGCAGTCGCAATTCGAGGCGGCGAGGAGAGCGCAAGGAGAAGATCCTCCACACGCGGATCTCCGAGCAGCTGGCGGAGGACATCCGTGCGATTGCCGACGACCTCCGGGTGCCCGTCTCGAACCTGGTCCGCAACGTGCTCGAAGAGGCGTTCAGTGCGGCTGAGCGCGTGACCGACGACGTGGGCGACATCCTGGACGAGGTGATGGGCGAGGCCGAGAAGGCGACCGAGAAGCTGCACCGCTTCCGGGAGCGGCACTCGGACAAGGAGGACGTGTTCCGGGAGCGCATGGAGACGGCCAGTGAGCAGATCGGGCGGGCGGCCGAGAGTTTCGCGGACGCAGTCGACCGGATGGCCCAGCGCTCCCGGGATCGCGCGGCCCGTCGCGCTGCGGAGGAGGAAGCCGAGGCCGCGGCGAGCCATGGGACCGAGCACACCCGCCGTCCCGCGCCCGACCCCGAGCCGGCCCGCGCGGCGGACTTCGGCGACGTCGTCGCCTGGCAGCCAGTGGTCCTCAACACCCCGCAGCGCTGTGCCGCCACGGGCGAGACGATTCCCGCCGGTGCCAAGGCCTACATGGGGATCGGTAGCTCCGGCTTCACCGGGCTCTACGTGGGGGAAGGAGCGCTGCCCGTCTCGCAATCCGCATAGACGGCACAGAAGCCCGTCTCACACACTCTGTAGTGTGCCGCAGCCCGTGTCACACTCCCGGTGATGCGGATCCACGATCTCCAGACGCCGGCCCTGCTCGTCGAGGCGAGCGACCTCGACCACAACCTGGCCACCATGGCCGAGGCCCTGCCCGGGCCGCGCCTTCGTCCCCACGTGAAGGCACACAAGTGCACCGCCCTCGCCAGGCGGCAGGCGACGCAGGGCCACCGCCACTTCACCTGCGCGACCGTGCGTGAGATGGAGGGGATGGCCGCGGCCGGTCTGGGCGAGGATCTCCTGCTGGCCAACGAGGTGCTCGACACGAAGCGCCTGGCAGCGCTGGATGCCCGGGTGACCGTGGCCGTCGATTCCCAGGCCACCCTCGGCGCGGCCGTCGCCGGGGGGATCCGAGAGGTGTTGATCGACGTGAACGTCGGCCTCCCCCGCTGCGGCTGCCCGCCCGAGCAGGCCGGCGCGTTGGCCGACCGGGCGCGAGCCGCGGGCCTTCGGGTGCGAGGAGTGATGGGCTACGAGGGACACCTGATGATCGTCGAGGATCGCCAGAAGCAGGCGCAGGGCGTGGCCGACGCCATGGCCGAGCTGGCCCGCGCCCACGCCGACGTTGGCGGCGAGGTGATCTCGGCCGGCGGAACGGGAAGCTACGACGTGAACCGCGTCGCCACCGAGATCCAGGCCGGCTCCTACGTCCTGATGGACACGGCCTACGACGCGCTCGGCCTGCCCTTCCGCAAGGCGCTCTCAGTGCTGGCGACGGTGATCTCCGTGTCGGAAGCCCATTCCGTCGCCGACTGTGGCCTGAAGGCGCTCGGCATGGACCACGGCAACCCGCGGATCGAGGGCGCCCGGGTGTGGTTCTGCTCCGACGAGCACGTGACCTTCGCGCCGGAGGCTCCGGTGCAGCCCGGCGAGAGGATCCGGCTCTGGCCCGCCCACGTGGACCCGACCCTGGCCTACCACGAGCGCCTGCACGTGGTCGACGGGGAGCAGGTCCTCGAGAGCTGGCCCATCGACCTGCGTGGCTGGTAGGGAACACGGAAGGGCCGGACCTGCGCGGCTCGTAGAAAGGCAGAACGGCCGCCCGCACGTGGCGGACGGCCGTTCCAAGGATCGCCCGTCCCCGGAGCCCCGGTCGCGGGTGATCAGTCCGGCACTAGTGGGATCCGAGCGGATCCACGAACACGAATTCGAACGGCTCCCGCAGCATCATATCGATCGGCTTCTTCCACTCCGTGGGCCGGACCATCAGACATACGACCTCCATGGGCGCCCAGACGGCCGCGCTCACGGCGAGGCCGGCGATTCCCATCGGTCGCAAGAAGAACAGGTCCCACATCGGATTCGTCTTCTCGGCCTCGATCGTGCCCATGCGGCTCGCCTCGTACGCCATGGCAGGCGTGGAGAGAAGAGCGAGGACCGTCAAGACGGCGAAGAGACTTCGGACGAGATGGCGCATGAAGGTTCCCCCATGCCATGGTGGTTCCGTCCGGTTATCGGCCGACCCGATTCGAACTGAAGAACGCACTCCTCGGCAACTCCCGCTCACGGACCGGCAGGGCGCTCCGCAAGCTCCCGTCGAAACGGAGGATCTGCGAGACTCTCGCGCCCATGGGCCCACGCCGCATGAGCCTGGTGATCCTCGTCCTCACGACCGCTCTCTCGAGCCTGGCGGCTGCCCACTACTACCTCGCGAAGCGCCTCGTCCTGGATTCCGGCCTCGAGGGGGGCCTCGTCCCGGGCCTCTCGGCGGCGATCGCGGTGCTGGGCGTGGGATCGATCCTGCAGCCCGCCCTCGAGCGCGCGCTCCCCGCCCCCTGGTTTCGGATCGTCTCCTGGCCCTTCCTCGTGTGGATGGGGGTCTTCTGGATCGGCCTCAATGTGCTCTGGATCGCCGAGGGGCTGGGCGCGATGGCGGGATGGGTCGGCCTCGGCCCCGTCGCCCCGGGGCTCCGGGCTGCGGCCCTGTGGCTGCTGATCGGGGCTCTCGCGGCCTGGGGCCTGCGCGGTGGCCTGGGTCCCCCCCGGCTGGAGCGGGTCGAGCACACCCTGCCGCGCTGGCCGGGCTCGCTCGCGGGCCTGCGCATCGTGCAGATCAGCGACGTGCACATCGGTCCGATCCTGGGTCGCCGCTTCCTGGAAGACCTGGTCGCGCGGGTGAACGCCCTGGACGCCGATCTCGTCGCGATCACCGGAGATCTCGTCGACGGACGGGTCGATCAGCTGCAGGGTGACGTCACACCCCTCGGTGAGCTGCGGGCGAAGCACGGCGTCTACTTCGTCACGGGCAACCACGATGCGTACTCGGGCGACGAGGCGTGGGTGGCCCATCTCGAAACGCTGGGCATCCGGGTGCTGCGCAACCGGCGCGATCGGATCGAACTGGCGGCAGGGAGCTTCTGGCTGGCTGGCGTCGACGATCACCGCGGCGACTGGGCCGCCGGCTCATCGGAAGATCTGCCCCGTGCCCTCGAGGGCTGGGACCCGAGCGAGCCCCTCGTCCTGCTCGCCCACGATCCCTCGACCTTCAAGCGCGCTCATCGCAGGGGGATCCATCTCCAGCTCTCCGGCCACACCCATGGCGGACAGATCTGGCCCTTTCGCTGGCTCGTGCGGCTCGCGGTGCCCTGGATCGAGGGGTGCCACGAGGCCGGCGATTCCCGGCTCTACGTGAGCCGGGGCACGGGCTTCTGGGGGCCGCCGATGCGCATCCTCTCGCCCGCGGAGATCACCGAGCACACCCTGCGGGCGGTCTGAGCGTCGGGCTCCGTGAAGGAGGCGCCTACTTGGCGTTGCCGAGTCGGGCGTCCTTGGTCGGCTTGGCGATCCACGCCGCGACGTCGTCGGCAATCGCACTGACGCAGCGATTGAGCATGCCGCAGGTGCCCTTGCCGGTGACGGTGTTGCGGTTCGCCCGGAAGGAGCCGATCACCTTGCCCCCCCGCTTCAGCGTGCCGTCGATGCGCACCCACTTGGGGCCTGAGAACATGCCCCCACCGGGAGCGTGTACGTCGCGGATGGTCAATTCGAGCCGCTGGGCACCCCTGAGCTTCCCGACGAGCTTCACGTCGGGGACGGCCGCCGCGAAGATCTCCGGGACCTTCGTGTCCAGGGAGCACTCCTTCTTGATCTTGTTGGAGGCGCCCGACATCGGGTGGTAGGGGACCTTCTCCAGGATCTGCGTGGTCGCGGCGGCCACGGGAGTCGCGAGCCCGAACGCAAGGAGCACGGCCAGGGCCACGAGAGCGGCCGCCTTCTGCTGGATCATCCGGATCCCCATCATCTTCCCTCCCCGGTAGACGGACCCAGGGTAGCGAAGCGCCTCACGCGCGCAGGAAGAGCACGCTTCCCAGCAGCCCCAGCATCGCCCAGGAGATGATCCGGAAGCGCTCGGCCGCGACCCTCCGACTCACCAGGAAGCCCGCGTAGAGCCCGACGGCCATCAACGGGATGGAGACGAGGGCGTCGCCGACCATCGACCGATCGAAGAGCCCCTGGGCGGTGGCCGTGACGGCGCGGCTGCTGCCGATGCACAGGAACAGCACCTGGAGGGTCGCCCGCAGGGTGTCGGGCGTGTCGGGACGGCGGTAGAGATGGGCGATCATCGGGGGACCGCCGATGTTGAAGGCGCCACCCAGGAGGCCGCTCACGAGGCCGACCAGGCGGTCGACGGCCGGGCGCTCGGCGGAAGAGAGGCGCGGCCGCCACAGGTTCCAGGCAGCGAGCACCACGGTGCTGAGGCCCAGGATCTGGACCATGAGCTGGCGGTCGAAGGTGCGCAGGGCGGTCACTCCGAGCACCACTCCGACCAGGAGGGTGGGGACGATGCGCGCGGCCAGCTTCCAGCGGACGTGCTCGTGCAGGCCCAGGAGCTGGCCGAAGGTGGCCGTCAGGCCGACGATGTTCACCACTCCGGCCGCGTGGAGGAGATCGTGGGAGAGGGTCAGGCCGGTCATGGCCACGATCCCGAACCCGAAGCCGAGGAAACCCTGAAGGGCCCCCGCCAGGGCCAGGATCGCCATGGTCGCGAGATCGGGCATGGCAGCAGTAGGTAGCAGAGCACTGGCAGAGGCTCCCGCGAGGTCCGACACTCAGCCGGCCAGCTGCCGAGGCAAGCGCTGCCCCCCATGCCGAGATCCCAAGAGTTCATCGAAATCCGCGGCGCCGCGGAGCACAACCTGAAGCGCGTCGACGCCCGGCTGCCGAAGCACCAGTTCGTCGTGTTCACGGGCCCGTCGGGCTCCGGCAAGTCGAGCCTGGCCTTCGACACGATCTACGCCGAGGGTCAGCGGCGCTACGTCGAGTCGCTCTCGGCCTATGCCCGTCAGTTCCTCGGGCAGATGGAGAAGCCCAGGTACGACCACATCCGCGGCCTCTCGCCCACCATCTCGATCGAGCAGAAGGCGGCCAGCAACAACCCCCGCTCCACCGTCGGGACGATCACCGAGATCTACGACTACCTGCGTGTGCTCTACGCCCGGATCGGGCGACAGCATTGCCACCAGTGCGGTGAGCCCGTGGAGCAGCTCTCGGCCGCCGAGATCGTGGACCGGCTGCGCTCCCTCCCGAAGGGCACCCGCTTCCTGGTCATGGCGCGGATCGTCGACAATCGGAAGGGCGAGTACCGCGACCTGCTCCAGGAGACGATCAAGGAGGGCTTCGGGCGCTTCCGCATCGACGGTGAGGTGGTGCGGGACGACGAGCTTCCGAAGCTGGACAAGAAGCGCAAGCACACGATCGACGTCGTGGTGGACCGGCTGGCCGTACCGGAGGCTGCGCCCGGGAAGTTCGTCTCGCGGCTGACGGACTCGGTCGAGACCGCCCTGAAGAAGGGCAACGGCGCCCTTCTCTGCCAGATCGTCGGCGGCGAGGAGAGGCTCTACTCGGAGGCTCTCTACTGTCACGACTGCGAGCTCGGCTTTCCCGAGCTCTCGCCCCAGAGCTTCTCCTTCAACTCGCCGCTCGGTATGTGCCCCGATTGCAACGGCCTTGGGACGAAGCCGGAGATGGACCCGGACCTGGTGATCCCCCATCCCGAGAAGACGGTGCGGGAGGGAGCGATCGAGCCCTGGGCGAAGGTGATCGAGCGATCGGATAGCTGGACCGGCTCGATCCTGGCCAACCTGGCGAAGACCTACAAGATCGACTTCGACAAGCCGTGGAACAAGCTCTCCAAGAGGCACCAGAACCTGCTGCTCTACGGCACCGGTGAGAAGCGCGTCGCCATGTCGATGAAGTTCTCGACGGGCAAGATCGAGTTCCAGCGCCGCTTCGAAGGTGCGCTCAACGAGCTCTACCGCCGCTTCCGCCAGACCAAGTCCGAGGGCATGCGGAAGTACTACATGCGGTATCTCTCGGAGGCAGAGTGCTCGACCTGCGATGCGCAGCGTTTGCGTCCGGAGAGCCGCGCCGTGCTCCTGGGGGGTGTGAGTCTTCCCGAGGTCTCCGGGCGCACGATTCGCGAGGCGCAGGAGTTCGTCACCTCGCTCGAGCTCTCGAGGAGCGAGCGCAAGATCGCGGACGAGGTGCTGAAGGAGATCAACGGCCGCCTGGGCTTCCTCATGGACGTGGGTCTCAGCTACCTGACCCTCGACCGTCCGGGGCCCTCCCTCTCGGGTGGCGAGAGCCAGCGGATCCGGCTGGCCAGCCAGATCGGCAGCGAGCTGACGGGCGTTCTCTACATCCTGGACGAGCCATCGATCGGCCTGCACCAGCGGGACAACGGCCGGCTGCTCGCCACCCTCGGCCGTCTTCGCGACCTCGGCAACACCGTGGTGGTGGTCGAACACGACCAGGAAACGATCGAGGCCGCCGACTTCGTCGTCGACTTCGGGCCCGGCGCCGGCGTCCACGGTGGAGAGGTGGTCTTCGCTGGCACTCCGAGCCAGTTGAAGCGCTCCACGAAATCGATCACGGGGCGCTACCTCTCGGGCAGGGAGTCGATCGAGACTCCCTGCCGGCGCCGCAAGGGCTCGGGCAAGAAGCTCCGGATCGAAGCGGCCGAGGCCAACAACCTGAAGAGGGCAACCGTCGATCTCCCGCTGGAGACGATGGTCGCCGTCACGGGCGTCTCGGGCGCGGGCAAGAGCACCCTCGTCAACTCGGTCCTCTACCCCGCCATGAAACGCATCTTCCACGACAGCAATGACGCGGTGGGCAAGCACAAGCGGCTGGTCGGGGTCGAGCACCTGGACAAGGTGATCGACATCGACCAACGCCCGATCGGGCGCACTCCCCGCTCCAACCCGGCGACCTACACGAAGGTCTTCGACGAGATCCGCAAGGTCTTTGCCCAGACCCAGGAGGCGCGAACCTACGGGTACAAGCCCGGCCGCTTCTCCTTCAACGTGAAGGGCGGCCGCTGTGAGGCCTGCGAGGGCGACGGCGTGCGCCGGATCGAGATGCACTTCCTGGCCGACGTGTTCGTGCCCTGCGAGGTGTGCCAGGGCAAGCGCTTCAACGAGGCCACCCTGCGGGTGCGCTTCAAGGGCCTGAACATCGCCGAGGTCCTGGATCTCTCGATCGACGAGGCCCTCGAGGTGTTCGCCAACCAGCCGAGGGTGCTGGCCGGGATCTCGACCCTGGCGGAGGTGGGGCTCGGCTACGTGAAGCTGGGGCAGCCCTCGCCGACCCTCTCGGGGGGCGAGGCCCAGCGGATCAAGCTGGCCCGGGAGCTTTCGAAGCGGGCCACGGGCCGCACCCTCTACATCCTGGACGAGCCGACCACGGGTCTCCACTTCGACGACCTGAAGAAGCTCCTGGTGGTGCTCGACCGGCTGGTCGACGCGGGCAACACTGTGGTCGTGATCGAGCACAACCTCGACGTGATCCGGAGCGCGGACTGGGTCGTCGATCTCGGGCCCGAGGGCGGCGATGGCGGAGGCGACGTCGTCGTGGCCGGCACCCCCGAGGAAGTCTCGAAGTGCAAGGAGAGCTACACCGGCCGCTATCTGCGCCGGGTGCTCTGATGCCGATCCAGCGCCTGCTCGCCATCATGGCGCGGCTTCGCGATCCCGACGGTGGTTGCCCCTGGGACCTGGAGCAGAGCTTCGAGACGATCGCGCCCCACACGATCGAAGAGGCCTACGAGGTCGACGAGGCGATCCGCCGGGGGGACATGGTCGAACTCTGCGACGAGCTCGGCGATCTGCTGCTGCAGGTGGTGTTCCACGCGCGCATGGCCGAGGAGGCCGGGAGCTTCGCCTTCGACGACGTGGTGAACGCGATCAGCGAGAAGCTGGTGCGCCGACACCCCCACGTGTTCGGCGAGGCGGAGGTCCGGGATGCGGCCGAGGTGGTCGCCAACTGGGAGGCGATCAAGGTCCGGGAGCGGAAGGCGAAGGGCGCGGCTCCGGATCCCCTGGGCGAGGTCCCGCCGGCCCTCCCCGCCCTGGCCCGCGCCGCCAAGCTCCAGCGACGAGCAGAGCGGGCGGGCTACGAAGCCGGGTCCCTCCCCACGGGTGAAGAGCCGGCCGACGAAGAGGCGCTCGGTGATCGGCTCTTCCAGGTCGTGCGCCTCGCGCGCGCGGCGGGCCTCGACCCGGAGAAGGCCCTGCGAGAGGCCAACAGCCGTTTCGAGCGTCGCGTGCGGGCTGCCAGGCGCGGGTCGTGATCGCGGAGCTCCGCCTCGAGGTGCCCGGGCCTGGCCTGCACGAGTTCACGGAGGAGGCCCAGGCCAAGGTGGCCAGCTCGGGCCTCGCAGAGGGCCTGTGCACCCTCTTCGTCCGCCACACCTCCGCGAGCCTCCTGATCCAGGAGAACGCGGACCCCTCCGCCCGCCGCGACCTCGAGCGCTGGCTGGCCAGGCTGGTGCCCGAGGCCGATCCGCTCTACACCCACACCCTCGAGGGGCCGGACGACATGCCGGCCCACATCCGGGCGGCGCTCACGGCCACCTCGCTCTCGATCCCCGTGGTCGAGAGCCGGTTGGGCCTCGGCACCTGGCAGGGGCTGTATCTCTGGGAGCATCGTCACGGGCCGTCCACCCGCCATGTCCTGGTCCACCTGAACGAGTGAGGAGCCCCCGTGTCCCGACGCGACAAGATCCGGATGGCCGACGAGGAGCAGGAGGCCTTCATCGGCTCCGCCCAGACCATCATCATCAACTCGATCGGCAAGGACGGCGTGCCCCACCCGATGCCCATGTGGTTCGGCGTGGAGGACGACGGCGCGATCGTGATGAGCACCTTCACGAAGAGCCAGAAGATCAAGAATCTCCAGCGCGATCCGCGGGTCAGCCTGCTGATCGAGGACGGCACCGTCTACAACGAGCTGCGGGGTGTCGTGATCTACGGGACCGCGGAGCTGGTGTCCGACACGGACGAGGTCGTCGAGATCCTCGTCAAGGTGAACTCGAAGAGCCTCTCGAGCGACGCCGACCCCGAGGCCATCCGTCAGGCCGTGCGCGGCACGGCGCCCAAGCGGACCGGAGTCCGCATCCGCCCGGACCGGGTCGTCTCCTGGGACCACCGCAAGCTCGGCGGCGTCTACTGATCCGCCCCGCGGACGAAGGGGTCAGACCCCCTCGTCCGCGGGGGTCATGAGGGCTTCGGCCCGGGTGGCGGCCAGGTCGAAGGGGTCGAGCTCGCCCGCAGGGTCTCTTCGCGGCTGCACGTCGGCGGCCAGGAAGTAGAGGCTCTGGGCCAGGAAGAAGGACCAGATCGCCAGCGCCACGTGCAGGGGCGCCGGTGCGGCGACCGCCTGGGCGAGGAAGAGGCCGGCGCCAAGGGTCCCCGCCTCGAGCGCCAGGGTGCGCGCCGGGCGGCCGGCGCCGAAGAGACGGACGCGCCCGATGCCCACGAGCAGGGCCGCCCCCGCGACGCTGGTCGCCAGCCCGGGCGAGAGCAGCAGCACGCCCGCACCCAGGGCCACGGTCAGGAGCCCGCCGCCGAGAGCGCGCCGCGGGCTCTGCCCGAGACCTGCGACGTACACGGCCGCCACGGCCACCAGGTAGAGGGCCAGGGCGTCACCCGGGCTCCAGATCGGATGGAGCAGCAGGGCCGCGATGGGCCAGCCGCCCGCCGCCAGCGCGCCGAACAGGATCGTGCGTCCAAAGCCATGCCACGCCATCACGCCGTCCCTCCGGCCATGGCCCCGCGTCGGCGCAGGAGCTCGAGCTCGATCTCCTCGTCGGCCACGCCCGTCTCGAGGTCGCCGAGCTCGCTCTCGGCGCTGCGGGCTGCATGGGCCAGGTGGGTGCGTGCCCGCTGCTTCAGGCTCTCGAAGGCCTCCTCCTGCTCCGCCAGCCGGTCGGCGAGCTTCTCGCGCGAGCTGGCCACGTCCTCGATCAGGGCGGCCAGGGCTTGCAGCTCGCGCTGTTCAGGCAGCAGTCGCCGCACGGCAAAGCGAGCCAGGTCCTCCTTGCCGCCGCTCAGGGCCATGGCCACGTCCTCGTCCAGGGCGGCGACGGCCTTGGCGCGCCGCTCGTGGTCGTCGCGCAGCCGAGCCTCCTCTTCCACCAGCGCGCCGACCCGTGCTCGCTTCTGGAGCAGCTCCAGCTCTGCCTCGCGCAGGTGCTGCTTGAGCATCAAGCTGCGTTCCTCCAGGGCGTCCACCACACCGTGGGCGTCGGCGCGCAGCAGGGCGCCGAGTCGGTCGAAGAGTCTCGAGGCCATCGGGGTCTCCTTTCAAGGGGGTCGTTCGGGCGGTCGATGGGGTCCTCCTAGAAGTAACCGAGGGCCTGCCGGTTGGCTGAAAAAGCCACGTAAACCCGCCGCTTCCGCGTTTACCTTCGATTTACGCGAGCGCCCCGCGCGCTCCCTACACTCCCCGGTGCCATGAGCCAGCCCGACGACAGCCCCCGCGTCCTCGTGGTCGAAGACGAGCCCGCCATCCAGCGGGGTCTCTGCGACGTGCTCGCCTACCACGGCTACCAACCCACGGGCAGCGACACGGGCGAGGACGGTCTGCGGGAGGGCTTGACCGGTCAGTACGATCTGGTGCTCCTCGACGTCATGCTGCCCGGCAAGAGCGGTTTCGACGTGTGCGAGGAGCTGCGCGCCGAGGCACCGCGCCTGCCCATCCTGATGCTGACGGCGCGCGGCGCGGAAGAGGACGTCGTGCGGGGCTTTCGCTGCGGTAGCGACGACTACGTCACGAAGCCCTTCTCGATCGCGGAGCTGCTGGCCCGCGTCGAAGCCTTGCTGCGTCGCTCGGGGCAGGGCGGCGAGGCGGGGCCCGGTCCGCCCTTCTCGATCGGTCCGGTCGAGATCGAGCCCGAGCGCCGGATCGCCGTCACCGAAGAGGGCGAGGTCGAGCTGTCTCGCCGCGAGCTCGAGCTACTGACCCTCCTGGTGCGCGAGCGCGGCCGCATCGTCAGCCGGCGGGTCCTCCTGCAAGAGGTCTGGGGCTTCGAGCGCCCCGAGCGCCTCGAGACCCGCACGGTCGACATGCACATCGCCAAGCTGCGCAAGAAGCTCGGCGCCGCCCGCGACGCGATCGAGACGGTGCGCGGCGAGGGCTACCGGCTGGCCGGCTGACATGAGGCGCCTGAGGGTCGTCTTCGTACTGCTCTTCCTCGGGCTGCTGATCCCGGGGGTGCTGCTGGTTCGCCGAGCCCTGGACAGCGTCTGGGTCGAGCGTGCCGTCCGCCATCGCACGGTCGCCGAGCGCATCTTCGACGAGATGGAGCGCTCGCTCTCCCACTTCCTCCGGGCCGAGGAGGAGCGGCCCTATGGGCACTATCGCCACGCCTGGTCGCCGCCCGGGAGCCCGACCGGCGTCCTGTTCCGGTCCCCCCTGGCCGATCCCTCGCCCGAGCCCTTCCTGGTCGGCCACTTCGAGGTCGACCTCGCCGGCCGCGTCCACACTCCCCTGCGCCCGCGTCCCTCGGAGGCGCCGAGCGGCTGGCCGCCCCCCAACCCGGCCGCTGAGGCCGCGGCGGAACGGGGGCTCGAGCTGGCCGAGCGCGCGTGGCCGAGCGCGCCCGAGCCGCTAGAGACCGTTCAGAAGCCGGGTACCACCGTGGCCGTGGGCTTCGCTGCGCGGCAGGATGCGGAGTTTCACGAGGAGGAGAAGGGAGCCCTCGACGACGCCTACGACGCACTCGTGTCCCTGAACCGCGGCGCGGAGCTCCGGAGCAAGCGCAGCCAGAAGATCGTGAAGCTGGAGCCCCAGGCCTTTGCAGAGAAGGACGGCCCCGCCTCGTCCTCTGATTTCGGGGGCGCGATCCTGGGCGCGGCGTCCGCGCCGGAGCCGCCGCCCGCGCGGGAGGGCTCGCCGAAGGCGGCTTCCGAGGTGGCTGCAGTTCCAGCGCCGACCGCGGGGTCCCGGCGGATGAGCGCCGCGCCGCGACCTCCTGGAGCCGTGGACCCCCGCCTCTTCGAGAGGATCGAGGCCGCGATCTCGGGTGAGGGCGCTCCAGAGGGCCGGCTCCGCCAGGAGCGCGAGGCGAGCGCAGCGACTCCGGCCGAGAAGGCTCGAAGGCGGGCGCCCCAGGTCACGGTGGATCCGATGCTGGGCTTCGCCCTGGGCGAGGGCCACCTCGTGCTGCACCGGACGGTGTGGCACGGGCAGCAGGCCCTCCGCCAGGGGTTGATCCTGGAGGTCGAGGCGCTGGAGAAGATCCTGCTCGAGGCGGCGCTTCCCGCCAAGACCTTCCCGGGGGCACTGGCCCGCGTCCGCTTCGCCGAGACTCCCGGCGTTGCCCAGCAGCCCGGCCGCTACCACTACCGCCATCGCTTCGCCGAGCCCTTCGACGCCCTGGCTGTCGACCTCGAGATGCTCCCCCTGTCGGAGGCGAGTGGCGCGCGCACCATCTACGCGCTGTCGCTGGCCCTCGTGCTGGTCGGCTCGCTGGGTCTCCTGGCTCTCTACCGGATGGTGGGAGTCGTCGTGGGTTTCTCCGAACGGCGTAGCAACTTCGTTGCCGCCGTCTCCCACGAGCTGAAGACACCACTCACTGCGATTCGCATGTACGCCGAGATGCTTCGCGATGGCATCGTGAGCGGTGACGAGAAGCGCCAGGAGTACTACGGCACGATCACCGCCGAGTCCGAACGTCTCTCCCGGCTGATCGACAACGTGCTCGAGTTCTCGAAGCTCGAGAAGGGAACGCGGGAGATGAGCTGGGGGGTGGGCGACCTCGGCGGACTGGTGCGCGAGGCCATCTCGGTTCTCGAGCCCCATGCGGCCGCCCAGGGCTTCGACCTGACCGCCGAGGTGGAGCCGGATCTCCCGCCCGTGCGTTTCGACCGCGACGCCGTGCTCCAGGTGCTCTTCAACCTGGTGGACAATGCTCTCAAGTATGCGCGGGAGGCCCGCGAGAAGACCATCCGGATCACCTGCCGCCGCGATGGTCAGCGCGTGGTGCTGGCCGTTCGCGACCACGGCCCCGGTGTCCCCAGCGAGCACATCGGCCAGATCTTCGAGCCCTTCTACCGCGGCGAGCACGAGCTGACCCGGCGCGCCCAGGGCACGGGCATCGGACTCTCCCTCGTCAAGGGCCTGGCCGAGCAGATGGATGCCGTTCTCCGGGCCGACAACCCGCCGGACGGTGGCTTCGAGATCGCTCTCGCCTTTCCGCCCTGCTGAGGCGGGCCGACCCCCTCTCAGGCCGGGGTGTAGGCGATGAGGTCGAGGGTGAGCGGCCCGTGGGCTCCGTAGACGAGGGTCTGCTCGATGTCCGCGGTCTTGGAGGGGCCGCTGATCCAGGTGAGGTGGTGGTGGTCGAGGGCGTCGGCCGGAAGCGCCGCCTGGGCGCTGTGGAGATCCGGATGGATCCCCGTCGACGGCAGCAGCAGGATCAGGTGACGACACAGGAAGGGCAGGCTGCGCTGCGGTGCGTGTCGGCCTTCCAGCGCGACGGCGCCGTTCTCGGCCACACCGATCGTGCCGCGCAGGATGGCCACGGCCACGTCCTCGAAGCCGATGGGCGCGAGATCCGCCGGTGGCACCACCCACACCCCGGGGCCCAACACCTCGCTGGCGCTCTCGGCTGCGAACACGCGGCCACCCTCGGCGCGGAGGTTCACGACCCCCGTGACGACCTCGCCCACCTGCCAGGAGGGGACCGGCCCGTGCGCCTCCCCACCCACGCCGCGCAGCCGCGTGGCGAAGCGTTCGAAACCGCCGGCGAGCGACGGAGCCGGGTGCGCCCCCGGGTGGTCGACCTCATGGCGGACGGCTCCCCGGACCCGCTGGAGGATGGCCTCGCGGTCGCTCATTCCCCGGCTCCCCGCTCCCGCGCCCAACGTGCGGAGAAGCTCGCACCGGGGTGGCGCGGAAGCTCCCGCGCCGCGAGCCAGCCGTGAGCCGGGTTGCCCGGGAAGCGTACGCGCAGGGCGGGCCACACGACTCGCGCGAGCGCGCCGGCCATGCGGTAGAGCCGCGGTCGCGCCATGACGAAGCCAGCCAGGCGGGCGAGCAGGGCTTCGAATCCCCGCGGTGGGCTGCCTTCTCGTCGCCAGGCGAGCAGCTGGTCGTGGAGATCGATGCGCACCGGGCAGACCGCCGTGCAGCTCCCGCACAGGGTGGAGGCGTGCGGGAGCGATGCGCCCTTCTCGTGCATCGCCGGCCCCAGCACGGAGCCGATCGGCCCCGGGATCGGACCGGGGTACGCGTGGCCGCCGGCGCGTCGGTACACCGGGCAGGTGTTGAGACAGGCACCGCAGCGAATGCAACGGAGCGCACTGCGATGCGCGGCGTCTCCGAGCAGGGCCGAGCGACCGTTGTCCACGAGGACGATGTGCAGCTCCCCGCCGGGGCGGGGCCCCGTGACGACGCTGGTGTAGGCCGAGATCGGCTGTCCCGTGGCGCTACGGGCCAGGAGCCGCAGGAAGGTGGGAAGGTCGTCGAGCCGCGGGATCAGCTTCTCGATGCCCAGGCAGGCGATGTGCAGGGGTGGGAGGCTCATGCCCAGGTCGGCGTTCCCCTCGTTGGTGACCACGACCAGCGAGCCGGTCTCGGCGACGGCGAAGTTGACGCCCGTGATCCCCGCCTGGGCCGAGAGGAACCGGGTGCGCAGGTCCCGGCGTGCCGCTCGCGTCAGCCGCTCGGGGTCGGTCTCGCCTCGCGGCGTTCCCATCCGCCGATGGAAGAGCTCGCCGATCTCCTGCCGCGAGCGATGGATCGCCGGCACGATGATGTGCGAGGGCGGCTCGGCTTCGAGCTGTACGATCCGCTCTCCCAGGTCGGTGTCGACCACCACGATGCCGCGCTCCTCGAGATGGGGGTTGAGTCCGCACTCCTCGGTGAGCATCGACTTGCTCTTGGCCACGCGCTCCACCGCGTGCTCTTCCAGAAGGTCGCCGACCGTGGCGCAGAACGCGGCTGCGTCCGAGGCCCAGTGGACCACCGCGCCCGCTTCGGTGGCGCGCCTCTCGAACTCCTCGAGGTAGCGGTCCAGGTGGTCGAGGCCGTGGGCCTTGACGGCGGCTGCCCGGTCGCACAAGGCCTCCCAGTCCGGCACCTCGCCCGCCGCGGCATCCCGCCGAAGGCGCAGGTCGAAGACCGAGGCATCGTGGCGAAGGATCGCCTCGGGGCTGCCCAGCTCTCGCCGCGCTCCGGACTCGACGGGATGGCTCACCTGTCCTCCGTGCGAGCCAGGATCTCGGCCAGGTGGATCGCCTCGGGGCCCGATCCCTCGCGCTGGCGTATCCCTTCGAGGTGCAGGAGACAGCTCACATCCGTCCCGGTGACGTACTCCGCGCCCGCGTCCGCCCATTCGCGCAGACGCGCGCGACCCATGCGCGCCGAGACCTCGGGCAGCCGGACGGCGAAGCTCCCGCCAAAGCCGCAGCATTCGTCGCGCAGCGAGGGCACCAGGCTCAGGCCTTCGACTTCGCCGAGCAGCACCTCCGTGGGGCTGCGCTCGCGGGTGCCCAGATTCTCGCTGGCGCTCCCCAACCCGAGATCGCGCAACCCGTGGCAGCTCGAGAGCACGGCCACGCGATGGGGGAAACGGGCCCCCAGGCCCGTGCGCTCGAGGCGACGCACGAGGAACTCTCCCAGCTCGAAGGTGCGCGCGCGCTGCGCGTGCCCGGCCTCGTCGGCGCCGACGCCGAACTCCGGGTAGCGGCGCCGCACCGTCGCCGTGCAGCTCCCCGAAGGGCAGACGATGGTCTCGTACTTCTGGAAGATGTCCAGGTGCCTTTGCGCCAGGCGGGTGCCCGCCGCCGTGGCACCCATGTTCAGGAAGGGCTGACCGCAGCAGGTCTGGCCCGCGTCGTAGTGCACCCTACAGCCGGCCCGCTCGAGCACGCACGCCGTGGCGAGCCCGACCTCGGGCGCGAGCTGGTCGACGTAGCAGGGGACGAAGAGACCTACGTCCAAGGGCTCAGGCATCCGGAAAGAGCGCGCGCACGTGGTCCGGGTCGATCTCGTAGCGTTCGGCGCAGAACTCGCAGCGCACCTCGATGGGCACGCCGGCGACTCGTAGCTCTTCGACCTCTTCCTTGCCCAGTAGCGCCACCGCACGGATCACCCGCTCCCGGGTACAGCCGCACAGGAAGCGCGCCTCGCGGGCCTCGAGCTCCCGGAGGCCCATCCCGTGGAGCAGGCGCTCGGCGATCGCGCGCGCTCCCTCCCCGCCTCGCACCAGGTGCGATGGGGAGGGCAGGGATTCGACGTTCGCCTCCAGCCGTTCGCGCATCTCTTCGGCGGCGCCCGGGAGGGCCTGGGCCAGGTAGCCGGCCGCGGCCGTGACCTCGCCGGTGCCGTCGAGCTGGACACCGAGGGCCACGGCCGAGGGCATCTGCTCGCTCTCGGTGAGGTAGAGCGCCAGGTCCTGGGCGATCTCACCGTGCACGATCGGCACGATGCCCGTGTAGGGCTGGTTCCAACCGGGTCGGTGGCGCACCACGGCGAGGTCGCCGAGTCCGATCGCCTGGGCCACGCCCGAGGAGGGATCGAGCTCGGCACGGAGCCGGGTGGCGTAGCCCTTCACGTGGGCACCCGCGTCGGCGATGGCCAGGAGCGTCCGGAGCGGTCCGTTGCCCCGGAAGCGCAGCTGAACCGTCTCGTCGTGCTTGCCTCCGGCCCCGAGCAGGATCGCACCCATCAGGACGCGGCCGAGCGCCACGGTGACCAGGGGCCCCGTCGCATGGCGCTGCGCGGCTTCGGCGACCACCCGGGTGGCTTCGAGGGCCCGCACCGTGATGCCGCCGTCCTGGGACAGGGTGCGGAGCAGGACGTCTCCGGAGCCGTCGGGTGTGGCCATCGCCGGGTAGAGTAACCTACGCGCCTCGTGTCGGATCCGAGTCCCGAGCTGACGGCCTTCCGCGAGCGCGTGGCCGAGGTGGGCGCGGCCACCTTGAACGGCCTGCGAGCCCTCGAGGTGGTGGCTCGCCATCTCCATCCGAAGAGTCTCCCCACTCTTCGCGAGCAGCTCGTGCCGCTGCGCGACCGGCTCGCCGAGGCGCACGCCCCGCTGCTCGAGCTCCCGCCGCCCGAGGGCGGCGAGGGGCTGCGCGATGCCCTGGCGGCGGGTGCGGGCTCGGCGTTGTCCGCGCTCGAGGGCTTCTGCACGGACGACGGTGCCGCCGGCCCGGCCGGGGTGCCACGCATCCTCGAGGCGATGCGCGACGCATGCCGCGCCCAGGAGCGGCTCTACCCGTTGCGCTTCGCCCTGCCCCCACTTGGCACCCTCTACGCCGAGGAGCCGTGGCACCCGCGCCTGCACGAGCTCGATCCAGAGCCGCCGCCGGGAGTGAGTCCGGGGCTCTACAACGGTGGCGAGGGACGCAACCGCGAGGTTCGGGGGGGCTTCGTCTTCTACCTGCCCGAGACCACGGACGGCAAGACGCCCCTTCCGCTGGTCGTTGCCCTCCACGGAGGCTACGGCCACGGTGCCGACTTCCTGTGGACCTGGCTGCGCGAGGCGCGCAGCCGTCGCTTCATGCTGCTGGCCCCGACCTCGCGCTCCACGACCTGGTCGCTCCAGGCGCCTGCCGCCGCCGGCAAGGCCCTGGCCTCGATGGTCGCCTTCCTCGGGGAGCGCTTCCCGGTCGACCCGACGCGGGTCCTGCTGACCGGCCTCTCCGACGGCGCCACCTTCTCCCTGCTGGCCGGCCTGGCCGAAGACGCGCCGTACACCGCACTCGCGCCCGTCTCCGGTGTGCTCCATCCCCTGAACATGGCTGCGGGGAACCTGGCGAGGGCCGCGGATCGCCCCATCTACCTCGTTCATGGTGCCCAGGACTGGATGTTCCCGGTCGCGCTCGCGCGCATGGCCCGCGACGAGCTCGAGAAGGCGGGCGCGAGGCTCGTCTATCGGGAGATCGAGGACCTCTCCCACACCTATCCCCGCGAGGAGAACGCGCGCATCCTGGAGTGGTTCGATCCTTCGCTGGCCCTGCCGACCGGGGATGCGTCGGGCCCTTCGTGACGGATCGTCGCCTGCCCCCGACGAGTGGCGTGACGGGTCGCTTCGCGCCCTCGACGACCGGCCGGGCCCATCTGGGCACCTTGCTGGCCGCGCTCCTCTGCTGGCTCGATGCCCGCTCCCGGGGCGGGCGGATCCTGCTTCGCATGGAAGATCTCGACCCCGAACGTTGCCGGCCCGAGTACGCAGGGCAGATGCAGGACGACCTCCTCTGGCTCGGCCTGGACTTCGATGCGGTGGTCCTGCAGAGCGACTTGCGAGCCGCCCACGAGCGAGCGCTCGACCAGCTGGCCGCCGAGGGGCACCTCTACCCGTGCAGCTGCTCCCGCGCGGAAGTGCGTGCGCACGGGCTTCCCGCGCCCGACGGCGGATGGCGCTACCCCGGCACGTGCCGGGCGCGGCCCTTGCCCATGCGGGGCTGGCGTGTCTGCGAGGAAGCGATCCGTCTGCGGCTTCCCAGAGGCTTCGTCGACGTTCCGGACGAGAGCGGCCTGCCGATCGGGCACGATCCCGCCGCCCTCTTCGGCGACCCGGTCGTGCGCCGCCGCGACGGCGCAATGGCCTACCACCTGGCGGCGAGCGTCGACGACGCGAGTGCGGGGGTCACACACGTCGTTCGTGGCCGCGATCTCGCAACCACCACGCCCACCCAGGTTCGCGTACAGGAGGCGTTGGGTCTGCCGCGCCCCGTCTACCGTCATCACCTTCTGCTCCTCGAAGAGCAGGGCGGCAAGCTCGCCAAGCTCCACGGGTCCGCCGACGCGAGTCAGCTTCGCTCGGCCCTCTCCCCTCCCGAGCTCTGCGGGCACCTGGCCCACAGTGCCGGGCTCCGGGCCGAGCCCCTGCCGACGGTCCCTGGCGAGCTGCTGGTCAGCTTCTCCTGGGATCGGGTTCGCGGAGACGACCGGGTCGCGCACTGGGATGGGAGGACGCTCTCCCTGTCCGAGCCCGCCTGAACCGAGGGCCGGCCTCAGCTCTTGCCTCCGCCCTCCTCGCCATCCGGCAGCAGGAGGGCGACCTCTCCGTCGGGAAGCTCCTGGACCTTGTCGAGCCGCTTCTGGATCAGCTCGGTCTTCTTCGACGCTTCGCCGATCGTCGTCGAGGCCTCGCCGAGCTTCTTCTCGACCTTGTCGAGCAAGGCACCGAACTTTCCGTACTGGCCCTTCACCGCGCCGAGCAGCTTCCAGACCTCCGCACTGCGTTTCTGGATGGCCAGGGTCCGGAAGCCCATCTGCAGGCTGTTGAGGAGGGCACTCAGGGTCGTCGGGCCCGCGATGATCACGCGGCCATCGCTCTGCAGGCTCTCGACCAGGCCGGGGCGCCGCAGCACCTCGGCGTAGAGACCCTCGGTGGGCAGGAAGAGCAGGGCGAAATCGGTGGTGCGCGGCGGGTTGATGTACTTGTCGCGGATCCCGCGCGCCTCGGCGCGGACCTGGGCCTCCAGGGCCTTTGCCGCAGCATGGGCGGCCTCGACGTCGCCGTTCTCCTGTGCCTCGACGAGCCGTTGGTAGTTCTCCTGCGGGAACTTGGCGTCGATCGGGAGCCACACGGGCTCGCCGCCCTCACCCTCGGGCCCCGGCATGCACACACAGAAGTCCACGCGTTCGGCGCTCCCGCGTTTCACCTGGACCTGCTTCTCCCATTGCGCCGGCGCCAGGAGCTGGTCGAGCAGGGATTCCAGATGCACCTCGCCCCAGGTGCCGCGGGTCTTCACGTTCGTGAGCACCTTCTTGAGGTCGCCGACGCCACTGGCCAGGTTCTGCATCTCGCCCAGGCCCTTGTGCACCGCCTCGAGCCGCTCGCTCACCTGGCGAAAGGATTCGCCCAGCCGCTTCTCGAGCGTGCCCTGGAGCTTCTCGTCCACGGTGACCCGGATCTGCTCGAGCTTCTTGTCGTTGTGGGTGCGGATCTCGCGCAGCTGTTCGTCGATCGCGCCGCGCACGTCGAGCAGGCGCTTTTCCAGGTTCTCGCCGACCGCCCGCAAGTTGCCGCCGACCTCCTCGCGCAGGTGGCGTGTGCCCAGGGCGAGCTCTCCCCGGTTGCGCGACAGCTCGGCGAGCAGGGCCCGCTCGCTGCGCTCCTGGCTGCTGGACAGGCTCTCGATGCGGGGCCCGAGCTGCGCCACCGGATCCCGCCGCGCCCGCCGCAGCACCAACGCCAGAAGGCCGATCGCGACGACCAGGAGCCCCAGCACGAGGGCCAGCTCGACCTCGAGGAGCGGAAGCCCGGTCAGCTCGCGGATCGCATCTCCGAGCCCGCCGCTACCGGACGTGGCGTCCAGCACTCCACCCATGTCCCCAGCGCTCTCTTCCACCGCTCGTCACCCCCAGCTTCGAGAATAACGGGCCCAGCATCGGCAAGCGCTGTGACGCTTCCGGTCACAGCGGATTTTCAAGGTCCGGCTTCTCCTGCCGATGGGGGGGCATGGCGGCGCTCACGCTCCTGGGGATGGGGACCTTCCTGGTCGTCTGCCTGGTCGTGGCGTTTCGGCTGCTCGCCCTGGCCTGCCGCACCCGGGCCCTCCCCGAGGCCGCCATGGGGGCGGGCTTCCTGCTGGTCGGGGGCTTCGGCTACGGCCTCATCATGGCCAGCCGGGCCGCCCTGGACACGGCGCCCCATCTCTTCCCCTGGCTCTGGGGCAGCGGCCTCGGAGCCGTGAACCTGGGGATCGCATTCCTCGCCCTCTCGACCTGGCGGATCTTCCGCCCGGACGCCCGCGGAAGGGCCGTCCTCGCGGCCCTCGTCCTGGGGATGTTCGGAGGGCACCTGGGCCACGGGCTCTCGCCGGGCTTCGAGCAGCTGGGCCTCCATGGTCCCTGGGCCTGGCTCGGCTACTCGGGCCGCATCCTGGCCATGGGCTGGGGCTCCTGGGAGTCCTTCCACTACGCGGCCCAGGTTCGGCGCCAGCAACGCCTCGGGCTCGGCGACGCCGAGGTGGGCCGCCGCTGCTTCTGGTGGGGGGTCGGTGGCGCCTGCGCGATGGGCATCTTCGTGCGCAACGGTATTGCCCAGGCCCTGGGCCACGACGACCCGGCTGCCGCCGGCGCCGCGATTCCGACCATAGCCCTCGGTCTCGGCTCGTCCTGGGCGATCCTGCGCGCCTTCTTCTGGAAGGAGCGGAGAGCCGCCGAGCCCTCGACGGGCGCCTAGGCACCCCGCGGGCAGTCGGGCGTCGCCCCGAACCCACCGGCGGCACGGTCGCGCGGGTTGGGACCGCTAGACCGCGCTCCTCGCCCGGTGCAGCCGCTCCGTCTCCCAGTCCTCCAGGATCTCGCGTCCGCGTTCGCGCTCGCGCAGGGGCATCAGGATCCAGAGGATCACGTAGACCAGGATGCCGGGGAACGCGGCCGAGGCGATCGATACGGCCACGAAGAGCAGCCGCACCAGGGTGGCGTTCCAGCCGAGCCATTCGGCGAGGCCGCCACACACGCCGAAGAGGATGCGCTGGTCGCGGGAGCGCTGAAGGCCGGGCTTCTTGATGGGCATGGGTCGGGTTCCTCCATTCCGGGCCACTACTACGCGCGAGCACGCGCCGGGGTTCACGAGGAGCTGCGGATCCCCTTCCTCGTCGAGCAGGGCCGCCGGGCCGGCGCCGAGGGAAACCCACCTGCACAGGTCCTGCGCACCCGTTGCCCGTCGGTGGGGAGGCTGAAGCCCTGCGGCGAGCGAGCCGATAAGGGCCGCTCGGAGGTCCCCCCCTTGCGAGTACGCGATCTCACCTCTCTCGACCCCGCTCTCGAGACCCTCTTCGGGGGCAAGGCCGCGGGGCTGGCGCGCCTCGTGGCCGCCGGTGCGCGCGTGCCCACCGGCTTCGCGATCGAGGCGACCGATGCGGCGCCGGGTGACTGGGGTGAAGACGAGCGGGCGCGTCTCCTCTCGAGCGCGCGTGACCTGCTCCCGGAACCACTGGCCGTGCGATCCTCGGCCCTCGGCGAGGACGGTGCGCAGCAGAGCTTCGCCGGCCTCTTCGAGAGCGTCCTGGGTGTCACCAGCGAGGAAGCCCTCCTCTCGGCGGCCGAGCAGTGCATCGCCTCGGGCGCAGGAGAACGCGTTCGCGCCTACACGAAGTGCGAGGCGACTCTACCCGTCGGACTCGTGGTGCAGCGGCTCGTGCCGGCGCGGGCCGCCGGGGTCGTCTTCACGCGAGACCCGGCGGGCCGGGATGGCGCCGTCGTGATCGAGGCCGTGCGCGGTCTGGGCGACCAGCTCGTTTCGGGTCACACCGAGCCCGAGCGCTGGCGGGTCTACCGCTCGGGCCTCGGCGGCTTCGAGGCCCAGGTGGAACGCGTCGCCGAGGGAGAGCCCGCTCTCGAGGAGTCCGAAGTGGAGTCCATCGCCGCGGAGGCCCTGCGCCTCGAAGCAGCGCTCGGCCATCCTCTCGACCTCGAGTGGGCCCTCGGAGAGGACGCCGAGCCCTGGTGGCTGCAAGCCAGGCCCATCACCGCCTCGGCCGAGCTCCGGCCGGAGCCCCGGGTCGAGCGAACCGATGCCTCGGCCGACGACGGTCCGGTCTCGGTCTGGAGCAACCTCAACATCCGCGAGACGATGCCGGACCCGCTCCCCGTCTTCTCGTGGAGCCTCTGGCGCGATCGCCTCCTCCCCTCGCTCACCGGGCTCGCGAGCGAGCGGGCCCGGCGCACCGGCCTTCGCGACGCGGCGAACGTCGGCGACCGCGTCCAGGGCCGAATCTACGGCAACATGAACGCGATGCTCGCGATCCCGGTGATCGGTCCGATCAGCCAGAAGCTGGCCGACGAGATCGACGCCAATGCGGCCCCTGTGATCCGCGAGCTCATCCGCACCGGGGTTCTCCTGCCTCGGCGCTTCGACCGGCGTACCCGCTGGCTCCTCGTCAGCGAGACCCTTCGCAGCCACCTCGCCGCATTCCCCGCTCTCGCGGGCTCCTTCAAGCCCGAGCTGCGGATGGGTCAGTTCCGCGAGTTCGGCGCCCGCATGATCGCGCAGCGCGAGCTGCCGCTGGGCGAACGCACGGACGCGGAGCTCCTGGCCGAGCTGGACGCGATCACGGACTCGGGGTTCCTGGGGACGGACCGCATGATGTGGTCACTGATCCTGGCGGTCGCCGGCTACTCCCTCGCTCGCCGACTCTTCCGACACCATCCCGCAGCGCAGGGGCTCCTCGCCGTCGGGATCGCCCACAACCCGACGACGGCCATGTCGCTCGAGCTCGAAGCGCTGACCGAGGCCGCCAGGCCCATCGCGGAGGCGTTCGACCGCACGACCGGCGCCCACGACCTCTTCTCCGCGCTCGAGGAGAGCGCCGAGGGCCGTGCCTGGCTCGCCCGGCTCTCCCACTTCCTCGATTGGAACGGCCATCGCTGTCCCAAGGAGTTCGACGTCGCGACACCCCGTTGGCTGGAGGAGCCGGCAATGCTCCTCGACATCGTGCGGCGCGGCCTCGCCGAGCCACCCAAGGAGGGGGTCCGCGGGCGGCTGGACCGCCTCGCGGAGGAGCGGCGCGCAGCCATTCGCGACGCCGTCGCCCGCTCGCCCTTCTGGAAGCGCCCCCTGCTCCGCTGGGCGGCGCGCTTCGCCGAACGTCACCTGCCGAATCGCGAGGCCGGCAAGCACTATCTCCTGACGGCCTTTCCGCGGATTCGCCAGCTCGCCCTCGAGATGGGTGCGCGGCTGACCGAGCGGGGCTGGCTGGAGAGCCCCGAGGACGTCTTCCACCTCGAGCTCGGAGAGCTGCAGGAGGGGGCTCTCGCGCCCGGGGACGCGCGCCGCCTCGTGGAGCTCCGCCGCGATGAGCTCGCGGAGTTCGAACGCAGCCCCGCGCCGGACTTCGTGCGCTCCGACGGGGTTCCCGTTTCCACCGCCGAGGTCGGTCTCGACGAGGACGGCGTCCTGACCGGAACCGGAATCTCGACCGGGCGCGTCGAAGGACGCGTTCGCGTCCTCCACGAGCCCAACGCGAGGGCCTTCGAGGCGGGCGAGGTGATCGTGGTGCGATTCGCCGATCCCGGCTGGACTCCGCTCTTCTCGCGCGCCGGCGGCATCGTCATGGAGGTGGGAGGCCTCATGTGCCACGCCGCCGTCGTCGCCCGGGAGCTCGGCATCCCGGCTGTCTTCGGAGCGAGTGGCGCCACGACCGAGCTGCCCGAGGGTGCCCTGGTCGAGGTCGATGCCGATGCCGGAACCGTTACGGTGAGGTGATTTCAACCCGAAATTGGATCCCATCCGCCGCGCGATTCGCCCCGAGCCCATCATTCTGCAGCGCGGAAGCTCGATCGATACGCCATGGGGCAGTCTGGTGCTTTACACTCGGTGCCCCGATGCCGGGTCTCGTGCTCGGGCGTGTGCCCTCGAGCCCGGTGGATGCAGCGAGCTGGACCACCGAACCGGAAGGATGTGATCGAACGCCCGTGCGGCTCCTCGTCCTGGTACCGATGGCACTTGCGGGCCAAGGGCTGCTGGCGCCGACTGCGACAGCAGCGGAGGTCGAAGAGCCGTCTGCACTGCCTCTGGGTCTGCCTGCGGGCGGGTTCGCCTCCCCGCGGGACAATCCGTCGACTCCGGAGAAGATCGCCCTCGGTCGTCTGCTCTACTTCGACAGCCGGCTGTCCGCCGACGACACGATCGCCTGTTCGAGCTGCCACCTGCCGGCGAAGGCCTTTACCGACAACCTGCCCGCGGCGGTCGGAATCGACGGCAGCGTGGGTACGCGGAGTGCCCCCACCGTCATCAACCGGGGCTCGGCCTCGGAGCAGTTCTGGGATGGACGGGCCGCGAGCCTCGAAGAGCAGGCGAAGGGCCCCCTGGTCAACCCGATCGAGATGGGAATGCCGAGCCTCGAGGCCGTCACGAAGAAGGTGGCCGCGATCGCCGGCTACCGGGAGTTCTTCGACGAGGTCTTTGGACGGCCGGTCCATATCGATGACATCGCGCGGGCCATCGCGGCCTTCGAGCGCACGGTCGTGTCCGGGAACTCGCGCTTCGATCGATACGAAGCCGGGAAGCGGGATGCGCTGACGGAAGCCGAGCTGCGCGGTCTCGCGATCTTCCGGAGCAAGGGGCGCTGCTCCCAGTGCCACTCGGGATGGAACCTGAGCGACGAGAAGTACCACAACACCGGCGTCGGCTGGGACCAGGCGATGGTCGACGTCGGGAGGTTCTCCGTCACGGGCCGAGAAGAGGACATGGGCGCCGTCAGGACGCCGACCCTGCGCGAGATCAGCCGGACGGCCCCCTACATGAAGGACGGTCGGTTCGACACCCTGGAGCAGGTGGTCGACTACTACGACGAGGGCGTGATCTGGAATCCCTTCCTCGACGTGGAGCTCACCCGGAAGACCCGGACCCTGGAGCAGACCCTCGAGATGTACAGCGGGGAGGGAGAGCCGGGCCCTGCTCCGAAGGCCGAGGTGCAGGACCTCGAGCTGACGGATCAGGAGAAGCGGGATCTCGTCGCGTTCCTGAAGACCCTGGACGGCGAGGGATGGCGAGAGATCCGGGCGCCATCCGAGTTCCCGCGATAGGTTTGTCCGCGAAATTCTCATGACGTCCTCGTTCTCGGGGTACCGTCGAAGAGGGAAGGCACGAGATGTCGAAGCGTTGGAAGATCCGAGTCGGGTTCCTGGTCGTCGCTGCAGTCGGGCTCGGCGTGAGTGGGTCGCTCTCCGCCGAGGAGGCGCCCCTCTCGAGCCAGCACTCGATGGTCCTCCATCCGCCCTCGCCGGACCTCAAGATCAGCGAAGAGGAGCTCAAGGGAGTCGTAGGGTTCTTCCACAAGGCGGAGCAGGCCATCGAATCCGAAGATGTGGAGAGCTTGATGGCCCTCTACTCGGACCGGTACACGAACCTCCGGAATGGCGACAAGAGCTTCGCCGAGGAGATCTGGAAGCAGATCTTCGCCACCTTCGACGACATCACCGCGAGCCACTCCATGAGCCTGATCGCGTACGACGAAGCCAACGGTCAGGCCGTGACGGAGTGCACCGGTCTCCTGGTCGGCACGCCCAAGGGTGCCAAGGCCCCGGTGTCGATCGACAGCTGGGACATGCAGAGACACGTGCTCATCAAGGAAGGGGAGTGGAAGCTCTTCGGTAACGCCGGAAGGGCGGCCGAGCGCTTCGGCCAGAAGGACCGCCAAGTCCACCCGCTCTTCTAGCCAGCACGCACGATTCCTGGGCGCCACCTCCACGCACCACAGAGCATCCTGTCGACGGGTTCCGCTCCGAGGGCCGAGGAATTGCGGCACTCTTGGCACCCTCGCTACCGGCCTCATGCATAGTCCGAGCTGAGCCTGCGCGGCAGAGACGAGGGGGCCCGTTTCGCGCCCTGCGATCGTTCGGCCGGGGTTCCGGAGGGTTGGTGAAGGGGGTGGAGCGCGCTGCTGCGGGTTTCGTCTCGGGGCGTGCGGGCGAGCCCGGGCTGCCGAGCGTCCGGTGCGGGACGTGGGGGCTTCGTTGGGGAAATGTCGGCTGGCAGAGAGAAAGTGCTTGACTGGATTAGAAGATCGCCGTATTCTACTCCATCATGAGTCGTCGCCTCCCCCAGCAGCTCGAGCTCAAACACTACGGCTGGGGCGGAAAGCGGCCCGGTGCCGGACGGAAGCCCGGGCCCAACCCCCGCGTGCGGCACCTCTCCCGGGCGGCCCTGGCCTCCCGACATCCCTGCCACGTCACCCTCAAGGTGCGGCCCGGGGTGCCCTCGCTCCGGGCGGTGCGGCTGGTCCGGGAGGTCGAGAGGTCCTTCTCACGGGCCTGTGAGCGGGGGGACTTCCGGCTCGTCCACTACTCCCTCCAGGCGAACCACGTCCACCTG
>NYZB01000046.1 GCA_002687015.1 Deltaproteobacteria bacterium
AGGCGCGGGAGCGGCCCGGGGGGCGGGTGCATGCGGTGGCGTGGCCGCATACCTGGCTGTTGCAGGAGGGGTGGCGCGCAGGTGGGGGGCTACTCGATCCAGCGGAGCGCCCGGCCTAGCCCGAGCAGCCGGATCTGACGATCTCGCCAGTCCGAAACGACCCCGCTCCCCGGCCGGAGCCCCCTGCCTCAAGGCGCTCTTTCCCTCACCAACCTTCCGGCAACCACACCGTTCGCGTGGCCTCGTGCCCAGCGAGCCTTCGCCAAACGGAAGCAGGCTCCTCCACGACACCCAAGGAAGCGCGAATCGGCCGCTACGGAGCGGATCTTGCGCTGCCGCTCAGACGGTTAGGGCAGGGTGCCCGGGTCCGCAGCGGAGTCCCCGGGCGTCAGCTCCGGCCACAGCGCCGGCCGGCTGCGCGCCACGGTGTCGGCAATGACCTCGGCGATGGCCCGGTAGACCTCCGGGCTGTAGTGGCACTGGAAGTGCTCGTCGACGAGCTCGGGCGTCGAGGCGATCTCGCGAAGACGCGGCACCGGGTTCACGCATTCGAAGTCGCGGTCGGCGCCCTCCCGGCAGAGCTGCTCGATGAAGGACGCCCCGTAGGGCCCGCGCTTTCCGAGAGAGCGCGGGTGCGGAAGGTGCACCACGAAGAGAGGGATCCCGCGGGCCTTCGTATCCGCGGCCATCTGGAACACGATCGCCCGGCTCAAGGCATGGCTCGGCTCACGCACCACCTGCTTCGGTATCCGCGAGTCGCGGAAGATCCGAACGAAGTTCCAGAGCCTCGGTGGCCACAGCCGGTCGTAGCTCTCGGGGGACGGCACCGGGACGTTGTCGACGACCAGGCCCGCATCGCTCGTCACGAAGCGCGGCTTCGCGTAGCCGCGGAAGCGGAGCAGGCTGCGACCCAGGTTGCTCGGGTGGAAGCCGAAGACCACGAGGTCGGGCTGGTAGGGGAAGCCGTCACGCCGCAGCCGCAGCAGCGCCTGGCCGTGGCCATAGCCCATTGCAGCCAGGTTCAGCACCTCGGTGTGCGGCAGCAGGGTCTCCAGGACGGCGGGATAGGTCTCGTCGTCGTTGGCGCACTGGCCGAAGGTGAAGGAGTCACCGATGGCCACGACCCGAGCCTTGCCACTGCGCTCGAGCGGGATCTCTCGCTCGCCCCGGTGGTGGGCGGTGTTGGTGCTGACGCGGGCGCCGTCGAGCTCGAGGGCCCGCAGGCCCGGCGCCGGGATGTGGCCGAGCTCTGGATCGAGCTGGACGAACTCGCGGGGTTCATGCCGCGTCGCTTGCGATGCCAGCTCTCCTGCCACCAGGCGTCGGACGACACGTAGGCGGGCATGGGCACCCAGGCCAGCCGCACCACGACCTCGAGCACGGAAAGGCTCACGAGGGTCGAGATCAGCAGAAGGGCCAGATTGCGGACCGTGGTTCAGCCCGGCGCGTCCGGTTCGAGCGCGGCTGGATCGGCCAGGCGCGCGAGGCGTCCCGGCTAGGCTCCGACGCGGCTGACCGCGCGGGCGAGCCGGGCCACGCTGCGATCGGCGGTCGGTCGCTTCAGCACACCCTTGCTGGCCGCCTTGCGCAGCTTCCCCTCGGCGACGCGGAGCCGGGACTGGGCCTCGCTGGCATCCCCGGCCTCGATGGCCTGGCGCACGGCCTTGACCGTGCGGCGAACCTCGCTTCGCACGGAGCGGTTCCGGGCCCGACGCTTCAGCGCCTGCCGGGCGCGCTTGCTTGCCGACTTGTGATTCGCCACGCGGCCTCCCTCAAGAGCGGCGGATCATAGGCAAAAGGAATCCGGGATGCCGCCGCCCCCGAGCGTTCAGGGGCACCCCGAGATGGCCGATAGACAAGGGCGAATGACCCGAGGAGCGCGCGTGTCCCGGACCTTGGCCGGTGTCTGGATGGCACTGTGGTTGGGATGTGTCTGGATCACCCCCGCCACAGCCGAGGGGGATCTGCGTGCTCCCGAGACCGCTCCCGGGGCGGTTGTTCCCCCGGGGGCATCCCCGGCGGATGCGATGCGGGACGAGGTCCTTCGCCGTCTCTCCGCCGCATGGGCGATCCCCGCAGGTGAGCTCCACGAGCGCGTCAGCCGGCTCCAGCAGGCCGGGTCCAGGCTGGGCCTCGCGAATCTCGAGGGCCCCGCCCAGGCGCTGTTGATCGACGAGACCGCGGGCACCCCGCTCGAGCGGGCCCGGGCGGCGCGCACCCTTGCCCCCGAGCTCCCGGCCGCCCGCTTCGCGTTGGCGAGGGCCCTCTGGTCCGATGGCGAGCCGGCCTCGGCGTGGGGCGAGTTCCTGGCCGGTACGCGCGCGCTGTCCGGGGCCTTCGAGGCCCGAAGCTGGGTGCGGACGGCGCTGCTCCAGCTGGCCTGGATCGCCGTCAGCGCGGCCGGCCTGGGCTTTCTCCTGCTCGGCCTGGCCGTCGGAATCCCCGCCCTGATGCGGCGGCTCGGGGTCTTCGCCGAGCATCTTCCGGGCCCCGCGCGTGCCAGCCTGATCGGGGTGGCGCTGCTCCTGCCCGCCGCACTCGGTGAGGGGGCTCTCGGTGTCGCCATCGTGGCGGCGGCCGCCGGGATGGCGGCAGGCGGGGGGGCGCGACGCCTCTCCATGACCGCAGCCGGGAGCTTGTTGTTGCTCGGTCTCTTCCCGCTCCTCGATCGGGCCGCCGAGGCCCGCGTCGAGCTGGCGAACTCGCCCCTGTTCACTGCTTCCCAGCGCCTGGAGCGCGGGGTCGCATCCCCCGCCGAGCGGGCGCGAGTCTGGCGTGGCGCCCACGAGAACCCGGCCGCGGGTCGAGCGCTGGCCCTGGAGGAGCGCCGTCGCGGGCGTCTCTCGGCCGCGGACGCCCGCTTCGAGACCTGGCTGGCTCGCGACGCGGATTCGAACCTTCTCAGCAACGCCGCTTCGGTGAAGATGGCTCGCTCCGAGACCGAGCACGCGATGGCCCTCCTCGAGCAGGCCGCCGATGCGGACCCGGCGGATCCCGTCGTTCTCTTCAACCTCTCCCAGGTCTACGGCGCAGCCGTGAGGATCGAGGCTCAGAACCAGGCGCTGGCCGAAGCCCAGGCCATCGATGCCGATCGGGTCCATGCCTTGACGGCCGCATTCGGCCCGGGCCTCATCGCGGACCGGCCGATCCGTCTGGTGACACCGCCCCACGAGACGAGCGGCGGGCGGCTGGATCCCGCGCTGGCTGCGGCGACCCTGCGCAGCCGCCTCGCGCCGGGCCGCCTGGGCACCAGCCTTCCCCTGGCCGCCGGAGCCTTCGCGCTGGCCCTGGCCGTGGGAGTCATGCTGGGTCGGCTCCTCGAACGGTCCGGCGGTGGGGAGGAAGACCTCCGCACCCGCATCGCCCGGCCGGTCGAGAACCGCTCCGGCGATTCGGCCGAGCGGATCCAACGCCTCGCTGAGCTCCGCGCGCGCGAGGCTCGTCTGGCCCGGATCGAGCGCATCGGTCAGGTGCTCGTGCCCGGGCTGGCCGGGCTGCTGGCGGGCCGGCCCTGGCTCGGCCTCGCGGCCTTCGCCTCGGCCGCGGCACTGGCTTGTAGTGTGTGGCTGGACAGTGGCCCGGTGCCGCCGCCCCTCTCGGTCGGGCCCGGCCCCGAGCTCCTCTTGCCCTGGCTGCTCGGCTTCGGGCTGCTCGTCTACGTCGGCCTGACGGGCCTTTCGATGCTGGCGAAGGAGCGCACCTGATCATGCCGGTCGCCCTTCACGGCAACCTCCGCGACTTCGGCATTGGCGAGGTCTTCCAGCTGATCGGCCAACAGCAGAAGACCGGCCTGCTGGCGGTGGAGGGGCGCGGCGAGCGACTGCGCATCGCCTTCGACCGCGGCAGCGTGGTATGGGCCGAGACGGTGGGGCCCTACGAGCAGGCCGCCCTCGGTGACCGGCTGGTGCGCGTCGGGTTGCTCTCGCCCGAGCGGCTCGCCGGGCTCGAGGCGGAGCTCACGGGCTCCGACCGCGAGCTGACGGAGGTGCTGGCCGAGAGCGGGGACGTCTCCCCCGAGGCCGTCCAGGAGGTGACCGACCTCGTCACCACGGACACGATCTTCTCCCTGCTGCGCTGGAGGGCCGGGTCCTTCCGCTTCACCTCCCAGGCGCTGGCACCGGATCGTCTCCTGGGCACGCCACTGCCCGCCGAGCAGATCCTGATGGACGGGCTCCGCATGGTGGACGAGTGGCGGACCTTCGAGGAGGCCGCCACCCAGGAGACCACGGTCTTCAAGCGGAGCGGTCGCTTCGAGCTGTTCCGCGATGCCCACCGCGGAGAGGCGCCCGAGCGCCTGGCCGCCGCCGAGCGCCTCTTCCTGCTGATCGATGGACGCCTGCCCCTGCGCCGGGCCGTCGACCTCTCGCGCCTGCCGGCCTTCGAGGCGGCCCGCCTGCTCTCCCGATTCCTGCAGCTGGGGGTCATCCAGGCGCTCGATCCGGAGCAGCTGGCGCGGGCTCGGCCCGGGACGGCCACACCCCGGCTCGGCGTGGGCTTCCTGGAGGTGGGCCAGCTCCTCGGATGGCTTCCCCTGGCCGCGCTCGCCCTCGTCGCCTGGCTGGCGTCCTCCCAGGTACCGGAGCCCCACAGCGCCCTCGGAGGCGACGTGGTAGCGCGGGCCGACGCCGCTTTCGAGACGCTTCGAGCTCGCCAGACCACACTCGCCTACCGCTACGCGCGGGGCCGCTGGCCGAGCGAGCCGGCCGACCTCGAGGACCTGGGAGCCCCCCCGTTGGCGGGCACCGAGAGCGCTTCGTACTATTTCCGTCGACACGGAGATGGCGTCCTCGTGCTTTCGCCCGCCCCCTGAGGATCCGATGGCGGCCCGCGAGCCCAGCGGACGCCGCCCACGGAGGAGTCCCCTGAGCGATCCGGAAGCCAGCAGCCGCCAGACCCTGGTCTTCGACGACAACCACCTGGCTGCTGCGCTCTACGGGGAACGCGAGCGAACCCTTCGCATCCTCGAGCAGGACCTGGGCATCCAGGCGCGGGCGCGCGGCAATCAGGTGAAGCTGATCGGCGCCGAGGCCCAGGTGCGGATCGGTCGTCAGGTCCTCGAGGAGCTCTACGGGCTGCTTCGCGAGGGGCAGCCCGTGAAGCCGCGGGACGTGCGCAGCGCCGTGCAGACGCTGGCCAAGGAGCCCGGCGTGAAGCTCCGCGACGTCTACGAAGACGTGCTGTCGAGCGTCGGCGGGCGCAGGCGAATCCGAGCCAAGAACCTGACGCAGCGTCGCTACGTGGAGCTGATGCGCGATCACGATCTCGTCTTCGCCACAGGCCCGGCCGGTACGGGCAAGACCTATCTGGCCATGGCCATGGCCATCGCCGCCTTGAATCGCCACGAGGTGGTGCGCGTGGTGCTCACGCGCCCTGCCGTCGAGGCCGGCGAGAAGCTCGGCTTCCTGCCGGGCTCGATGGCCGAGAAGGTGCACCCCTACCTGCGGCCCCTCTACGATGCGCTCCACGACATGATGGACTTCGACAAGGCCGCCCGGCTGATCGAACGCGACGTCATCGAGGTCGCGCCGCTGGCCTTCATGCGCGGGCGCACCCTGAACGACTCCTTCGTGATCCTGGACGAGGCCCAGAACACGACGCCCGAGCAGATGAAGATGTTCTTGACGCGCCTGGGCTTCGAATCCAAGGCGGTGGTCACGGGCGACGTCACGCAGATCGACCTCCCGACCGACCGGCCCAGCGGGCTGGTCGATGCCGTGCGCGTGTTGCGCGGGACGAAGGGGATCGCCTTTCATCAGTTCGGTGAGGCGGACGTGGTCCGCCACCGGCTGGTCCAGTCGATCGTGCGGGCCTACGACCGGGCGGGTCGTCCCCCCAGCGACCCGCGGCGGCCCGAGCAGCCCGAGCCCCGCGAAGCGCCCGTGGTCTCCGCAGATCCCACCGACGAGGGCTGATCCGCTGTGCCGGTCCAGCTCTCGGACCCGCCCGTCGGGTGGGAGACGCCGATCGACTGCCAGGCCCTCGGCGCCCGGGCGGAGCGGCTCCTGGCCGCCCTCGACGAGGCGGAGGCGGAGCTGTCCATTGCGCTCGTCGACGACCCCACGATGGCCGAGATGAACGAGCACTACCGCGGCCGGCCCGGGGCCACCGACGTCCTCTCTTTCTCCCTTCGCGAGGGCGAGCACGTCGAGCACGGGAGCGGGCTGCTGGGCGACGTCGTGTTGGCCCTTCCGGTCGCGGCCCGCCAGGCCGCGGAGCGCGGCCACAGCCTGGACGAAGAGCTGTTGCGCCTTCTCATCCACGGCGTGCTGCACCTGCTGGGCCATGACCACGAGCGCGACGACGACGCCCTTGCGATGGAGGCGCGCGAGCGGGAGCTGCGGGCCCAGATCGACTCGTGAGCGCATCGCTGCCCCGGGTGGTCTGGGTGCTGCTGCACGCCGCCGTGACCTTCCTGGCCTTTCCCCATCCCCTCGGCGACCGCGTGATCGATCTGGGATGGCTCATGGCGTGGGGTGTGCCTCTCACCGCCGCCGCTGCCGTGCAGGGCCTGTCGATCCGACGGGCCGCGTGGATCGGCTTCTGGGTCGGGCTCCTGGCGAACGGCGCCGTGCTGCATTGGGCCTATGTCGTGACGGTCCACTACGGCCACGCCCCGGTCGCGGTCGGCGTGCTGGCCCCGTTCGGGATGGCCGCCTACTCCGCGGTCTTCCACGCCGCCTGGTCGGCGGCCTTTGCCGGGCTGGCCGGACGGGGCAGGGCGTCTCCCTGGGCGCTGGCCGCGTGCTGGGCCGCACTCGACCACGGCCGCACCTTCCTGCTGACGGGCTTCACCTGGGCGAGCCTGGGCTACGCCCAGCACGAGAGCCCGCTCCTCGCCCTGGCGCCCTTCACGGGGGTGGTCGGCCTCACCTTTGTCACCGTGCTCGGCGCGTTCGGCGCTCTCGCCCTGGTGCGGCCGACCCTGGCCCAGGCCTGGGGCGGCGGAGGTCGCCCGCACGGGTTCGCGGCTCTCGCGCTGGTCGTGCTCGCAGGGACTGCGGCCTGGCTCGGATGGGAGGACACGCCAGAAGGGGAGGCCGTCGAGGTCGCGGTCCTGCAGGGCAACATCCAACAGGGTGTGAAGTGGTCCCCGGACTGGGCGGAGCGCACCCTCGGGATCTACGACGACCTCACGCGGCAAGCGGCCGCCCGCGGGGCGCGCGTCATCGCCTGGCCCGAGACCGCCGTGCCCGGCTCCCCCGACGGAGACCCCGAGCTGGCCGACCGACTCGTCGCCCTGGCGGCGGAGACGCGGGCCACCCTGATCGTCGGCGCCATCGGGCTCTCCTTCGGGGCCGACGAGCGCGAGCCACCCCAGCTCTTCGACAGCGCCTTCGTGGTCACACCCGACGGCATCGGCGAGCGCTACGACAAGGCCCACCTGGTTCCCTTCGGCGAGTACCTGCCGCTGCGCCCCTTGCTGGGGCGCTTCATCCGGGCCATCGCCACGGGAAGCGCCGGTAGGGACGTCACGCGCGGCGCCGGTCCCCGCGCGCTCGTCCTGGAGGGGAGTGATGCTCCCCTGCCCGTGGGGGTGCCCATCTGCTACGAGCTGCTCTTCCCGGACGAGGTGCGCCGCTTCGCCGCCTCCGGTGGTCGCATGCTCTTCGCCCTGACCAACGACGCCTGGTACGGCCGGACGGGAGCCCCCCACCAGTTCCTCGCGATCACGGCCCTTCGCGCCGCCGAGACCGGTCTCTGGGTGGCGCGCTCCGCCAACACCGGAGTGTCAGCGTTGATCGATGGGCGCGGGCGTGTTCGCGCTCGAACCGCCATCTTCGAGACCGATCTCCTCGTAGGTGCGGTGCCGCTTCGCCCGCCCGGCGCGGAGCCGACCTTCTACGTCCGCCACGGGGACCTCTTTGCGTGGACCTGCTGGGCCCTGGCCCTGGGCTGCGGGTTCCTCGCGATGCGCACCCCAGGGAGAGCCGCTGATGCCTGAGAACGAAGACGCCCCGTCCCTCGATCCCGGCGAGCTCGCCGACCGCCTGCGCGGCCTGCAGACCCGCTTCGACGAGTTCCGGGGGCGTCTTTGACGAGGCGGGCCTGAAGCAGAGCCTCGCGGATCTGGACGAGCAGGCGGCGCGACCCGATCTCTGGGATGACCGGGAGCGGGCCGAGCAGGTGCTCCGCAAGAAGCGGCGGGTCGAGCGGGAGCTCGAGATGGTGGAGAGCCTCGCCGAGGCGCTCTCCGACTCGGAGGTGTTGCTCGAGCTGGCCCGGGAGGCCGAGGATGCCGACACCCTCCGGGAGGCGGCGACCCGGCTCGACGAGGGCCAGGGGCGCCTCGAGGACGCCGAGCTGCAGCGTCTGCTCGGGGGGGAGCACGACGCGGCGGCGGCGATCGTCCAGATCAATGCGGGGGCAGGCGGGACCGACGCCGCCGACTGGGCGGAGATGCTGCTGCGGATGTACTCGCGCTGGGCCGAGGATCGCGACATGAAGATCGAGATCCTGGATGCCCAGCCCGGCGACGAGGCGGGCCTGCGCAGTGTCACGGCCACGATCTCCGGCGACTATGCCTTCGGCTACCTCAAGGTGGAGGAGGGCGTGCACCGGCTGGTGCGGATGTCCCCCTTCGACGCCCAGCACCGCCGCCACACGGCCTTCGCGAGCGTGGCCGTCTTTCCCGAGCTCGATGACTCGATCGACGTGGAGGTCGACGAGAAGGACCTGCGCATCGATACCTACAGGGCGGGAGGCGCGGGCGGGCAGCACGTGAACAAGACCGACTCGGCCGTCCGTCTCACCCACGAACCGACCGGGATCGTGGTGCAGTGCCAGAACGAACGCTCCCAGCACAAGAACCGGGCCCAGGCCATGAAGGTGCTGAAGGCGCGTCTCTACGAGCACCACCGGCGCGAGCAGGAGGAGAAGCTGGCGGCCATGCGCGGCGAGAAGCAGGAGATCGGCTTCGGCAGCCAGATCCGCTCCTACACGCTACATCCCGCCCAGAGGGTCAAGGACCACCGGACCGGCGTCGAGGCGGGCAACGCCCAGGCCGTGCTCGATGGCCAGCTCGATGCCTTCATCCGGGCCACGCTGCTCCTGAAGAGCGCCAGCCCCCTGGAGGCGGAAGCCACGTCATGAGGTGCCAGACCGCGAGACCCGTAGGGGACCCCACATGAGTGACAACGAGAGAGAGGCGCGGCGGGCCCGCCTGGCGGCCCTGCGCGAGGGCGGCGTCGATCCCTTCCCCGCCCGGGTGGGCGAGCGCAGCTCGATCGCCGAGGTCCGCCAGCAGCACGACTCGTCGAGCGAAGAGGCCCTGGAAGACGCGAAGCCCCGGGTGGCCATCGCGGGTCGGGTCAAGGCCCTCCGCTCCTTCGGCAAGCTCCTGTTCATGACCCTGGTCGACGACGGGGTGAGCCTGCAGGTCAGCGCCCGCAAGCAGGAGGTTTCGCCCGAGGTCTTCGCCTTCGCCAAGCAGCTCGATGTCGGGGACTTCGCGCGGGTCGAGGGGGTGGTCTGGCGCACGAAGAAGGGTGAGCTCACGGTGGACATCCGCCGGGTCGAGATCCTGGCCAAGAGCTTGCGCCCCCTGCCCGAGAAGTGGCACGGGCTGAGCGACGTCGAGACCCGCTACCGCCAGCGCTACCTGGACCTGATCGCCAACGACGAGGCCCGGGAGATCGCTGTCTTCCGCAGCCGGGTGCTGACCGCGTTGCGCAGCTTCCTGGACGGCCGCGGCTTCCTCGAGGTCGAGACACCGGTCCTCCAGCCGCTCTACGGCGGCGCGGCGGCCAGGCCCTTCACGACCTACCACAACACACTCGACCAGCAGCTCTACCTGCGCATCTCCGACGAGCTGTATCTGAAGAGGCTGGTCATCGGCGGGCTGGATCGCGTCTACGAGATCGGCCACAACTTCCGCAACGAGGGCATCTCGAAGAAGCACAACCCCGAGTTCACCATGCTCGAGTGCTACGAGGCCTACGCCGACTACCGCGACATGATGGTGCTGACCGAAGCCATGGTGACCGAGGTGGCCGAACGCGTGTGTGGGACGACCAAGGTCGACTTCCAGGGCGAGAAGCTCGACCTGGCCGGTCCCTGGCCGCGGGTCACGATCCGCGACGCGATCGCCGAAGGGACCGGAGTCGACATCCTGGCCGCCCCCGACCTCCCGGCCCTCCAGGAGGCGGTTCGCGCCCAGGGCCTGCACCCGGGGGAGGCCCCGACCTGGGCGGTGCTCGTGGACGAGCTGTTCAGCGAGCACGTCGAGCCCCGTCTGATCCAGCCCACCTTCATCATGGACCATCCGGTGGAGCTTTCTCCCCTCGCCAAGCGCTCGGCGGAGGACCCGAGGCTAGTCGAACGCTTCGAGCCCTTCGTGGCGGGGATGGAGATCGGAAATGCCTTCAGCGAGCTCAATGATCCCGACGATCAGAGGGAACGCTTCACCGCAATGGAGACCGCTCGGGAACAAGGGGACGACGAGGCGCATCCCATGGACGAGGACTTCCTGCTGGCCCTCGAGCACGGGATGCCTCCGACCGGAGGTCTGGGAATCGGAGTGGATCGCCTGGTGATGATCCTGGCCGACGCGCCGAACCTGCGGGAGGTGATCCTGTTCCCCGCCCTGCGCCGGGACGGTGGGACCGGATGAGACCTGCCGGCATCGACTGCCGAGTGGCGACGTGAACTCCCTGGCAGCGGATCTCTGGGGCGTGCTCAGCGCAGCGGGCGGCTCGCTGGCCCTGAGCTTCATCATCGCCCTGGCTCTTGGGATGGCCGCCAACATGGTGCTCTTCCTGGGCTCCGCGGTGGTGGTCCTCGAGCGTTTCGCGCGGGCCACGAAGCGCTGGCGCAGCGTGGCGCTGGTGACCCTGCTCTGGGCCGGTCTGCTCGGCAGCCGCGGGCTCGACCGGGTCTGGTTCGAGGAGCTCGGGCCGGAGTGGCCCGGGGCCGTGCAGGCCTGGCTCGGGGTGAGCCTCGGCACCCTGGGGATCCTGATCCTCTCGCAGCTCCTGGTGGCGGGGCTGCTGCGCTTCGTGTCGCCCCGGGTCCTCGGGATCGGCAGTGTCGTCTTGCTGGGGCTCGGCTACGCGGCCCTGGTCGGCGGTCTCGACCAGGTGGGCTATGCGGCTGCGCCCGCCGCCATGGCCTGGGCGGTCTACGGTCTCTTCCGCTGGCGTCGGCTGCGTCGCGGGGGCGAGCAGGCCGGGGGGGACGAGCAGCTCACCTTGAGCCTGGCCGCGGTGCTGACGATCGGCATCGCGATCCCGTTGTGGCTCGCGGAGCCCCACCCCCACGTCTTTGGCCTGGGCCAGGCGGTCGGTTCCGGCTTCGGAGCCTTCGTGCTCTTCGGGCTCCTGCCCCTCGCCATGGCGGGCCTGCTCGACACCCGAGGCACCGCCGAGTGGTTCATCGCCAGGCGCTACCTCTTCGCCAAGCGGCGTCAGACCTTCATCTCCGTGATCACGGGCATCTGCGTGGTGGGGGTGGCCGCCGGCGTGTGGCTGATCATCACGGTCCTGTCGGTGATGAACGGCTTCGAGCGCACCTGGCGTGAGGAGATCATCGGCAATCGCGCCCACATCACCGTCCACAACCCGCTCGGTCCCATCGACAACTACCGCGACCTGCTCGCGACCCTCGACGGCATTCCCGAGGTCACGGGCGCTTCGCCCTATCTCGACGGAGAGGGCATGGTGCGCGGGGCCGACGGCGAGATCGTCGGTGTGCGCGTGCGCGGAATCGATCCGGGGCGGGTCACCCAGGTGACGGATCTGCGCGAGGACCTCCTGCCGGGCTCCGAGTACGCCCTCGACAACCTGGCGGCGGGCTCAGGCGGCAACGGCAAGCCGAGCTCCCGCGGCGACCCGGGCATCGTGATCGGAAGCCAGCTCGCCCACCACCTCGGCGTCGGGCCGGGCGACGAGCTGCTCTTGATCTCGCCCTTCGGCGGCCCGCCCACGCCGCTCGGTCCGAGCCCGCGCTTGAAGCGCTTCCGCGTGGCCGGTGTCTTCCAGTCGAGCTTCTTCCAGTACGACGAGATCTTCACCTACGTCGATCTCCGCGCGGCCCAGGACTTCCGACGCGTCGAGGACGTGGTGCACGGCATCGAGGTGCGCACCACCGACTACTACCGCTCCAATCGCGTGGCCAAGCAGATCGAGGAGGTACTGGGCTTTCCCTTCTTCACGCGGGACTGGAAGGAGTTCTTCCCTTCCTTCTTCCAGGCCCTGAAGAACGAGCGGGTCATGATGTCGCTGCTCCTGGCGATGATCATGGTCGTCGCCACCTTTGCGATCGTGGTGACCCTGGTGATGATGATCATGGAGAAGTCGAGCGACATCGCGATCCTGAAGGCGATGGGCGCTGGCGACGCGACCATCGAGAGGATCTTCGCGATCGAGGGCACCCTGATCGGCCTGCTCGGCACGGCCGTCGGCGTCCTGGCCGGCATCGCCGTCACGACCCAGCTCGGCTGGGTGCAGCGCCAGATCGAGGCGATCACCGGCATCGACCCCCTGCCCGCCGCGATCTACCAGTTCTCGACCCTGCCCTCGGAAATGGACGTGGGGCAGGTGGCCGCGGTCGTGGCCATGGCGATGGTGCTCTCGCTGGGTGCGACCCTGCTGCCCAGCCGCCACGGCGCGCGCATCGACCCCGCCGAAGCCCTGCGGTACGAGTGATGGACCAGCCCGCCCCCCTTCTCGAGGCCCGTGCCCTCACCAAGACCTTCATGGCCGGGGAGCGCGAGATCCCCGTGCTGCGCGAGCTGGACTTCGCGATGGCTCCCGGGGAGCGGGTCGCCATCCTGGGCCAGTCCGGGATCGGCAAGTCGACGCTGCTCCACATCCTGGGGACGCTGGATCACCCGAGCTCGGGCCAGGTGCTCTTCGAAGGCCAGGACGTCTTCGCGAAGGACCCGGGAGAGCTGGCTCTCTTCCGCAACCAGGCGCTCGGCTTCGTCTTCCAGTTCCACCACCTCCTGCCCGAGTTCACCGCCCAGGAGAACGTGATGATGCCGGGCCTGCTGCGCGACCTTCCCTTCGACGAGACGGCGGACCGGGCAGCGGCGATCCTGGAGGAGGTCGAGATGAGCCATCGCTTGACCCATCCCGTCGGAAAGCTCTCGGGCGGCGAGCGGCAACGCGTCGCGGTGGCCCGGGCCCTGGTGCTCGATCCCCGCCTGGTGCTGGCCGACGAGCCCACGGGCAACCTCGACCCCGCCACCGGCGACCGGGTTGCCGACCTGCTCCTCGACCTGAACGAGCGACGGGGAACCGGCCTGGTGGTGGTCACCCACAACGAGGGGCTGGCCCTCCGGCTGGGAAGGGCGGTCACCCTGGCCGACGGGCAGCTGCGCGCTGCCGACCCGCGCACCCGGGAACCCCGGGAAGGGCTCTGAACGGAGACGCGGGAATCCCGCTAAGCCCTCGGTTCGGAAGGGGAAACGGCACTCCTTCCCGCTTGCCCTGGCGAGCGGACCTGAGTAGACTCCCGGCCTTCGGGGTGTGGCTCGGGGGGACGTCGCCGGGATCAGGGCTGCGGGTCCACCTGCCCACGTCGCGCCCGCCCGGTCGCCGCCAACGAGGCGGCTCCGCGCCTTCTTCGCAAGCCGAAACTCCCGACTCCGAGGTAGGACGACCACCGTTGCGCAACCCCCGCCGCCGCACGCTCCTCCTGCTTCTCGCCCTGGCCGCATGGCTGCTTCCCTCTGCAGCTTCTGCGCAGTCGAAGACGCGCCCGGTGCGTGTGGTCGTCGCGGTGCTGCCCTTCGAGGTCTACAGCGCCGAGCCGCTGGACTACCTCGAGGATTCCCTGGCCGATCTCCTGGCGACCCGGCTCGAGGCCAGCGAGAAGGTGCAGGTCGTCGAAGCCCTGACGGTTCGCGAGACGCTGGTCGCCTACCCCGGCGAGCGCACCGAGACCGTGGTGCGGCGCATCGCGCGGGACGTCGGCGCCGACTTCGTCGTGGTGGGCAGTCTGACCGAGCTCGCAGGCCAGTACAGCCTGGACGTGAGGGTCACCCCGGTCGAGAGCCAGGTGGCCAGCTCCACCATGGTGTTCACCGCGAACGGCGACGACGAGCTACTCGACCGCGTCAACGAGCTCGCGGCGCGGGTCCTGGCGATCGTCGGCGAGGGCAGCTCCCGGGCGCGGGTCCTGGCGGTCGAGGTGATCGGAGCCGAGATCGCCCCCGACGTCGAACAGCGCCTTCGCATGCAGCCCGGTGCCGCCTACGACAGCCGGGCCGTGGAGGACGACCTGGAGACCCTGCGCAATCTGCCAGGCATGGCCTCGGCGACGGTCCAGACCCAGCGCGGCCGCGAAGGCGTGCGGATCGTCTACCGCCTGGTGGAGACCGAGCGGCTGCTGCCGACGGGGGAGACCCCCGCATCGGAGGACCCCATCGCCGAGGTCCGCATCGTGGGCAATCGGCGCATCGAGGAGGGCGCGATCCGCGCCCGCATCTCGACCAAGGCCGGCCAGGCCTACGACACCCACCGTCTGGCCGAGGACGTGCGCGAGGTCTATCGCCTGGGCTTCTTCCGCGACGTGCGGGTGGTCGCGGACGAGGGGATCGACGGCCGCGTCCTCACCTTCGAGGTCGAGGAGAATCCGGTCATCCGCCAGGTGTCGATCGCCGGCAACGAGAACATCGACGGAGAGAAGATCCGCGACAACCTGACCCTGACCACGGGCTCCACCCTCGACTTCCCCCTGCTCTTCGAGAACCGGGCCCGGGTCGAGGCGATCTATCGGGCCGAGGGCTACTACCTCGCCAAGGTGCGCCACGAGATCGAGGAGACCGGGCCGGACGCCGTCTCCGTGCACTTCGAGGTCGACGAGGGCGACAAGCTCACCCTCGTCGAGATCCAATTCGAGGGCAACGAGGCCTTCACCGAAGAGGAGCTCACCCGGGGCCTCAAGACCAAGACCTGGAAGTGGTACTCCTACGTCACCAAGTACCTGGACCGCTCCGGGACCTACTCGGAGCCGGTCTTCCTCCAGGACCTGCAGAAGATCCAGTCCAAGTACCTGGACGCCGGCTACATCCAGGCCGAGATCGGTACTCCCGAGGTCCGGCCCACCGAGGAAGGGCTGGAAGTCACCGTCGAGATCACCGAAGGCGACAAGTTCCACACCGGCGTCGTCGACGTGGCGGGCGACGTCTCGATCGACCTCGAGGCGCTCAGGGAGCGGCTCAGCCTCAAGGAGGGAGAGCCCTTCAATCGCTCCTTCTTGAACGCCGACCTGAAGTCCCTGGAGCAGTTCTACACCGACCGCGGCTTCTTCGCCGCCGAGGTCGCGCCCCTCACCCAGGTCGACGATCCGGAGAAGAAGGTTGGCGTGACCTTCGAGGTCTCGAAGGGCCCCCTCTACTTCGTGCGCGAGATCGAGATCTCGGGCAACACGAATACCCTCGACACGGTGATCCGCCGCGAGGTGCCCACGGTCGAGGGCGAGCTCTACTCGGCGCGGAAGGTGCGGATCTCGAACACCCGCATCCGCACCCTGGGTTACTTCGAGGACATCTCCCTGGATGCGAAGCTCACGGACTTCGAGGATCAGCTCGATCTCGAGGTCCAGGTGATCGAGCGTCCCACGGGCTCGCTCTCCTTTGGTGCGGGCTTCTCCTCGCAGGACAAGTTCGTGATCTCCGGGGCGGTGAACCAGGCGAACCTGTTCGGTCGGGGCTACGCGCTCTCGCTCTCCGCGGACATCGGAGGGCGCAGCAACCGCTTCTTCCTCTCCTTCTCCGATCCCTATTTCATGGGCACCTCCTTCGCTCTGGGCGCCTCGATCTACAACACGGACCTCGAGTTCGAGGACTTCGAGCAGGAGCAGACCGGCTTCGACGTCTCCCTGTCGCACTTCCTGGATGCCCAGCACGGAACCCGCGGCTCGCTGCGCTACAGCTTCTCGGCCCGCAAGATCCTCCAGCGCGGGGGCATCAACGCCGCCGGTGTGATCTTCCGGGAGCTGCTCGGCGGCACGGAGACCACCAGCCTGGTGGGTCTCACGATCCAGCGGGATACCCGCAACGACCGGATCTCTCCCAGCAAGGGCCAGGTCTGGGGCCTCTCGGCCGATCTCGCGGGGCTCGGCGGCTTCGCGAAGTACGTGCGCTTCGAGGGGCGCGGGACCTGGTTCTACAAGACGCCGGAGTGGTTCCCGGGTTGGTTCCCCTTCCGGGAGGAGGCCACCTGGTCACTGGGGCTGCGCAGTGGCTGGGCCGTCCCCTTCAACGACCTGAGTGACTTCGACTTCATTACGGCCGACCTCGATACCCATCCCGACAGCGAGGTGCAGTCACTCCAGGACATCGACGAGGACGTGACGCTGCCGCTCACCGAGCGCTACTTCCTCGGTGGCATCGGCCAGTACCAGCTGCGGGGCTTCAAGTCCCGCTCCGTGGGCCCGCGGCGGGCGATCCTCAAGCGCGGTCTCTTCGGCTTCTCTCCCAACTTCACGCCGGTCGGTCGCACCATCGTCTTCGACAGCAACGGCATCAACTCGTTCTGCACGGATGTCGAGAACTCCTTTCCCGACGAGCAGGGCGATGGCGACGGCGAGTGCAACAGCATCTTCGACGAGGACATCGACGACTTCGACGACCTCGACGAGACCGACGTGATCGGCGGCAACAAGTTCATCTCGAGCTCGGCCGAGTATCGCTTCCCGATCTCCGAATCCCTGGGCCTGGTGGGCGTGCTCTTCCTCGACATGGGCAACGCCTTCGACGAGACCCAGAGCATCCTGAGCTTCGCCGACTGGCGCTTCGGCACCGGGGTCGGCGTCCAGTGGTTCTCCCCCTTCGGGCCCCTCCAGGCCTTCATCGGATTTCCCATCAACAAGCTCGAAGTCGAGGACGCTCAGGTCTTCGAGTTCTCGGTCGGCGGCCAGACCTTCTGAGTCGAACGCCTGCCCAAAGGAGTCAAGAATCATGACACGACGGATGCAGCTCTTCTTCGTCACCGCCCTGGCGGTGCTGGCCCTGGCCTCCACCGGGGCGGACGACGGCCTCAAGATCGGTGTGGTGGACATGGACCAGGCCCTCTCGGCCACCGACGAGGGCAAGTCCGCCCGCGAGGAGCTCGGCCGCAAGGAGCGCGAGGCCCGCGGCCAGGTCGAGCCCATGGTCGAGCGCTTCCAGGCCCTCCAGGAAGAGGTGAAGGGCAAGAAGTACGTGCTCTCCGAAGAGGCTCTCTTCGAGAAGCAGGTGGAGCTGGCCGAGCTCAAGAACAAGATCGAGAACAAGATGAAGGAGCTCGAGGGCCAGCTCCAGATCGACCAGGGCCGCATCGTTGCGCCCCTGCGCGCGAAGATGCTCGAGATCATCGAGGGCATCGGCAAGGAGCAGGGCTACACGCTCATTCTCGAACGCGGCACCCCCGGTGTGATCTACACCCGTGAGGCCCTGGACATCACCGACATCGTCATCGGCCGCTTCAACAAGAAGGGCTAGCCGAAGGTGCCCGAGATCCACCCCACGGCCGTCGTCGACCCGGGCGCCAAGCTCGCCGACGGCGTGCGGATCGGGGCCTTCGTGACGGTCGGGCCCGACGTCGTGCTGGAGACGGGCGTGGAGCTGCGCCCCCATGCGCACGTCTGGGGCCGGACGGTGGTCGGCGCCCGGTCGCGGATCTTCTCCTTCGCCGTGGTGGGCGAGGAGCCTCAGGACAAGAGCTTCTCGGGCGAGACCACGGAGCTCCTGATCGGCGAGGACAACGTCATCCGCGAGCACGCCAGCATCCATGCGGGCACCGAGAAGGGCGGGGGCAGCACGAGGCTCGGCGACGACAACCTGATCATGAACGGCGTGCACATCGGCCACGACACCCAGATCGGCTCCCACTGCATCATCGCGAGTCACTGCGCGGTCGCGGGTCACGTGATCATGGAGGACCACGCCGTGATCGGCGGGCTCTCGGGTGTGCACCAGTTCGCCCGGGTCGGGGAATCCGCCATGGTCGCGGCCCTGGCCGGCGTCACCAAGGATGCGCCGCCCTTCTCGATCGTCGCCGGCGAGCGTGCGACCACCCGCGGCGTGAACCTGATCGGACTCAAACGTCGCGGCTTCGCACCGGAGGTGCGCAGCCAGATCAAGCGCTCCTTCCACCTGCTCTTCAACTCCAAGCTCCGCCTCGAAGAGGCGCTGGCCAAGGTCCGGGACGAGGGGCTCGACTCGGACGAGGTCCAGCGGCTGGTCCGCTTCGTCGAGACCTCCGAGCGCGGAGTCTCCCGGTAGGCCCTTGCCGGCTCCCAAGGGCCTGATCGCGGGGCTCGGACGCTTCCCGATCGAGGTGGCCCAGGCCGCGCGGAACGCGGGGCATGCGGTCGTGGCGGTGGGTCTGCGCGGGCTCACCGAGGAGGCCCTTCGGGCCGAGGTCGACCGCTTCGAGTGGGTCCATCTCGGAGAGATCGAGCGGCTCATCGCCGTGTTCCGGGACGCCGGAGCGAGGGATCTCGTCATGGCCGGAAAGGTCCCCAAGACCTTCCTGTGGCAGAAGCCCGAGCTCGTGCAGCCCGATGCCCGGGCGCTCCAGGCGATGGCCGGCATCGCCGATCGCAAGGACGACTCGCTGCTCGGCGCCGTGGCGGACCTGCTCGAGGGCGAGGGCTTCCGCCTGCTCGGCCAGGCCGAGCTGGCGCCGGGTCTCTTTGCGGCTCCCGGACAGCTGGGCGTCGTGGCGGCCGGGGAGAACGAGCTCCGCGACATCGCCTTCGGCTGGCCCATGGCGAAGGCGATTGGGGAGCTCGACGTCGGCCAGACCGTCGTCGTTCGGGGACAGGCGGTGCTGGCCCTCGAGGCCGTCGAAGGCACCGACGAGGCCGTGCGGCGTGGCTGTGCGCTGGGTGAGCCCGGGGCCAGCGTCGTCAAGGTCGCCAAGCCCGCCCAGGACATGCGCTTCGACGTGCCGACCATCGGCGCAGCCACGATCCAGGCCCTGGCGGACGGGGGAGCCCGGGCCCTGGCCATCGAGGCCTACAAGACGGTCGTGCTCTCGCGCCAGGAGACGATCGCCCTGGCCGATCGCCACGGCATCGCCGTGCTGGGTCTGGTCGACGGTGCGCTCCCAGGCGGTGGGGAGGACGTGTCGTGACCGTTCGCCTGGCCGTGGTCGGCGTCGGTCACATGGGGCGCTTCCACGCCCAGAAGGCCGGCGCCCTTTCGGGTGTGGAGCTGGTGGCCGTGGTCGACCTCGACCCCGATCGAGCTGCCGAGGTCGCCGCCGAGGTGGGTGCGCGCCCGGCCGGCGACCTGACGGCGATCGCCGCGGATGTCGACGCGGCCGTGGTGGCGGTGCCGACCGTTGCCCACGCGGCCGTCGTGGACGAGGCACTCTCCTGCGGACTGGACGTGCTCGTCGAGAAGCCCATCGCCGCGACCCTGGAGGAGGCCGAGAAGCTGTTGACCCGGGCCCGCGAGCGGGGCCGCGTCGTGCAGGTGGGTCACCTGGAGTGGTTCAACGAGGCGATGCAGACCGCGGCGGAGCGGATCGACCGCCCGGTCTTCGTCGAATCCCACCGGCTCGGGCCCTTTCCGAATCGGGCCACCGACGTCGATGTGGTACGAGACCTGATGATCCACGACCTCGATCTGATCCAGCGCGTCGTGGGTGCAGAGCCCGAGCGCATCGAGGCGATCGGTGTTCCCGTGATCACCGAGCGGGTCGACATCGCGAACGCGCGCCTGACCTTCCCCTCCGGCTGCGTGGCCAACGTGACGGCCAGCCGCGTCTCGCCGCAGCCGATGCGCCGGCTGCGCTTCTTCCAGGCGGACGGGTACCTGTCCATCGATCTCCTGGAGCGTCAGGTCACCCTCGCGACCCGGGGCGCCGCGGATGATTCCGGGCAGCGGCCCATCCAGCTCGAGCAGCTCTCGATCGACCGGGGCGACGCGCTCGAGGCGCAGCTGCACTCCTTCTGCGAGGGGGTGCGAACCCGGGAGATCGCCGCGGGCGCTGCCGACCAGGGGCTGGCGGCCCTCCGCACGGCGCTGCGGGTGATCGAGGCCATGCCGGCCCTGGATCCGCTGGAATGACGACGGTCTTCCTGTGTGCGGGCGACGTCTCGGGGGAGCAGCACGCCGCTGCGCTGGTGAATGCGATGCGCGAGCGGCTCCCGGAGGCCAGCTTCGTGGGCCTGGGCGGGCCCCACATGGAGAAGGCGGGTGTCGAGCTGGTCGTGCACCAGCACGACATTGCGGTCGGCGGCCTGGTGGAGGTCCTGGGCGACGTCGGACGCATCGCATCGGCCTGGCGGCGCCTGCGTCGCGTGTTGCGCGAGGACCGCCCGGACCTGGTCGTGTTGGTGGACGCGCCGGACTTCAACATCCCCCTGGCTCGCACCGCCCACAAGCTGGGGCTGCCCATCCTCTACTACATCAGCCCCCAGGTCTGGGCCTGGCGGCGCGGGCGCATTGCGAAGATCGCGCGTCGCGTCGATCGGATGGCCGTCATCTTCCCCTTCGAGGTCGAGGTGTACGCCGGCACGGGCCTGCCCGTCGAGTTCGTCGGTCACCCGCTCCTGGATCGCCTCCGACCCTTCCTCGAGGGCCACCCGGCTGGGGAATGCCGCGCTGCGCTCGGCATGGAGACGGGACCCTGGCTGGCGCTCCTGCCCGGCAGCCGGCGCAACGAGGTGCGGGACACGCTTCCACTCCAGCTCGCGGTGGCCCGCGCCGTGCACGCGCGCAACGCCCGGGTTCGCTTCGCCGTCGGCGTCGCGCCCAGCATCCCCCGGGAGACCATCGATGCCAAGGTGCGCGAGGCCGCCCTGCCGCCGCAGCTCGACCTGCGGGTCTTCGAGGGACGAACCCACGAGGTGATCCGGGCCTGTGATGCCGCCCTCGCCAAGCCCGGTACCGTGACCGTGGAGATCGCCGTGCTCGGCACGCCGGTCGTGGTCGCGGCCCGTGCCCATCCCCTCACGGCGTTCCTGATGCGCCGCCTGGTGAAGGTGCCCTCGTTCACCATGCCCAACCTGATCGCCGGCGAGACGGTGATTCCCGAGTTCCTCCAGGAGGAGGCACTGCCCGATGCGATTGCCGAGGCTCTCCTGGAGCGGCTGCAGGGGCCGGTCCGGGCCGAGCAGGAGAGCGCGCTCGCCCGGGTCCGCGAGCGGCTCGGGCATGGCGGGGCCGCCGACCGCACGGCCGACCTCGCCGTGGAGATGATCCATCGGGCCGCTGCGCCATAGTCTCGCCGCCCTCGCGGCCGTGGTGGGCCTTCCCGTCGGACTGCTGGCGGCGGCGCTCCGACCCGCGTGGCGGGAGGGCCTGCCGGAGCGCCTGGGACTCCGGGCTCCAAGGGCGGACGGGCCGGATCCCCACTGGGTGCACGCGGCGAGTGTCGGAGAGGTGCAAGCGGCCCTGCGACTGATCGACCGCCTGACCGGCCGCGGCGATGCGCTGGTCGCTTCCACGACGACCTTGACCGGCCGTGCCCTGGCCCGGCGCACTCGCCCCGGGCTGGCCACGGCGCTGGCTCCCCTCGACCACCCGTGGTGCGTGGCGGCGGCCCTCTCGCGCTGCGCTCCACGGTCCCTCGTGCTGGTCGAGACCGAGCTCTGGCCCAGCTGGATCGCCGGGGCCGAGCGACGGCAGGTCCCGGTCCTGGTCGTGTCCGGTCGCATCTCGGACCGCAGCTTCCCCCGCTATCGACGACTCTCGCGCTGGCTCGAGCCCACCCTGCGGCGTCTCTCCGCGGTGGGCGCGCGGAGCCAGCGGGACGCCGAGCGCTTCGTCGCTCTCGGCGTGCCCGAACGGAACGTGGTCGTGACCGGAGATCTCAAGCTGGAGCCGCCCGCGGCTCCCCCGGAGCTGGCTCCGGACCTCGGCGCGGCCCTGGCCCGGGTCCCCTATTGGGTTGCGGGGAGCACCCATCCCGGGGAGGAGGTCGCCGCCTGGGAGGCGACGCGCGCGCTCCGGAGGGAGGGCGCCCGGCTCGCCCTCGTGGTGGCGCCACGCCATCCGGAGCGCATCGAGGCGGCCGCCCAGGCGCTGGAGGCCGCGGGGGCCAAGCTGACGCGGCGATCGGCTTCGGCGCTCCCTGTCCTGGGCGACGGTGAGGTGCTGCTCCTCGACACACTGGGCGAGCTGGCGGCGGTCTATTCCGGCGCGCGCGCAGCCTTCGTCGGGGGCACCCTGGTGCCCGTGGGTGGACACAACCTCCTCGAGCCCCTGCAAGCGGGCGTACCCGTCTTGTTCGGCCCCCATACCTCCAATGCCCGCGACGGTGCGGAGCTGCTCCTGGCCACGGGTGCGGGGGCCCGGGTGGACGGGGAGGCTTCACTCGCCGCCGCGCTCGGGGCGCTGCTGGAGGACGACGCCGAACGCCACGCGGGGATCGCACGCGGTCGGCTCGCGCTGGAAGACCATCGGGGAGCGGCCGAGCGGAGTGCGGCCCTGCTCGACCGTGTCCTGGCCGGGGGAGGCGTGGCTCCATGAGGCGCCCCGCGTGGTTCGAGGCCACGCTGGAAGAAGGGCGGCCCGTCGCCATGGCGGCGCTCACCGCACTCTCGTGGCTGTACGGGGCCGGCGCCGCCGCCCACCGTCTCGCCTACGAGCGGGGCTGGCGGACGCGCCGCAGGCTCGGCTGCAAGGTCATCTCGGTCGGCAACCTGGTCTCGGGAGGCGCGGGCAAGACCCCGACCGCGGCCTGGGTGGCCTGCGCCCTGCGGGCCCGCGGCCACCGCGTCGTGCTCGCCAGCCGCGGCTTCGGCGGAGACGATCGCGATCCGGTGCGCGTCGTCTCCGACGGACGCCACGTGAGCGGACGCATCGAGGGAGCCGGAGACGAAGCGCTGCTCCTCGCCGCCCTGGCGCCGGGTGTCCCGGTCCTGGTGGGATCGCGTCGGGATCTGGTGGGTCAGCGCGCCGTCGCAGCTTTCGACGCCCACATCCTCGTGCTCGACGACGGCTTCCAGCACCACCGCCTGGCACGAGACGTCGACCTCGTCACCGTGCACGGCGCGGCTGGCTTCGGCAACGGACGTCTCTTGCCGCGGGGCCCCCTGCGCGAGCGCCCCGAGGTCCTCGGCCGCGCCCACGGCATCGGCGTCGTCGACGGCCCCCTCGAC
>NYZB01000047.1 GCA_002687015.1 Deltaproteobacteria bacterium
CCACGGCATGGGGCGAGACGCCGCCGAAGCCCATCGGCCACTCGACACGCAGCTCGTGGCCCTGGAAGTAGGCCGTCGGCTGGCCATCGGTGATCACGAGGATCTGGGGGCTGGGGCTCGGGTGGCGCAGGATCAGCCGCTCGGCGACCAGCAGGCCCTCCTGGAGGTTCGTGAAGGGATCGCCCATGTCCCAACGGGCGAGGGGAAGCTCCTTGATGGGAAGCTCCTTGGCGCGAGTCGAGAAGCCGACGACGAAGAACTCGTCGCGGGGAAACTGGGTGCGGATCAGGTGATCGAGGGCCAGCGCGACCCGTTTCGCCGCGGGGAAGCGGCCCGCCCAGGACATCGACCAGCTCATGTCGAGCAGGAGGATCGTCGTGGTCTGGGTGCTGAAGTCGCACTCCCTCACCTCGAGGTCACCCGCGGCGAGGCGGACGGGGGAGGTCGGTCGACCCTCGGAGACGGCGCGCTTCACCGCATTGAGCACGGTGCGGACGACGTGCACGTCGAGCGCGTCACCGAACTCCCAGGGACGGGTCTCGTCGGGGCGCGGCATGGCGATGCCACGGTTCTGGGTCTCGTGGCTGCCGGGGCGGCCACTGCGCAGGTTCGCATAGACGGCTGCCAGGGCCTGGGCGCCGATGCGGCGGATGGCGCGCGGCGTGAGCTCCAGCCCGTCGTCGCCCGGCCGCAGGAAGCCCGCCTCCTCGAGTGTGCTCTCCATGTTCCGCAGCATCACGAAGGACTGCATGCCCTCCTCGGAGAGCGCCTCCCGCAGCTCCTCCAGGGACATCTGCTGGAGGTTGCCTTCGGCCAGGTCGCGGGCCATCTGCTGCAGCTGTTGGATCTGCTCGCGGATCTGCTGGGCGGTCTCGTAGTCGGCGGCCTCGTCGCCTCGGAAGCGCCGGCCCTGCTCCCGCTGGAACTCCTCGAGCTCACGGAGGCGGTCCTGCTCTTCGAGCAGCTCCCGGAACTCCCGGCCGGCCTCCTCGTCCTCGAACTCGTGGTCCCGGAAGGCCTCGATGGCGTCGGAGAGGGACGGGTGATCGCCGTGGCGGCGCTCCATGAACTCGTTCAGGGCCTGGGACTCCAGCCCGTGGGCCTCGCGCTGGGCTCGCTCCTCGCGATCGAGGATCTCGTCCAGCTTCTGGGCCAGCTCCTGGGTCGCCTCGTCCAGCCGGTAGCGATCGAAGAGCTGCTGCACTTGCTGACGCAGCTCGTCGATCATCTCCTCGACGCCCATCAGGCGGAAGTTCATCCCGCCCAGCTCGAAGCCCCCGCGGCGCATCCACTCGAGGGCCTCGTCGACGTCGAGCCCCTCCATCAGCAGCTCCGACAGCGCGTCCAGGGCGCTTCTCGCGTCGAGGGAGAACTCCTCCTGGCTGCCGTCCCAGCGGCTGTAGCGATGGATCCTCACGGGCCGCCCGGGGACGCTCCATAGCGGGCACCGCCATCGCTGCTGCTCTTGTTCAGCCGGTTCTGGAGGTGCAGGCCTTCGAGCAGGAACTCGATCGCGGAGGCCAGCCGTTCCGGCGAGTCTCCCCCGGCGAGCCGGGCGGCGGCATCGCGAAGGCCCTGGATCTCCTCGAGGCCCTCCAGGTAGTCCGCCGCCGGCATGTCGGCCGAGACCTCGACGTTCCAGCCCTGGTTGAAGGACTCGATCACCGGGGCCATCCCCTCGAGCGGCACCCGCGCGTCGAAGACGGCGCGCGTGGCGCGGCTCATCAGGTCCTCGACCACCTGGATCTCGGTGCGATCCTCGCCGGCATACTCGAGCTCGAGCTTGCCGGCCGTCGAGGTCACCAGGGCCTCGAGGTCGCAGATCCGGGGCACGGCCTCGCTCTCGCCGCGGCGCAGCGCCCGGCGCAGGGCATTGGCGGTGAGGGTCTCGTAGTTCGCGATGGTCATGCGCACTGAGACCCCCGAGGTCTGGTTCACGTCGGGGCTGGAGCGCGCCTGGAAGGTGAGCTCGGCGACGATCTCCTCCATGAAGGGCGGCACGACCGCCTCGACGCCCGGCACGGTGGGCAGACGGGCCTCCTGACGCGAGACCTCGAGCTCGAGCTCCCGGGTGAGAGGATAGTGGGTGCGCACCTGTGCGGCGTAGCGGTCCTTGAGCGGTGTGATGATGCGCCCGCGGCTCGTGTAGTCCTCGGGGTTGGCGCTCGCGACCACCAGCACGTCGAGAGGCAGGCGAACGCTGTAGCCCTTCACCTGGACGTCGCGCTCCTGCATCACGTTGAAGAGACCCACCTGCACCTTCTCCGTCAGGTCGGGCAGCTCGTTGATGCAGAAGATCCCGCGATTCCCGCGCGGCAGCAGGCCGAAGTGCATGGTGAGCTCGTCACCCAGGGTGCGGCCCTCGGCCACCTTGATCGGGTCCACGTCGCCGATCAGGTCGGCGATGGACACGTCCGGCGTGGCCAGCTTCTCGACGTAGCGATCCTCCCGGTACACCCAGGCGATCGGGGTGGCGTCGCCGTGCTCCGCGACCTGCGCGCGGCCAAAGGCCGAGACCGGCGCGAAGGGATCGTCGTGGATCTCGCTGCCCGCGACCTCGGGCACCCACTCGTCGAGAAGCAGGGTCATGGCGCGGATCATCCGCGACTTGGCCTGCCCGCGTTCACCGAGGAAGATCAGATCGTGGCCGCACAGGATCGCGTTCATCGCGGCGGGGATCACCGTGTCGTCGTAGCCGAGGATGCCCGGAAAGAGCTCTTCCCCCGCGCCGAGCTTGCGGAGGAGGTTGGCGTGGATCTCCTCCCGGAGGGTGCGGAGACCATGCCCCGCCCCCCGCAGTTCACCGAGTGTCCGAGGCGAGGGGGCTTGCATGCTGTCTCCGTCAGCGACGAGGTCGTGGACTGGTTCGGGTGGGGCGTAGCTGGCCGGTCAGGAGCCGGATGCGGCGCTGGATGATCTCGAGACGGCCCCCGTCGTCCGGGCGGAGATCCGGAGGCAGGCTCGCCGCCCCGATCATGGCACGCGACTCCGTCAGGCGCTCCTCGGTCGCCGGGTGACTGGAGAGGAAGGTGGGGAGCCGGGGACCGTCCTCGGCCATCAGGGTCTGGAAGAAGGTCACGACGCCATCGGGATCGATGCCAGCCCGCGGCAGGATCTCGACCGCAAAGGCGTCGGACTCTCGTTCCGCATCCCGACCGAAGGAGTTGATGAAGGCCATGGCGCTGAGCCCCCCGAGGATGTTCGCCGCGCCCGCTGCCGCGCCGCCCGCCGCGATGCCCGCACCGAGCACGGCCGCCTGCTGCAGCATGCCCGTGGTGCGCGCGCGGTTGTAGTTCTCGGCGATGTGGCGTTTCGTGACGTGGCCGATCTCGTGGGCCATCACACCGGCCAGCTCACTCAGGTTCCGGGCGCGCAGGATCGTCTCCGTGTGGATGTAGATCGAGCCCGCGGGCATCGCGAAGGCGTTGATCTCCGGGTCGTCGATCACGTAGAAGCGGTAGCTGAAGGGTTGGGGACCCGCGGCGTCGAGAAGCCGATCCCCCAGGTCGCTGATGTAGTCGTTCGTAACCCGGTCGTGGAGGAAGCGGAAGTCCCGGCGCGCCTCCCGCTCGAGCTGGCGACCCAGCTCCTCCTCCTCGTCGAGACTGATCGTGGCGCATCCGGGGCCGACCAGGACCAGGAGGGCGAGCCCCAGCGCTCGCAGCTCAGGCCACCCCTTCACGCGCCCGCCTCTCCTTGCGCAACGTCTCGGTGACGTGCCGCAGGATCGAGCGGACCGAGGAGTCGAAGTCCGAGTTGTCGACGATCGGCACGTCGTACTGCTCGGCCAGCTCGAGGATGTGGTCCTGGATGCGCAGGATCGCGGCCAGGTTCCCCAGGTAGCGGTGCGGCGGCCGCCCCGCTGCGCTGCGAGCCCGCTTGGCGAAGCGCGCCTCGAAGGCCTCCTCCGAGAGGGTCGCGACGACCAGCGACACCACATAGGCGCCGTCGGAGTAGGCGGAGGGGTCTACGAGGCCGGGCAGGATCGCCACGCCGTCGAGGATCATGCTCGAGCTCTCTTCGATGGCCCGCTCGATCATCGCCCTGGCGCCGACCGAGACGGTTGCAGCCTGCGCACGGAAGGCGTCGATCACCGGGTCCTCGGCGGCCTCCGAGCGGGTCACGAGCTTGTGGGCATCGTAGGAGGAGGCGTGGATGGCGGGCACCAGCTCGGGCCCGAGCATGATGCGCATGACCTGGCGAATCGCATCGGTGGAGGTCACACCCGCGACCCCGAGCCGGTGGGCCACCGCCTGGGCCAGCGAGCTCTTTCCCACCCCGGCCGCTCCGGCGAGCAGCAGGATGAGCGGACGTTCCTCGTCGAGGAATTCCCGCCAGGCCAGGTAGCGGCCCGCGACCCGGGGGTTCAGCTGCTGTTCGAGCACCTCGGCCGAGAGCGCCCGGAGCTCCGTGCGGTCCACAGCGGCCAGGCCGCGGCCGATGAGGGTGGCTTCGATCTCCCGCGCGACCTCGTGGGCCTGGTCGGGCTCGATCGCGGCCGCCAGCAGCGACTGGGAGAGCACCCCCTTCGAGAACGGGGTCTGGCTGCGCCCGCTCAGCACCTGGATCTCGGGGCCAGCCCGGCGGGGGCGCTCCTCGAGGCCGTCCGGAAAGGCGCGGTCGATGAGCTTGGTGAGCTCCTCGCGGCCCACGGTCTCCCGATTGCGCAGCTCGTCCCGGATGGCCGAGGCCGCCTGGAAGGCCTCCTCGAAGCCCGCTCCCCGGGACATGAGCGAGTGGATCATGATGCCCCGCATGAAGGGGCGGCGGCCTTGGCCGTCCTCGACCCAGATTCGGGGTGCGGGGCTGCGTTTGGGGTCACTCACGGGAGCAGCCTACCCCACGGCCCTCGGGCGAGCGAACCAAGGGGAATCCCCGTCCTATCCGCAGAAAACCTCTCAAGTCGTCGATCTGACAGGTATTTCGGAGTTGACGACCTACACATCCCAGTTACTCTTCCCCTGAGGGAACCCCCAGCTCCACCCCGGTCCTTCCTCCAGCCCCAACTTGCTCGAGGAGCCGAGCGACCATGCGAACCCTTGCGATCGTGAACCAGAAGGGCGGCTGCGGGAAGACGACCACGGCCGTCAACCTGGCGGGGGCCCTCGCGGCCGATGGCCATCGCGTGTTGGTGGTGGACATGGATCCCCAGGCCCACGCGACGCTTGCGTTGGGGTTCGATCCCGAGGCACTGGACGAGAACCTCTACGAGGTGCTGGCGGAGCCGGTCGGCTCCCCGGCAGCCGGCCGTCTGTCGGACGTCCTGCAGCGCTGGAGCGAGGGGCTCCACCTGGCGCCCTCCGGCATCGTGCTCTCCGCCCTCGAGCAGAAGCTCACCGCGGAGCGTGCCGAGCGCCGCACAGAGCGGCTGGAAGCTGCACTGGCCACCGTCCACCAGGACTACGACTACGCGGTCATCGACTGCCCGCCGAACGTGGGCGTGCTCACCTTCAACGCGCTACGCGCGGCCCAGGAGGTGATCGTCCCGCTCGAGCCGAGCGATTTCGCGATCCACGGTGTGCAAAAGCTGCTCGAGACCGTCGCGCTCCTTTCGGACCGCATTGGAAGCGACCTGTCGGTACGCATCCTGCCGACCCTCTACGACGGACGCACCCGCTACGCCCGCGACACCCTGGCCGAGATCCGCGAGCTCTTCGGCAACCTCTGCTTCGACACGGTCATCCGCTCCAACGTCAAGCTCCGCGAAGCAGTGCGCCGAGGGCAGCCCATCTGCAGCTTCGCCCGCAAGGCGAACGGCACCCTCGACTACGCGGCGCTCGCACTCGAGCTCTCGCTGGCACCTCCCGCCGAGCTCGCGGCCGACGCGACGGCGAATGCCGCCCTGGTCGGGGGGGATCGCGAGATCGCGATGCGTTACCGCGATCCGGGCGCGACCGACGTGCGCATCGCCGGCGATTTCAACGGCTGGGTTCCCGACAAGGACGTCCAGTCCCTGGTCCAGGCGGAGGGATCGGAGCGCGTCTGGACCAAGCTCTTGAACCTGCCTCCGGGCACCTACCACTACCGGTACGTCGTGGATGGTGAGTGGCGCGAGGATCCCGACAACCCGAACGCCGTGCCGGGCCCGGTGGGAGGACGCAACTCGGTGCTGGTGGTCCGCTGAGCGGATACGATCCAGGCCGTGGCTCGCGAGCTCCGAGACGTCCTTCACTACTTCCTCGACGACGAGCCGGGGCGGACGGCTCCGCTCTCCTGCCCCGTGGTGGCAGCGCCGTGCCGCCGTGAGGATTCCGGCCGTTCGGCGCTGCTGTGGCGGCTGGCCCTCGAGATGCGCTCCCTCGGGCGGGCAGCGGCGCTCGTGGCACCCGCGCCCGAAGCGGAGGGCTCGGGGTGGCGGGATCTCGAGCTCGAAGGCCTGGAACCGGGCTTCGTCCCGCTCGGCCACGGCCGGCTCGATCGCCTCGCCCGTCGGGTCCTCGAGACTCGCGAGCAGCTCGCGGGAGACACCCAACCGCTGGTTCTCGTCCAGGTGCCGACCGACCTGCCCTGGCCCCAGGGCATCGGAGACCTGCTGGGCCACTGCTGGCTGGTGGCGAGCACGGGCGATAGGGACCGGGCCGAATTCCTGAGCCTGTGCGAGCGCGTCCTTGCCGTCGTGCCGAAGGCGCGGGTCGGCGTCACCGTGCGCGGGGCGGACAGCCTGTCCGCGGCCCGGGCGGCCTTCGAATCCCTGGCCGAGCTCTTCGAGGCGCGCTTCGACCGCGCACTCCTCAGCTACGGCCTGGTGCTGGACGAGCACGAGCTGTATCCCACCGTGGCGAGACGCCGAGCGCCGGGCGGCGCACGGCCGGGAACCCGCGCGACCCGTACCTTGCGCGATGCCGCGGCCCTCCTGCGCGGGGACCTGGAGTGAGCTGCCTTGTCCGAGGAGTCCCACCGACCGGCCATCCACGACGTGCGCCGGGCCCTGCTGGGCCTTCGGGAGCCCCTCGACCTGCTGGCCGAGGACGTCCTGGGGCTGGGTGCGCGCATCGATTGGGTCGCGCGCGACCCGCTGGGCGGTGTGACCCTGGTCCGCTGGGCCGCCGCGGGAGAGGACCTCGCCGCCCTGGCGGACCTGGTCGCACAGCGCGCCTGGCTCGCCCCACGCCTGCCCGATTGGCACCAGCTCGCTCCCGAGCGCCAGATCGACCCCGAGCGTGCACCCTCGGGGCTCGTGCTGGGGCTGCGATTCGACCCGCGGACCTCGGCAGCCGCCGCGGCTCTGGCCCCACCCATCGAGGTGGGTCGCTGGATGCACATCGACGGGAAGCCGCGGATCTGGCTGGAGAATGGGCCCGAGCCGTGGGACGAGCCCGCCGAGAGAGAGGGCGATACCGAGGCCCGCTCACCGGTCCTTTCCCGGGCGGACGGTCCATCCTCGAGCTCGCCTCCTGCCGAGGGGCTGGTCTCGCGTTTCCGGACACTGCTTCTGGACGGCGATCTCTGACGCGACCCCCCAGGGGGACAACCCCGCACTTTTTTTCACTTCCCGGTGACTTTTTTTGACACGTGCCGCGGGGCGTGGGGCACTTCCCATGACGGGGGATGCCGCCGCAGGGCGGCGAGGTCACTGGGAAGGAACAGAATGGCAGCTCCGAACGCAGCGCTGAACACACGCCCGTCGACGAAGACCCTGCCCACCGACGAAGAGTTGGTGAAACGAGTCGTGGCAGGGGACCCGGCGCCCTTCGAGCTCTTATACGCGCGCTATTTCCCGCGCGTGTTCCGCTTCGTGGATCGCCGCGTGAGCAACAGGGCCGACAGCGAGGAGATCGTGCAGGAGGTGTTCTTCAACCTCTTCTCCTCCCTCCACTCCTTCCGCGGCGACGCGCCCTTTGCCGCCTGGGTCTTCGGCCTGACCCGGTGCACCATCGCCTCCCGCTTCAAGCGCAAGCGCCCGGACACCGTCCCGATGCCGGACGAAGACCAGCCCCTGGACGCGCCCGTGGCCACGACCGCGAATCCACACGAGGACTACGAGCTCACGGAACGTCTCGGGCGGTTGAGCACAGCGGCCCGCCGCGACCTCTCCGAAGAGCAGTGGCGGTTGTTCCAGCTCCACCACCTCGAAGACCGGTCGATCCAGGAGATCGCCGGCATGGTGGCCAAGAGCGAGGACGCCGTGAAGTCGCACCTCTACCGGGCCCGGCGCCTCCTGCTCGCCCGCTAGGGCGAGCCCGGCCCACCCGTCGGTGGGATTCGCGGCCGCGCAGGATTGGTAGACTCCGGCCCGTGTCCACACCCGAGCCCCTGAGCTTCTGGACGGAGCCTCGCCCGGGCGGATTCCGCTTCGAGGTGACGAGTCGGGGCGACTGGGTCCCCGGCCGCCTCTTCCTGCCCGAGGGTGCCGGTCCCTTCCCGTTGATCCTCGTGCAGCATGGTGCGGGCAGCGGCAAGGACGACCCGGTGATGGACACGGTGACCGACCCGTGGGTTCGTGGCGGCGCCGCCGTCGGGCGGATCGACTTCCCCCTCCACGGCGAGCGCGACGATCCGAAGCTGACGGCGCAGGCCCTGGCCGCCCTCGCGGAGGACGGGAGTCGAGAGAGCCAGGATCTGGGGCTCTGGGCCGACATCCACAGGCAAGCGGTCAGCGACCTGCGGCGCAGCCTCGACGCGCTGACGAGCCTGGAGGAGATCGCCGGAGATCGAGTCGGCTATGCCGGCTTCAGCCTGGGCGCGATCCTGGGGGCCGCGTTCTGCGCCGAGGAGCCCCGGGTGCGAGTGGCGGCCCTGGCCCTGGGAGGCGCGGGCCTGGCTCCGGAGCCCCACGATGCAGCGTCCTCGATCGGGCGCCTGGCCCCTCGTCCCGTGCTCTTCGTGAACGCCCGGGACGACGAGCGAGTTCCCGCGGCGCGGGCCGAGCAGCTCCACGCCGCGGCGGGCGAGCCCAAGGAGGTCGCCTGGTTCGAGGGCGGCCACGGAGGGCTTCCCGGAGCCGCACTCAAGCGGATGTGGCGTTTCCTCGCAGAGCATCTCGCGATCTGAGCCGCCACCGCGGTGGGCGAAACGGCATGCCGCGCGAAACCGCCCCCATTTGCTACGCATCCCACCCACCGGACGACCGATCCATGGAGGTCCCCATGCGACCCACCCTCATCCTCTGCGCGCTGGCGCTGTTCCTGGCCCAGGCCTGCACCCAGCAGCCCGCCGCGACCGGCGGCGGCGATCCAACCCCCGCCGCGCGGCTGGACGGCATCGACATCACCGTGGGCGAGGTCGATGCCTGGATCAAGGACGAGCTGTTCCGGCAGGCCAGCAACGACGGCGAAGAGTCGAAGCTCCACGAGCTTCGCAGCCAGGCCGCCAACAACATCATCAACGAGCGATTGGTGGAGCGCGAGGCCAGGATCCGCGGCATCGATTCCGACCAGCTGATGGAGGATGAGGCCAGCCGCCGGATGTCCGTCGGCGAGGCCGAGGTCCTCGAGTTCTGGGAGCGCAACAAGGCCGGCATGGGCGGGCTCGACTTCGCCGCGGCGGCCGCGCAGATCCGGCGCCACCTCGAACGCCAGAAGGGCCCCCAGGCAGCCCGGGAGTTCGTGCAGGAGCTTCGCAAGGATGCCGAGATCGAGGTGCTGATCTCGATCCCGCGGATCCAGGTCGCCGCGTCTGGCCCGGCGATGGGCCCTGAGGACGCACCCGTCACGATCGTCGAGTTCAGCGACTACGAGTGTCCCTTCTGCGCGCGGGCCGAGCCCATCATCAGCGAGGTGCTGAAGCGCTACGAGGGCAAGGTCCGCTTCGTGTACCGACACTTCCCGCTGGACAGCATCCACAAGCAGGCGCGCGGCGCCTCCGAGGCGGCCGCCTGCGCCGACGAGCAGGGGAAGTTCTGGCCCTACCACGCCCTGCTCTTCGGCAGTGGCGCCGACCTCTCGGCGGCCGGCCTCGAGAGCCACGCCGAGGCCGTCGAGGCCGACCTGGAGGCCTTCCGCACCTGCGTCGAGGAGCGCCGCTACAAGGCGACCGTCGAGGCCGACGTGGCCGAGGGGCGCAGCGCCGGCGTGACCGGAACCCCGGCCTTCTTCGTCAACGGAATCGTCCTGAAGGGCGCCCAGCCCGTCGACGAGTTCGTGCGGATCATCGATGCCGAGCTCGCGGCCGGGGCCGCGGAGACGGCGGAAGGAGCCGACAACGACGCGGGGTAGCAGGTCGCGCCCGAAGGGCTCCCCTACACCATCCGCGCCAACAGGCGGTCCCGCTCCGATTCCATCCGCTCGCGCTCGCGCGCCTCGAGGTTCAAGCGAAGCAGCGGCTCGGTGTTCGAGGGCCGCAGGTTGAACCACCAGTCGTCGTAGCGAACCAGCAGGCCGTCCAGGCGCGAGAGCTCCGAAGCGCCGGCGTGCTCGGCCTCGACGGCCTCCAGGATCGCGCTCGGATCGGCGACGCGACGGCTGATCTCGCCGCTCGTGTGGTAGCGCCGAAGAGGAGCGATCAGCTCGGAGAGGGACCTGCCCTCGCGACCCAGCACGTCGAGCAGCGCGACGAAGGCGGCGATCCCGTCGTCCGCGACGAGGGTATCGGAGAAGCGGAAGTAGAAGTGTCCGGAGAGCTCGCCGGCGAAGATCGCGTCCTCTTCCCGCATGGACGCCTTGACGAAGGAATGGCCGACGCGGCAGATGCCCGGCACGCCACCCGCGGACTCGATCTCCTCGGCCGTTGCCCAGCTTGAGCGCAGGTCGTAGAGGACACGGCCACCCGGCTTGCGCCGCAGCTGGGAGCGGGCCAGCAGCCCGGTGACGAGGTCCGACGGGGCGGGCTCCCCGCGGTCGTCCACGAAGATCGCGCGGTCGGCGTCGCCGTCGAAGGCCACCCCGAAATCGGCACCGGTCTTCTTCACCACGTCGCACAGGTCGCGGAGGTTCTCGACCTCGAGCGGGTCGGCGGGGTGGTTCGGGAAGGTGCCATCGGGTTCGAAGTAGAGGCGCTCGGTCTCCAGGGAGAGGCGATCGAGCACGGACCCGAGTGCGACCCCCGCCATGCCGTTGCCGCAGTCGATGGCGACGTGCAGGGAGGGACGCTCGGCTCCCACCGCCAGCACGTGGTCCACGTAGCCCGGCAGCACGTCCCGCTGGGTCCTGTCGCCGCGGGGCGCGGCGGGCGGGGCGGCGGACCGCTCGGCGCAGAGCCGCTCGATCTCCTTCAGCCCGCTGGCCTCGCCCACCGGAATCGCGTGCTCCCGACAGATCTTGAAGCCGTTGTACTGCGCGGGATTGTGGGAGGCGGTGAGCATGATGCCGCCACCGGCTCCGAGCTCGTCCACCGCGTAGTAGAGCATGGGAGTCGCGACGAGGCCGAGATCGATGACCGAGACGCCCTCGTCGAGGACACCTCGCGTCAGGGCCTCGAGGAGGCTCGGCGAGCTGGTGCGGGCGTCGTAGCCGATCGCCAGCGAATCGGCCCCGAGGAAGTGCGCCGTGGCGCGGCCGATTGCGTAGGCGTCGTCGGGTCCGAGGTCGTCGGGGACCACCCCGCGGATGTCATAGGCCTTGAAGATCTTGGACATGGGCTGATTCTAGGCACCTCTGCGCGCGGGGCCGGCCCCCGGCGCCACCCCGGGCCCGGTGCTTGACCTTCCCAGGAGCGACCGGCACCTTGAGGCCACCATGTTCGGCCTCGGCTTCCCGGAACTCCTCGTCATCCTCGTCATCGTCGTGCTGCTCTTCGGGGCGCGGCGGCTCCCTGAAATCGGGAGCGGTCTCGGAAAGGCCATCAAGGGCTTCCGTGGCGGCCTGGCCAGCGACGAGGCGATCGACGTCACTCCGGAGAAGGAGCAGGTTCCGGAGGAGTCGGAGGGCGAGAAGTCGTCCTGAGAGAGGGCGCCGGCTCGCCAGACAGGGCGACGGCCCGGGCCAGCTCTGGCACCGTGGGAAAGACGGCCTGAAACGAGCCGCCCGCCGCCAGGCCCGCGGCGCCGCGGGTGAGGCGCGCGCGCAGCTGCGCCGGCTCCTCTTCTCGAAGACTGGATTCCGGAAGCGCTGGCCCTGCCCAGGCGGCGATGCCCGGCAGGGGCTCTCCCGCCGCATCCAGCAGACGCACCCGCGTCGCCTCTCCTTGCGTGCCGGAGGCCAGTCTTCCTTCGACGACGAGGATCGGCCCGACGTGCAGGTTCTCGAGGCTGCGCGCCCGCACGTCCTCGGCGCTGGGCGCGCCGGCTACCACGGTGACGGCTACGGGCGCACGGGCCGGCGGGTTGGCGACACCCCGTACCACCTGGAACAGGCCGCCGGTCGTCAGCCCCACGGCCAGCAGCCAGGCGAGCGCCTCCGCGGGTCGCGCGGGCACGAACCAGGGAAGCGGTTTCCGCGGCCTCGCGACCTCCGCCGGAGCCTCGCGAACCTCGGCCGCCTCCTCCGCAACGGCCTCGGCGGTGTGCACGGCCGGAACGGCGTCGGCCAGGAAGTCCCACTCCGTCGGATCGCCCAGCTCGCCGAGCGGAGCCTCGCCCTCGGGAGCGGCCGTCGGCTGGGCATGGGCCTCGCCGGACCCGGGGTGGGCGCTGGGGGATCCGGGCAGAGGCGGGGCCTCCTCGCTCTCGCCCCGGCCCAGGTCGAACTCCGCTGCCGGGGTTTCGTCGGCAGCGGGAGCGGCGGCCTCCTCCCCGGGCGGAGTGCGAAAGGTGCCCGAAGAGCCCAGGTCGCCCGGGGTCCCGAACAGGTCACCAGGGGCAGCGGGGTCGAACTCCATCCCGACTTCCGGGTCGCCGTCGCGGGCCGCGGGCACCGCCGCGGCCATGCCCGTCGGTGGCTCTTCGTTGAAGGTCCACTCCTCGGGCGGCACCTCACCGACCGGCTCGAGGGCCGAAGAGAGACTCGGATCGGTCTGGCCGAGCGCGGCCGCCGCTTCCGGCTCCGGGACGGGAATCGCTTCGTCCACGGTCTCGGCCACGACGCCGTCGAAGGTGGTCTCGGCCTCCACCTCCGGGGGCCGCACGAAGAAGGCGTGCTGGCACTTGGAGCAGCGGACGCGCGCCCCGCCCGACGGGATCTGGCCCTCGTCGAGCTGGAATCGCGTCTGGCACTGCTCGCACGCGATGATCACGGGTGGACTCCCCACCGCCGCCGGCCGCGCCGCCGCGAGGTGGATGCTAGTGTGCGCCGGTCACGGACAACGGTCGCTCTGTGATGCCAGACCCGGATGGGCGGCCCTCCTCGCCCGCCTCCCGCAGGAGTTCCCGGCTCGGCGAACGTTTCGGCTTCGCCAGGAGGGGGCTTGAGCACCCCAGCCCGAGGATTCGAGGTGGGCAGTCTGGGTGCCCATGAATACCCCAGGGGGAGTCAAATCCGATGCGAGCCCCCGTTTCGCCCCAGCTTCGGCCGCTCCTCGATCGTCGGCTCGTGGTGGTGAGCGGCAAGGGCGGCACCGGAAAGACCACTCTCGTCGCCACTCTGGCCCTGGCGGCCGCCGACCGGGGCCTGCGGGTCGCGATCGTCGAAACCGGCCGGCGACAGCAGATCCCGGCCTTGTTCGAGGTCGCCGGCCCCGGAGGAGACTACGAGGGGATCCGCCTGCCGGAGGGGCCGTGGGCGATGCGCATGGAGCCCTATGCCGCCCTGGCCGAGTACCTGCAGCTCCAGCTTCGGATCCCCGGCCTGGTGACCCGCCTGCTCGATCAGGCGGCCTTCCACGCGCTGCTCGACGCGGCCCCCGGCTGGCGGGAGCTGATCACCCTGGGCAAGGTCTGGCACCTGGAGCAGGCCCGCGATCGGGGCGAGCCCGTCTGGGACCTCCTGATCATCGACGCACCGGCGACGGGCCACGGCCTGACCTTCCTCGACGTGCCCGGTGTCGTGATCCAGGCGGTCCGGGCCGGCCCGTTGCGACGCCACGTCGAGTGGGTCGAGGCGATGGTGCAGGATGCCGAGCGGACCCTCCTGCTGCCCATCACCCTGCCCGAGGAGCTGCCCGTGCGGGAGACCCTGGAGCTGGTCGAACGTGCGCGCGGCGAAGTGGGCATCGCCGTCGACCGGATCGTGGTGAACGGCGTGGTCGACGAGCCGTTGCGACCGCCCCTCCCGGACCTTGCGGAACGCCTGGCCGCGTTGCCCCCCGGCGGGGCACCCGACCCTCGCGCTCTGGTCCACGCCTTCGTGCACCGGCGCGAACGAGCCGCCCTGCACCGGGAGGCCATCGAGACCCTGACGCATGCCCTCGACCTCCCGCTCACACTCCTGCCTTCCCTGGAGAGCGGTGTGCTGGGCGTCGGCCCCCTCCGCTCGCTGGGAAGGGCCCTCTTCGCGGCCGAGGCGCGTACATGAAGGATCCGGAGGGCGTCCTGGGAACCCACCGCGTCGTGGCCTGCGTCGGCTCGGGTGGCGTCGGCAAGACGACCCTCGCCGCGGCGTTGGCCCTCGGCGCCGCACGCCGGGGCCAGCGCGCGCTGGTGCTCACCATCGACCCGGCGCGGCGGCTGGCGGACGCGATGGGCGTCGAGCTGGGCTCCGAACCCACCCGCCTGTCCGCGCCGGTGCTGCGCGAGCTGGGTGTCCGGGATGGCTCCCTCGCCGCCATGATGCTCGACACGAAACGCACCTTCGACGAGCTGGTGATGCGCTTCGCGCGCGACGACGCGACCCGGGACCGCATCTTCGCGAACCCCATCTACCAGCACGTGTCCGATGCCCTGGCCGGGAGCAGTGAGTACTCGGCCATGGAGAAGGTGGACGAGCTGGTCTCCGGCGGAGAGTACGACGTGGTGGTGCTCGACACGCCGCCCTCCCAGCACGCCCTCGACTTCCTGGAGGCACCCGAACGCCTGGTGGGTCTGATCGACAGCCGTATCGCGCGACACCTCCTCCATCCGGCGATGAGCGCCGGGCGGGTAGGCCTGCGGCTCTTCCAGCGCGGGACCCAGCCCCTGTTCCGCGTGCTGGAGAAGATCTCGGGTATGGGCTTCCTCGAGGACCTCTCGGAGTTCCTGCTGCTCTTCGAGGAGATGTCGGAGGGATTCCGCGGCCGCGCCGACCACGTCCGCGAGCTGCTCTTCGGAGGCGCGACGGCCTTCGTCGTCGCGAGCGGCCCCGGCGCGGGCCAGGTGGACCAGGCGCTCGCCATGGCCCAGCGCCTCGGGGACATGGGGGCTTCGGTCGAGGGTCTGATCCTGAATCGCATGCGGCGCTGGCCCGACGGCGCGGACGGCAGCAGCGTCGCCTCCGCGCGACCCGGGGAGTGGGTCGGGTTGGCCGAGGCCCTGGCGGCGGGAGGACTCGGAGAGGCGGACGCACGCCGGGCCACCGACGGAGCGAGGCGATGTGCCGAGAGCTATCTTCTCCAGGTGAAGCGAGATGCGGAGACCACGGCTCCCATCGTTCGGCTCGCACGAACGCTGGACGGTTTCGTCCGAACGGTTCCGGAGCTGCCCCGCGACGTCCACGACCTCGTGGCGCTGGGCCAGATCGAAGCGCAGCTCTTCCGGCCCGAGGGCAGCGGGGACGCGCCGGCGGGCGCGGGAGACCGGACCTGAGCACCGAGACACCGGACGACCCGACCCTGCCGCCGGCCAGTGTCGAGGAGGCCCTGCAGCGTGCCCGGGTGCACGCGCAGACGGCGGCCGCAGAGCTCGCAGCCGCTCTCTCCGCCCTGCTCGATGCCGGCGCACTGATGGCGAGCGGGCAGATCGCGTCGAATACGCCGTTGGCTCCGCTCCAGCGAGGCCTCGCCGGGCTCCGGCAGCGCATCGAGCCCGACTCGGTGCGCGATGGCGGCTCCCTCTTGCGGACGGTCGCGGAGGCGCTCGATGCCGAGATCAGCCGCTGGGAGGAACGCAGCCGCCAGGAGCCGGACGCGCGAGCGGTGCTGCGCGCCTTCCTCGGCGTGCGGGAGCTCCTCTGGGAGCTCGGGGTCCGCGTCGACGAGACCGGGGAAGAGCTCGAGGAGAGCCCGGCCGAAGAGCCGACCGAGCTGGCTCCCGAGCCGCGGATCCAGCGCGTCGCGGTCGAAGGCTGAGGGCTGGGCTCAACGCCGGCGCGGTCCGGGGCTGAGGGCTGGGCGCGACGCCGGCGCGCCCTCGGAGTGCCCATCGGTGAGGGATGACACCCCGGGGCCTTCTGCTACGGTCCGGCCCCTTCCCCACCCGGGACTCCACCCGGCGACTCTCCGATGAGCTGACCATGGCCGTCCTGATCAAGCGGTACGCCAACCGCAAGCTCTACAACACCGAGACGAGTCGGTACATCACCCTCAAGGGAATCGCCGAACTCCTGGAGCAGGACCAGGAAGTCAAGGTGATCGACAACGAGACGGGCGAGGACATCACCACGGTGACCCTCTCCCAGATCCTGGTCGACACCGAGCGCGGCGGCCGGGCGGTGCCCGGGAACCTGCTCTCGGAGCTCTTCCAGAAGGGCGGCGACGCGCTCTACGGCGCCCTGCGGCGCAGCGTCGATGATACCCGCGAGGGCGTGGAAGAGTTCCAGCGCAACATGCGCAAGATGCTCGGCCAGGAAGACGGCCGCACCGAGTGGGTCGCCTTCACGCCGCCGGATCTCGAGAGCATCGTGCAGCACACGATGGAGAGGGTCGTGGCGATGCTCGATATCCCGACCCGGGCGGACATCGACGCCTTGAACGATCGTCTCGACAAGGTGCTCGAAGCGATCGAGAAGAGCGCTGAGCCCCGGCCCCGTGGGCCCGGCGGGAACAGCCCCGGAGATTGAGGGAAGCCGGTTCCAGGCCGGCCCCGAGCGCCGGCCGTCGGACCCCCTCGAGCTCCCCGCAAGGCGCGGCAATCCGCTTCCTTCCGATACCCTCGCGGCCATGGCCATGACCCGCCGAGTCGGGCTCGTCGAGGATCCGCGCTTCCAGCATCACCAGGAGCCGGAGGGCCACCCCGAGCGCGCCGAGCGCCTGCTCGCAGTGGCCGAGGCCATCGATCCGCTGCGGAGCTCTCTCGTGCCCGTCGCCGCGCGTGGGGCCGAGCCCGAGGAGCTGCTGGCCATCCACGACGAAGGCCACCTGCGCGGGCTCGAGGCCGCCGCCGCCCACGGTCCGGGGCGCCTCGACCCGGACACCTACGTCTCTCCCGCCAGCTTCGACGTCGCCTGCCTCGCCGCCGGCGCCTGTGTCGACCTGGCGCGCGCCGTCGCGCGCGGCGATCTCGACACCGGGCTCGCCGCCGTCCGGCCGCCCGGCCATCACGCCGAAGGCGACCGTGCGATGGGCTTCTGCCTGTTCAACAACATCGCCATCGCCGCCCGGGCGGCCCGCGCCGAGGGCGTGGAGCGGGTGATGATCCTCGACTGGGACGTGCATCACGGCAACGGCACCCAGCACAGCTTCGAGACCGACCCCGACGTGTTGTACGTCTCGACCCACCAGTTCCCCTACTACCCCGGCACCGGCGACTTCGGCGAGGTGGGCATCGGCCGCGGCGAGGGCACCACCCTGAACATCCCCCTGCCCGCCGGCTGCGGCGACGCGGAGTACCTGGGCGTCCTGCAACACCTGGTGGTCCCGGCCGCCGAAGCCTTCGCGCCCGAGCTCATCCTCGTGTCGGCGGGCTTCGACGCCCACCGCGACGATCCGCTCGCGGCGATGACCGTCACGGGTGCCGGCTACCGCGCCATGGCCTCGCAGATGCGCGGCCTCGCCGAGGGCCTGTGCGAGGGCCGGCTCGCCTACGTCCTCGAGGGTGGCTACGCCCTCTCGGGGCTTCGGGAGGGGATCTCCGCGGTCCTCGACTCGATGCTCGAGGACGCCACCGCCGCCCCTCCGACCGTCGAGGTGCCCGAAGGCACGGTCCTCGCCCAGGTCGTCGAGCGCGCCACCGCCGCCCACCGCTAGGGGGCCCGCCTTCCGGATCATTGCGATCTGCGGATCCGGCCTCGCTCTCGCCCCGGGCCGACGCTGGAGATCCGGAAGGGAGCTTCCCTTTCCCACGCCGGTTCGCCCAGATGTGGGGTCGCGGCAACCGGATCACCCCAAGATCTTGGGGAGCACACAGAAAAGTGGTGTAGAGACGAAGATTTGGGTTGGAAGTTGCGTGTCCAGTGGATATAAGAGGTAAGGCGTGGGGATGAGTGGTACGAAGTGGTAGATCAGACCCTTCGGCCCCACAGGCGGGACCAGGAACTCCAGCAATGGCACGTGGCCGCTTCACCCACTCCATGGACGACAAAGGGCGAGTGAGCATACCGGCCGTGTTGCGAACCGAACTCCAGGAACAGGACGAGCGACCTCCGATCCTCACCAACCTGGTGGATTGCCCGGCCGTCGGCCTCTTCTCTCACGACCGGTGGCTCGAGATCGAACAGCGTCTCGCCAACATGTCGCAAATGCAACCCGAGATTTCATCCCTCCAGCGCATGCTCGTCTCCGGAGCCGTCGAGGCTCCGATCGACGGCCAGGGCCGGATCCTGATCCCGCCCCACCTCCGCGAGCATGCCGGCCTGGAACGCGAACTCACGATCGCCGGCGTCGGCCGGCGCATCGAGATCTGGGACAAGGCCCGCTTCGACGAGGAACTGGGCGCGATTCGCGAGCGCGGACGCGAGGTTTCCACCGTCGCAGCGGAGCTGGGTTTGTAGGGGGAACGTGTTCTTGGGGGGACCCGGAGGCCTGACCTCCGGGCACGAGAGGATGGGGTGTCTCCGGAGTGTTGCCCTGAGACACGCGGGAATCGTTGGGGGGCGTGCCCCGCGGTCCCGGGAAAACGCTCCGGAGCACCCCTTTCCTCTCCGCTCCCCGACCCGGGCAACCGGGTCGCGGAACCAGGACCGAGCGGTCCGGTTCCGAACACGGTGACGCCAACGCATCGGTCGCGGAGGCAGCGGAGGCTGTCCCGCGTCGGGAAGTGGAGGCAGCGGAGGCTGTCGCCACAGGCAGAGGGAGCCGGAGGCCGCCTCTGCGTTGAGCAGGTCAGGGGGATCGCCGACACAGCGGTCCCCACCGAGGTGGGCTTCGAGCGGGATGCCGAGCCCAGAGTCGCGTTGAGTCCGAACACTCTCCACCAGCCGGTTCTCGTTACCGAGTGCCTCTCGCTCCTGGGCGCGGGGCCCGCGCGGACCTTCGTGGACGGCACCGTCGGCTACGGAGGGCACGCCGAGGCGCTTCTCCGCGAGAGCGGACCCGACGGCCGCGTCGTGGGGCTGGACCGCGACGGCGTGGCCCTGCGCGCGGCGGCCGATCGATTGGCTCCCTTCGGCGACCGCGCCCTCCTCGTCCAGGCCTCGTTCCGCCAGCTGCGCGACGTGCTGCGCGGGCGGGGGATCCGCCAGGTCGACGGCGTCCTGCTCGACCTGGGCGTCTCGTCGGTCCAGCTCGACGAGGCCGGTCGCGGCTTCCGCTTCTCCGAGGGCACCGCGGAGGAGACGCCGCTGGACATGCGCATGGACGCGGCAGATGGGGAGACCGCGGCGGACCTGCTGGCGCGCGCCTCCGAGGAGACCCTGGCGGACTGGTTCCGCCGCTATGGCGAGCTCTCCGGCGCGGGCCGGCTGGCGCGACGGATCGTCCAGACCCGAGGCGAGGCACCCTTGCGCACGGCGGCCGACCTGATCCGCGTGACCCGCGAGGCGCGGGTGGGCGGTGGCCGCCGCCACCACCCGGCCACCCTCGTCTTCCAGGCCCTGCGCATCGCCGTCAACGACGAGCTCGGTGCCCTGGAGGAAGGGCTGGCCGCCGCTCGCGACGTGCTCGGCCCCGGAGGCCGACTGTGCGTGATCGCCTACCACTCCCTCGAGGACCGGCTGGTGAAGCACACCTTCCGCACCGAGGAGCGGGGCTGCATCTGCCCGCCCCGGGACCCCATGTGCACCTGCGGGCGCAAGCCCACCCTCCGGCGGATCACCCGACGGCCCGTGCGCCCCTCGGACGAGGAGGTGGCCGCGAACCCCCGTGCGCGTTCGGCCAGGTTGCGGGCGGCGGAGAAGCTGGCGGCATGATGACCCGGCTCCATCTCCACCTGGATGGGCGGATGGCGTGAGCCGGGCCTGGTCCCAGAAGCGCAGCCGACTCTTCGACGGCTCCGCCGCGAGCGCCGGAGTGAAGGGCCGGAAGCGGGATCTGGTCGGTCGCGACATGAAGCGGGCGCGCCGGAGCCGAAAGGTCGGCGCGGGCTGGTGGATCCCCGCCCTGGTGGGCGCGCTTGCGGCCGCGCTCTTCCTGGTCGCCCTTCGCAACTCCATCCTCGCGGTCCGATATGACCTCGACGTGGCCCGGGCGCGCGAGCTCGAGCTGATGAAGCAGCAGCGAACCGCCACGGCGCGGCTGCGAGAGCTGCGCGATCCCTCGCGGCTGCGAGACCTGGCGCGCGAGCACGGCTTCGAGCGCCCCGCCAAGGTCATCGACCTGGGCACCGGGGCGACCCGACCATGAGGTCGGCGGATCTGCGCCGATCGGGGCTGCGGGCCAAGGGAGTGGGAGCCGTGCTCCTCGTGGTCTTCGCCATCCTGACGGTGCGGGCCGCCCACCTGACGGTGATCGACGGACGCGGCGAGGCCCGCGGCAGCTCCCAGACGCTGACGGTCTTGCGGGTGCCGGGGGCGCGCGGCGCCGTGACCGATCGCCATGGGGCGGAACTCGCCATCACGATCGACGCGCCCTCGATCTACGCCGTCCCGCAGCAGATCGAGGATCCGCGGGCGACGGCGCGGGCGCTGGGCAAGGCGCTGGGCCGGAGCCCCGCCGCGCTCCGCGCCCGGCTCGAGAAGAGCTCACCCTTCGTCTACGTGGCGCGTTGGGTGACCCCGAGCCAGGCGAAGCGCATCGACGCCCTCGCTCTCGCCGGGGTCGGGCTCGTGCAGGAGCCGAGGCGCACCTACCCCCACAAGGAGCTGGCCGGCCCCCTGATCGGCTTCGCCAACATCGACGGGCGCGGTGCGCGCGCCATCGAGCAGATGGAGGACCCGTGGCTGGCCGGACACGCACAGCGCGTGGGCGTCGAGCGCGATGCCCGCCGGCGGCTGCTTCCCCACGAGGGCTTCGACCCGCGACGAAGCGTGGGCGGCGACGTCGCCCTCACTCTCGACGCGCCGCTGCAGGCCGAGGCGGAGGCCGCCCTCGCCGAGGTCGTGGGCCAGACTGGTGCCCGGGGCGGGGTCGTGGTGGTGATCGAGCCGCGCACCGGGGACCTGCTGGCCCTGGCCGAAGCCCCGGGCTTCGATCCGAACGAGTTCCGGACCACCCCCTACCCCGCCACGGCGTCGGGCGCCTTCCTGGCGGCCCCCGAGCCGGGCTCGACCCTGAAGCCGGTCGTCGTGGCTGCCGGTCTCCAGACGGGAGCGATCGAGGAGAGCCAGCAGTTCGACTGCGAGGAGGGCTTCTTCCGGGTTCCGGGCAAGACCATCCGGGACGTGAAGCCCCACGGCCTCCTGGATCCGGCGGGGATCCTGCGCGTGTCCAGCAACATCGGCGCGTCGAAGATCGGATTCGTGGTCGGTGCCCGCTCCCACCACGAGATGCTGCGCGCGTTCGGCTTCGGAGAGCGCAGCGGCAGCGGCTTCCCGGACGAGTCGGCCGGTCTGCTCCGTTCCTGGCGACGCTGGCGGAAGGTCGACCACGCGAACGTCGCCTTCGGCCAGGGCATCAACGCGACGGTGGTGCAGATGGCCAGCGCGATGGCCACCTTCGCAACTGGGGGCCTGCGGCGCGCACCGCGCCTCGTCTCGGCCCGCCGCCCCCCCGGCGGCGACTGGGTTCCGACGGCGCCCGCCGAGGAGCGGCGGGTGTTGCAGCCCGAGGTCGCGGCCACCGTGCTCTCCATGCTCGAGGGGGTGGTCGGTAGCGAGGGAACCGGGCGCCGCGCCGGGCTGGCCGGCGTGCGCGTGGCGGGCAAGACCGGCACCGCCCAGAAGCTCGTCGACGGACGCTACTCCGACAGCGCCTACCGCGCGTGGTTCATCGGGGCCGCGCCCGCAGACGATCCGCGCTTTGCGATCGCCGTCATGATCGACGAGCCGCGGGGCAAGGTGCACGGCGGCGGCTCGGTGGCCGCGCCTCTCTTCGCGCGGGTCGCGACCGCGGTCCTGGCGCGAAGCGGCGTGATGACCGAGCCGGAGTTCGGGCTCTCGAAGCTGGCCCGCGTCGATCTGCCGCGGCCGAGGAAGACCGCCCCTCGCAAGCCTGCGAGCGCGAAGCCCAGAGCCCGGCCGGTAGCCCGCGCCGAGTCCCCGGCACGCAAGGTCGCGCCGCCCAACGTGAGCGCACCTCCTCGCGCAGCAGCCAGGGTCGCGACGGCGAAGCGCCGCCCGCCGCCGGAGTTGGTCCGGCTCGGCGATCGGGTGCTGCTTCCCAACTTCCTCGGCCTCACCCGGGGACAGGTGCAGACCCTGACCCGAAGCGCCGTCTTCCGCATCCAGCTCGTCGGCCAGGGCCTGGCGGTGGAGCAGTTCCCGGCGCCGGGCACGATCGTGGCCGGCGCTTCGGCGGTGCACGTGCGCTTCGAGGAGGGCAGCTAGTGCATCTGGCCGAGCTGCTCGCATCCCTTCCGGCGGCCTTTCGCGCCCGCGAGGTGCAGGGAAACCCGGTGATCGGAGGCCTCTGCTACGACTCGCGCGCGGCGGCTCCCGGTGACCTCTTCGTGGCGCTGGTCGGCCACGATGCCGATGGCCACGACTACCTGGACGCAGCCCTCGAGCGGGGCGCCGTTGCGGCGCTGGTGGAAGATGGCTCCCGGGTGCCCCCGGGCCTCGCCAGTGCGGTGGTCCCGGACACGCGGCGCGCCCTCGCTCCCCTGGCGACACACTTCTTCGGTGTTCCGGCCGGGGAGCTGGCCCTGATCGGCATCACCGGAA
>NYZB01000048.1 GCA_002687015.1 Deltaproteobacteria bacterium
GGGCGTCCCGGCCGAGCCATGAGCGTAGGGTGCCCGCCGCCCCGCGATCCCAAGAGGAGGAGCGAAGCGGCCCCCGCATCAGCCGAGCGAGTCGGATGGGCGAGAACGCGGAAGGAAGGTCCCCGCCACTAGCGATCCGCCATGGACTCGCGCCAGCGGTCCAGCCAGTAGCGGTTGAGGTCCTCGCTGCGCGCCTTCTCGATGGTCTTCGTGTCCCAGAGCTTCGAGAAGAGGAAGGCCCGCGGGCAATGGGCGTAGGCCTCCTCGACCTCGACGACGAGGCCCTGCAGGATCTTCGTGTTGTCATCGCTCGCGAACACCTCCGGGTCGATGCCTCGGAGGCCCTCGGCATCGCGGTCGACGATCCGGGCGCGGCCGTTCACGCGCACGGTCCAGTCGCAGCCCGGAATCAGGAAGACCAGGCCGGCGCCGCCGCCGCTCTCGACGTTCTCGTAGGACTGGAAGAGCTTGTTTCCGGCGATGTCCGGTACCAGGAGATGACTCTCGTCCAGGACCTTCACGAAGCCGGGCCTGCCGCCCTTGGGTGACGCATCGCAGTCCCCCTCGGAATTGGCGGTCGCCAGGACCGCGAAGGGCGCGCGGCCGATGAAGTCCCGGATCATCGGGTTCAGGGTCGGGAAGATCTTCTTCTTGACGAAGTCGATCGGCTCGCCGAACTGCTCGCGGAAGCTCATGGGGCTCTCCTCTGCTGACCTGTCACCCATGCTAGCGCCCGCCCTGGAACCAGGGCCTCGGCACGGCCATGCTAGAACTGGCCAGGGCCTGCGGCCCGAGCCGGGAGGAGGAGCGGGATGTCGAATCTCTACTACGAGTCGGACGCGGACGCGTCACTCCTGAAGGCGAGCTCACTCGCCGTCGTCGGATACGGCAACCAGGGCCGCTCCTGGGCCCAGAACCTGCGCGACTCGGGCTTCACGCCCCGGGTCTGCGTGCGAGCCGACGAATCCCGCGAGCTCGCCCAGCAGGAGGGCTTCGAGATCGGCGAGCTCCGCGACGCCAGCGATGCGGACGTCGCCTGCATCCTGATTCCGGACGACGCGATCCCCGCACTACCGATCCAGCGTCGGGACGACGCCCTTACGGTGGTTGCGAGCGGTTACTCACTGGCCTTCGACCGCTTCGGGCCCGCCGGCGACTCGGCCATGGTGGCGCCTCGGATGCTCGGCCCCGAGGTCCGGCGCTGCTACGAGGAGGGCGTGGGCTTCATCAGCGCCGTCGGCGTCCAGGAGGATCGCACGGGCCACGCCCTGGCTCGCACCCTGGCCGTGGCCAGCGCGATCGGCGGGCTTCGCCAGGGTGCCCTCGCGATGACCCCCAAGCAGGAGACGGTGCTCGACCTGGCGGTCGAGCAGGTGCTCTCCCCGGCCCTGACCCACGTGAACCAGAGCTTCGTGCAGACCCTGCTCGCCCAGGGGATCTCCATGGAGGCGATCATGACCGAGCTGATCCTCTCGGGGGAGATCGAGCGAAGCTACCGCCTCCTGCGCGAGGTGGGCTTCACGGGCCAGATGGGCTTCCACTCCCCCACCAGTCAGTATGGCCAGCTCTCGCGGCGCGGCTCCTACGACCACCTGGACTTCGCGACTCCCATGGCGGCGATCACCGAGAACATCGTCGATGGCGGCTTCGCGGACGAGTGGGACGCGGAGGCGGCCTCCGGTCACACGCGGCTCGAGGCGCTTCTCGAGCAGCACGCCGGGCCGGGCCTCCAGGCCTTCGAGGCCGACCTGCGCAAGCGTCTCGGGCTGGGCCGGCTGAAGAAGGAGGCCGAGTAGTGCGCGTTCACGTCAATGGAGTCGATCTCTTCTTCGACGTCGACGGCGAAGAGCTGACACCTGATGGCGGCTCCATGCGCGAGAAGCCCACCCTGCTGCTCCTGCACGGGGGGCCCGGCTTCGACCACAGCACCTTCAAGCCCTCCTTCGGCGTGCTGACCGATCAGGTCCAGCTCGTCTACCTCGACCACCGGGGCAATGGCCGCAGCGAGCGCGGCCCCACCGCGGCCTGGAACCTGGACCAGTGGGCCGACGACGTGCGGGCCTTCTGCGAGGCACTGGGCATCGAGCGGCCGATCGTGATGGGCCAGTCCTTTGGGGGCATGGTCGCCCTTGCCTACGCCACCCGGCACCCCGATCACCCGGGCAAGCTGGTCTTCTCGAGCACCTCGGCGCGCCAGCAGCTGCCGCGCATGCTCGAGCGCTTCCTGGAGGTGGGTGGCGAGGGAGCCCGCGCCGCAGCGGAGCTCTTCTGGACCGACCCCTCGCCGGAGAATCTGCTGACCTACACGCGAGATGCCCTCTCGGTCTACGGCAGGGAGCCCACGCCGCCCGAGTTCATGACCCGCGTGCAGTGGAACCTGGACGTGCTCTTCCACTTCGCACCGGGCGAGGCACGCACCTACGACTACCTGCCGGGTCTCGCCGCGGTCTGCTGTCCGACCCTCGTGCTGGGCGGAAGCAGGGATCCGGTGTGTCCGATCGAGGACCAGGAGGACATCGCCGCCGCGCTCCCCGCGCAGCATCTTCGCTTCGAACGCTTCGAGGGCTGTGGTCACGGGGTCTTCCGCGACGACCCCGAGCGCGCCTTCGCGGTGATCCGGGAGTTCATTGCGGCCTCGCCAGGCTAGAGCTCGGGTCGATCCCGTCCCAGGGCGGCCATCACGCCGGGGATCAGATAACCCCGGTCATCGAGCACGTCGGCCTCTCCCCGGGCGTCGCTGAGGGACCAGGGAATCCCATGCGCTTCGAGCGCTGCGATCAGATCGTCGTAATAGGCGTCCCGCTCGCTGCCCTCGGCCGTGGTCGGCAACCCCAGCGAGCGGCAGTAGACCGGGATTCCGCGCTCGCGGGCCGCCGCTCCAACGGCCTCCAGGGTTGCCGAGGCCTGGGCCAGGTCCGGGCCCAGGGCGAGTCCGAGGAGGCTGCGCGGCTCCCCGGGATTCGGGCCCACGACGATCCGCTCGCCATCTCTGCGCCGGACGATGGCAAGGGCCTCCGCCGCGGCGTCGGCATCTTCCGGGAGGAGCAGCCACAGGCGGGCTCGTCCCTCTGGAAGGGCTCTTGCGAAGGCCTCCCAGTCCCCGGGCGAGGCGTCGTCGGCAAGACCCACGACCAATCCGAGTCCGACCTCCGCGGTGAGCGCCAGGAGCCGCGCGAGTGCCTCCGGGTCGGGGGGCAGCTCGACCCGCAGGTGGTCGAAGCCGTTCTCCGCGAGCCAACGGACGGAGGGTCGGAAGCCGGGCTCGCGCAGCACGGTCCAGGGCACCTCGATGCCGCGCAGGATGCCCGCCTCCGGCGGCGGAGGAAGTCGCGTGGCCGCGTCCTGGCAAGCCATCGCGAGGGCGAGCACCGCGGCGCCGAGCCACCGCGTCATGCGAGGAGGATTCCGACCACACAGCCGGTCATCAGGGTCGCAAGGGTACCGGCGACGATCGAGCGCATGCCCAGCTCGGCCAGCTCGGAGCGCCGGGTGGGCGCCATGCCGCCCAGTCCTCCCAGCAGGATCGCCAGGGATCCGAAGTTGGCGAACCCGCACAACGCGTAGCTGGCGATTACGGCGGAGCGATGGGAGACCGCGCCGGCTTCCATGGCCAGACGCAGCTGGTCGAAGGCCAGGAACTCGTTCAGCACCGTCTTCACACCGAGCAGCTGGGCGATCTGGAAGCTCTCGTCCGGCTCGACGCCGAGCAGCAGGGCCAGGGGCCAGAAGAAGACCCCGAGCACCTGCTGGAGGGTGAGCTCGGGATAGCCGAACCAGCCGCCGACGGTGCCGAGCATCGCGTTGGCCAGGGCCACGAGCGCGACGAATACGAGCAGCAGGGCTCCGATGTAGCCCGCCAGCCGGAGGGCCGCGAGTGCACCCTGGCTGGCCGCGTCGATCCAGTTGACGGAGCTGCGCTCCACCTGGGCGTGGCCGGCCTCGGCGGTGAGGGGCGTCCCGGACTCCGGGATCATCACCTTGGCGATCAGGATGGCTGCGGGCGCCGAGAGCAGGCTCGCTGCGACGAGGGGGCCGGAGAACTCGCCCTCGCCCAGCATCTTGGCATAGGCGACGAGCACCGAGCCGGCGATCGTCGCCATGCCCGTGACCATCACCGTGAAGAGCTCGCTGCGGGTCATGCGCTCCAGATAGGGGCGGACCAGCAGGGGAGCTTCGGTCATGCCGACGAAGACGTTGGCGGCTGCGGCCAGGCTCTCGGCGGCGGAGGTGTGCAGGGTGCGCTGCAGCAGCCAGGCCATCCCGTCGATCACGCGCTGGACGATCCCCCAGTGGTACAGGATCGAGAAGATGCTCCCCATGAAGAGGATGATGGGCAGCACGTCCAGGACGAAGGAGAAGCCCAGCTCCTTGATCGGCCCGAACATGAAGCGGGTGCCGGCCTCCGTGTAGCGAAGGAAGCCGATGACGAGATCGTTCACTCCGACGAAGAAGGCGCGGCCGGCCGCGGTCTCCAGCAAGAGGAGAGCGAGGGTGAGCTGCAGCCCCAACCCCCACACGATGACCCGCCAGGGGGGCTTGCGACGGTTCTCCGAGAAGAGCCAGGCGAGGACGACCATCGCGACCAGGCCGACGGCGCTGGTCGAGCGGAGAAGGAGCTCGCTCAAGCCGGGGCCCCGGCGCTCGCGAAGCAGGTGGCCAGGCGCCGAGCCGCCGCTTCGGGGTCCGCCGCCGCCGCCACGGCCGAGATCACGGCGGCGCCCCGGGCTCCCGCGGCGATCACCGCGGGAAGGGACGCGGCGTCGAGGCCCCCGATCGCGACGAGCGGTCGGGGCGCCACCCGGCGGGCTGCCTCGCGGAGGGCGTGAAGGCCGCGGGCGGCATGGCCGACCTCCTTCGTGGTCGTGCCGAAGATCGGCCCGTAGGCCACGTAGTCGATCGGCTCGGCACAGGCTCGCGCGAGCTCGGCTTCATCGTGGGTGGACCGGCCGACGAGGAGTCGCTCTCTCGCATCGGCGGGCAGGCGCTCGGGGGGCAGGTCTTCCTGGCCCAGGTGGACGCCGTCCGCGTCGGCCAGGAGCGCCAGGTCGAAGCGATCGTTGACGAGGAAGGTCACGCCCGCCTCCCGCGTCAAGCGACGGATCTCGTGGGCCCAGGCGAGGATCTCCCCGTCGCGGCTCCGCTTGCAGCGAAGCTGCACCACCGCCGCGCCCCCGGCGCAGGCGGCCCGGGCCTGCTCGACCGGCCCAGCCGGCCAGCGCGGGTCGTCATCGGCCAGCACGTGCAGACCGGCGACGGGGGCGGAGGAAGGAGCCCGGCTCACGGACGCCCCGGGACGTCGATGTCGAGGTCCGAGATCTTCTTGCGCAGCGTGTTGCGGTTGATCCCCAGGAGGGCCGCGGCCTTGATCTGGTTGCCCTTCGTCTGGGCCAGCACGGTTTCGAGGAGGGCTCGCTCGACCCGCGGAAGGATCTTCCGGTAGACCGCGGGCTCGTCCTCGTCCAGGGCAGCCCGTGCCTCCTCGACCACGGTCGATTCCAGGCCTCCCGGCCCGTTCTCCTCGGCCACGCGCGGCGTGAGAAAGGCGAAGTCCTCTGGCGAGAGCACCTCGCTGCCCGCCAGGACGAGGGCCCGCTTGATGGCGTTCTCGAGCTCGCGCACGTTGCCCGGCCAGTCGTGGTCGACCAGCCGCTCCAGGGTCTCCGGCGCCAGGATGAGCGGACGTTCGGCCAGCTCCGCCTCGTAGCGGTGCAGGAAGTGGTCGACCAGGATCGGGATGTCCTCGGGACGATCGCGCAGGGGTGGCATGTGGATCGGCACGACGCGGAGCCGGTAGAGCAGGTCTTCGCGGAAGCTCCCGTCGGCGACGGCCTGCTCCAGGTCGCGATGGGTCGCGGCCACCACCCTGACGTCCACGGCCACGGGATGGCGGCCTCCCACCGAGGTCACCTCACGGCTCTGCAGCACGCGGAGCAGCTTGGCCTGCACGTCGACGGGCATGTCGCCGATCTCGTCCAGGAACAGGGTCCCCCCCGAGGCCTCGCGAAAGCGGCCGACCCGCGCCTCGACGGCCCCGGTGAAGGCGCCGCGTTCGTGTCCGAAGAGCTCGCTCTCGAGCAGCTCACGCGGGATGGCCGCGGCGTTGACGGCCACGAAGGGCTCGGCCGCACGGCCGCCCGCCCCGTGGATGGCTCTCGCCACCAGCTCCTTTCCCGTCCCGCTCTCGCCCGTGATCAAGACCGTCACGTCGCCCCGTGCCACGCGGCCGATCGTCTTGAAGACCTCGAGCATCGCGGGGCTGCTCCCCACCAGCCGCTCGCCCGGTTGGGTCAGGCCCGAGACCTCGCGTCGCAGCTCGCGAACCTCGTTCTCCAGGGCCCGGCTGCGCAGGGCCTTGTCGACGAGGGGAAGCACCTCGTCGGTGCTGAAGGGTTTGGCCAGGTAGTCGAGGGCGCCGCGCTTCATGGCCTCGACCGTGTTCTCGAAGGTGGTCTGCGCGGTGATGATGACGACCGCGACGTTGCTGCCCATGGCCTTCAGGCGGTCGAGCAGCTCGAGCCCGTCGGGTCCGGGCATGCGGATGTCGAAGAAGGCGATCTGGAACTCTCCCCCCGCGAGGGCGGCGAGGGCGGCGTCTCCGTCGCCGACGTCGACCACCTCGTGGCCGGCGCTCTCGAGGGTTTCGCGCAGGACGAAGCGGATGGAAGGTTCGTCGTCGGCGACCAGGACGCGCGCGCGCTCGCTCACTCGGGGCTCCTTCGCAGGGGTAGAGCGACCCGCGCCCGGCTCCCCGCGCCCTTCTCGCTCTCGAGGGTGAGGGCACCCTCGTGTTGGGCCACCCAGTATTCGGCGACGGCAAGGCCCAGGCCCGTGCCCCCGCTGCGCGTGGTGAAGAAGGGGGTGCTCGCCTGATGGAGCTCGTCGGCATCCATGCCCGCGCCCGTATCCTCGATCCAGACGGCGAGGGTCGGCAGGGAGCGGCCGGCCTTGGTCACGAGTCGGCGCTCCAGCGCCATGCGTGTCTTGACCGTCAAGGTCCCCCCCGTGCCTTCCATGGCCTGCAGGCCGTTGCGGACCAGATTGAGGAAGACCTGGACCAGACGGTCCCGATCGGCGATCAGCTCGGGGATCGAGGGGTCGAAGCTCCGTTCGATGCGAACCTCGCTCGACATCGGATCGAGGCCGGCGAGCTCCAGCACGTGGTCGAGCACCTGGTGCACATTGACCACGCCGAAGGCCAGGCGCTCGCCCCGCGCAAAGACCATGAAGTCGTCGACCAGCCCGGCGATGCGCGTGGCCTCGCCCACCACGAGCTCGGCGATCTCCTGGGTCTTGGGGTCGTCGCTGCGCCGCGCCAGGATCTCGCCGGCGCCGCGAATGCCGCCGAGCGGGTTCTTGACCTCGTGGGCGAGACCGGCGGCGATCCGGCCGAAGGCGTCGAAGCGCTCCTTCTCCTCCTCGAGCTGCTCGAGCCGGTTGCGAGAGGTGCGATCCCGCAGCACGACCACGGCTCCGTCGAGCGCATCCTTGTCGTCGAAGAGAGGCGTGGCGGCGACGTCGACCAGGGCATCGTCTCCGGTTCGCCGCTCGAGGGTCTGCTGGCTCTCGCTGAAGCCGACACCTCGCTCGAGGGCCTTGCGGCCGAGCCTCGAGAGGGCGTGCTCTCCGCTCACGAGCTCCTCGATGGGGCGGCCCACGGACTGCTCGCGAGAGCGCTCGACCAGCCGGCAGGCCGCGGAGTTGATCTCGTCGACGATGCCGTCACGGTCGATCACGACCACGCCGGCGACGATGGCCTCGAGGACCCGGCCCAGGTCGCGGGTGCTCACGCGGCCTCCCTGGATCCGGCGCCGGAGAGGAAGTCGCGCGTCAGCGCCACCAGGTCTTCCGGCTCCCGCACCGCCATCGCGCGCACCCGGAAGTGCCTGCCGCCGGGCAGACCGCGGGAGTAGGCGGCCGCGTAGCGGCGCAGCTCCCGCGTCCTCGCCTCCGGGTCCGCCGCCGTGCGGTTCACCAGCTCCACGTGGCGCTCGAGCGTGCGCAGGCGGAGCGCCGGATCCGGCAGCGCCGTCTCGGCCTCAGGGTCGCCGGCCAGGGCGCTGCCAAAGATCCACGGGTTTCCGATCGCCCCGCGCCCGATCATCACCCCCGCAGCGCCGGTCTGCCGAGCCAGGGAGGCGACGTCGGCGGGCGTCACCACGTCGCCGTTCGCGAGCACGGGGATCCCGGGTACGGCGCGGACCACCTCGCGAATGAGCGCGCGGTCGGAAGCGCCCCGGTACTTCTGGGCGCGTGTGCGGCCGTGGATCGCGACCAGGTCGGCCCCCTCGTCGACGATCCGGCGCGCCAGATCCGGGGCGTTGCGGGTCGAGGCATCCCAGCCCGCGCGCAGCTTGACCGAGAGCACGCCATCGAAGCGCGCGCGCATCGCCGCCACGAGGCGAGCGAGCCGGGACGGATCCCGGAGCAACGCGGCACCGGCTCCCTGGCGAATGAACTTCTTGACCGGGCAGCCGGCGTTCAGGTCGATCCAGGAAACCCCGCGCTCGGCCAGCTGTTGGCAGGCGTCGGCCAGGACCTCCGGCTCGCTCCCGAAGAGCTGCACGGCCAGCCGCTCCTCGACGGGCAGGTTGGCGAGGGCGACGGGGGCCGGGCCGCGCCCCGCGAGCAGGGCCCGGGCCGAGAGGGCCTCGGTCACCGCGAGCCCCGCACCGGCGTCCCGTGCAATCGAACGGGCCGCCGGCGTGGAGACGCCGGACATCGGGGCCAGCACGAGCCGATTGGGGATCCGAACGCCCCGGATCTCCAGGGGTCGGGCCCAGGATGGCTGGAAGGGACCGTTCGGCAAAGGGATTTCTCGCAGACCCGGCGCGCTGTCCGAGGCGAAAGGGGGTGCCTAGATTCTAGGCACCCCGGGCCCGCCCCTCAACCGACGGCGTTGGGTAAGGTGCCGCCATGAAGACGGGAATTCCGGTGGAGCAAGCCCACCAGATCGTGATGGCCGAGGCGAGCCCTCTCCCCTCCGAGATCGTGGATGCGAGTGCGGCTCTGGGAAGGGTGCTGGCGGAGCCCGTGGATTCGGGCCGGACCCTGCCACCCGCCGACTGCTCGGCGATGGACGGCTATGCCGTGCGGGGCGAGGAGCTGGCGGGTCCGGGGCCGCACCTGTTGCCGGTGGTCTACGAGGTCGCGGCCGGTGGATCCGGCGAACGCCCGCTCGCTCCGGGCGAGGCGGCGCGCATCTTCACCGGCGCACCCGTTCCCCCCGGTGCCGACACCGTCGTGCGTCAGGAGGACACCGAGGAGGAGGGGGACCGGGTCGGCATCCTCATCGAGCCGAGGCGGGGTGAGAACGTGCGGCTGGCCGGGGAGGACGTCGAGGCCGGGGACACGGTGCTCGCCCGCGGTGTGCGGATCGGAGCGCCCGAGATCGGCATGCTCGCCTCGCTGGGCCGAACCCTCGTGCACGTGCATCGACGACCCCGCGTGGCCGTGGTCTCGGGCGGCAACGAGCTGGTCGAGCCGGATCGGGACGCCTCTGGCGGGCGGATCGTCTCGAGCAATGCCTACTCCCTTTCCGCCCAGTGCACCCTCGCCGGCGCCGAGCCGACGAACCTGGGCATAGCCCGCGACACCCCGGAGGACCTCGAGCGCGTCTTTCGCGCCGGTCTTTCCTCCGACCTGATCGTCAGCTCCGCGGGTGTCTCCGTGGGGGATCACGACCACGTGCGCCCGGTCCTGGAGAAGCTGGGCTGTGAGCTGCGCTTCTGGGGCGTGTTGATGAAGCCCGGCTATCCGCTCGCCTTCGGGCGCATCGGTGCCGCCGGTCCGTGGGTCTTCGGGCTGCCCGGAAATCCGGTCTCGGCGATGGTGACCTTCGAGCAGTTCGTGCGGCCGATGCTGTTGCGGATGGCAGGCTTCGGGGCCTGCTACCGACCGGTGCTCGAGGCGACGCTGGCCGAGCGCCTCACCAAGAAGCCCGGGCGTCTCCACTTCGTACGGGTCCACCTGAAGCGGGAGGGCCGCGAGTGGTCGGCCACCAGCACGGGCACCCAGAGCTCGGGGGTGCTGCGCTCGATGACCCTCGCGCAGGGCCTGCTGGTCTTTCCCGCAGAGGCCACCGAGCTCGCCGCAGGAGCACGGATCTCCGTCCAGGTGCTCGACGAGGAGTTGTTCCGGGAGACGGAGCCCTGCGTGTGAGCACCGATCCGGATCGCTTCGCCGACGTCACCGGAGCCATCCTGCTGGGCGGTGCCTCCGAGCGCATGGGTGGGGACAAGGCGCAGACCCCGCTCGCGGGCCGGCCCGCCGCCGCGCAGCTCGCCCTGCGGCTCGAGTCCCTGTGTGGTGAGGTCCTGCTCGTCGGTGGGCATCCACCTCCGGGCGCACCGGGGCGAAGGGTCGAGGATCCGCCCGGTCCGCGCAGCGCACTGCGGGGCCTGGTCGGCGCCCTCCGTGCCGCCCGCACCGAGAAGGTCCTGGTCCTGGCGACCGACTACTACGGCATCACTCGCGAGCTGCTGCTGGCCTTGCTCGCCTCTCCCGAGACCGACGCGGTGGTGCCCCGCGAGACGGGCCAGATCCATCCCCTCTGTGCCCTCTACCGGCGGCAGGAGGTCCTCGCACCGGCGCGAGAGGCCCTGGCCGGCGGGAACCTCGCCTTGCACCGGCTGGTCGAGGGGCTCGAGGTCGGCTTCCTCGAGGGAGACGATCTCGCCCGCTTCGACGCGGGGGGGCGGGCGCTCGCGAACGTGAACACGAGGGCCGAGCTCGCAGCCTTCCACGCCGCTTCGGGAGCCGAAGCGGACCTGCCCGGATGAGCGACTCGCCCTTGCAGCGAAGGCTGCGGAGCTTCCGCTTTGCGTTCCGGGGAATCGGTCAGCTCTTCGCCCGGGAGCCGAACGCGCGCATCCACGCCCTGGCGACCCTGTGCGTCGTCGGCCTGGGCTCCTTCCTGGGCCTCCCCGCCCGGGACTGGGCGATCCTGATCGTCACGATCGCTCTGGTGCTGGCCACGGAAGCGCTGAACAGCGCCCTCGAAGCCCTCGCGGACCGGGTGGCACCCGACGACCATCCCCTGGTCGCCCGCTGCAAGGACCTGGCGGCGGGTGCCGTGCTCCTGGCCGCGCTGGGGGCGGTGGGCGTCGGGCTCCTGGTGCTCGGGCCTCCGCTGCTGGCCGCTCTCGGTCTCACCTGATGCGCGCGATCTGGGTCAGCCACACGCACTGGGACCGCGAGTGGTATCGCAGCTTCCAGTCCTTCCGCGCACGTCTGGTCGATACGGTCGACGGGGTCCTCGACCTGTGCGCAAGGGACCCCGGCTTCCGCTTCCTGCTCGACGGCCAGGCGATCGTGCTCGAGGACTATGCGGCGATCCGGCCCGAGCGGGTCGAGGAGCTGCGCTCCCGCTGTGTCGAGGGCCGTCTGGGCATCGGCCCCTGGTACGTGCAGCCCGATTCGCTGCTCCCTTCGGGCGAGGCCCACGTGCGCAACCTGCTCGAAGGCCGCCGGGCCGCCGCGCGCTTCGGGCCCGTGTCGACGGTGGCCTACACACCGGACTCCTTCGGTCACCCGGCCCAGTTCCCCCAGCTCTTCGCCGGCTTCGGCCTTCGTGCCTTCGTCTATTGGCGTGGGAATGGATGCGAATGGGATCGGCTGCCGGCCGAGTACGACTGGGTGGGCCCGGACGGGACGGCGCTGCTCGCCTGCCACCTCGGCCGCGGCTACTTCTCGGCCGCCAGCGACGTCGGCAGTGAGGTCCACGACATCGTGGGAAAGATCGCGGAGACGGCGAAGGAGCTGGCCGCCCGCAGCCGCTCGGACACGCTGCTGCTGATGAATGGCATCGACCACCAGGCGCCGGATCCCCGCACGGCCGAGCTGGTGCGCGAGCTCGAGGCGGCGACCGGGTTGACCGTGGAGCGCGGTCTGGTCGACGACTTCGTCGACGCGGTGGCCGCGTGCCGCGAGGAGCGGCCGCGCTACTCCGGCGAGCTGGTCGGTGCGCGGGTGGCGCCCCTCCTGCCCGGCGTCTGGTCCACCCGCACCTGGATCAAGCAGGCCAACCGCGCTTGTGAGGGGGCCCTCGAGGGCTGGGCCGAGCCCTGGGCTGCGATCGGCGCTGCGCTCGGCCTGCCGGACGAACGGCCCGCCCTGCAGCTCGCCTGGAGGGAGCTGCTGGTCAACCAGGCCCACGACTCGATCTGCGGCTGCTCGAAGGACCGGGTCCACGAGCAGATGCGTTCGCGCTTCGATGCGGCCAGGGAGCTCGCCGACGAGACCTGCCGGCGCAGCCTCGAGCGCCTGGCGGGGCAGGGTGCCTTGCGGCGTCCGCCCTGGGACGACGAGCTCGAGCTGGCGGTCTTCAATCCATCGCCGCGGGTGCGCACCGACCTGGTGCGTTTCGCCTTCGATCCCCATCCCTACATGGTGCCCTCGCCCGACCCGGGGCGGATGCTGCATCCGACGCTCCTCGTGGAGCCCGCGCGCGCGGCCTACACCGTCGACGGCGCGCCCGCCCGCCAGCTGCCCTCGGACCCGTCCGAGCGGCTCGCCTTCCTGTCCGATCGCGTCCCTGGCGTCCTCGAGTTCGTGGCGACGGAGGTGCCCCCCTTCGGCTGGAAGCGGATGGTGGTGCGCCGCGCCGCCGACGCGGCCTCCTGTGAAGACCGGTGTGAGGAGGTCGAGGCGGGCTCTCCGCGCGCCGCGATCGAGAGCTCCGCGGGCGGCGAGAGGGTCTTCGTCCGGGTGCGCGCCGACGGGAGCTTCGATGCCGAGCTGGGTGGACGGCGATACGAGGGGCTCGGAGGCCTCGAGGACATCGGAGATCGGGGCGACAGCTACGACTTCGACCCGGTCCCGGCCTCGGGAGAGGCCGAGCCGACCCCGAGCCCGGAGATCCGCGTCGAGCGCAGGGAGCATCCCTCAGGGATCCAGGAGCTGGTGGTCGACCGCCGTCTGCGTCTTCCCGAGGCCCTGGCCCCAGAGCGCCGGTCGCGCAGCGCCGAGCTCGTGGATCTCCCGGTTCGCACGACCCTGCGCGTGGCGCCCGGCGTCGCGCGCATCGACCTCCGCGTGGAGCTCGACAACAGGGCGCGGGATCACCGGCTCTCGATGCACTTCCCCGTTCGGGAGTCCGGCGACGCGGCGGCGGCCACCACCTTCGACGTGGTCCCGCGCAGCAGCGCGCCCGTCGACGACGAAGGCTGGGTGCAACGAGCCCCCGAGACCTTCCTGCACCAGGGCTTCGTGACCGCAGGCGGGCTGACGGTCGCGGCGCCCGGTCTTCCCGAAGCGCGTTTCGACGGCCGGGCCCTGATCTTCACGCTGCTCCGTGCGGTCGGTCACCTCTCCCGGGCCGATCTCGAGACCCGACCGGGCCCGGCCGGGCCCGGAATCGCCACGCCGGGTGCTCAGGTCCCGGGCCCCTTCTCGGCTGCCCTGTCGTTGCTCCCCGGCTCCGGCCCCGGCCCGGCGCGCGAGGCCGAGCTGGGCCTGTGCGCGGTGCCGGCCGGCGCGAATCCCCTGATTCCCTCCGGTCGACCCGTGCTCGCGCTCACGCCCCATCGCCTCGTGCTCAGTGCTCTCAAGCCGCTCGAGGATGGCGACGGGTTTCTCGTGCGCGTCCTGAATCCGACCGACCAGCCGGAGACGGCGTGTCTCAGCCTCGGCGACGCGTTGGCCGTTCGCGTTCGCGAGGCCGTCCAGGTCCGACTCGACGAGACGCGGGAGGGCGGGCCCATCGAGCGCGAGGGCGGGACCTTCCGTTTCGAGGTCCCGCCCCATGCGCTCCGCAGCGTGCGGCTGCGCTGAGGGATCGACTTCGCGTCTCGATGACGCGGGCTCGGCTTCCAGCAGGTGGGATGCGACCCACCCGAGGCCATGCGGTGGTATCGTCGGATGCTCGGGGGAGAAGGGGGACCCGGATGAAGGCTTCGGAGTACGCAGCCCACGATGCCCTCGGCCTCGCCGCCCTGGTCGACGCGGGAGAAATCACGGCCCTCGAGATCGCCGATGCGGCGATCGACTCGATCCAGGCCCTCGCCCCGACCCTCAACGCCGTCATCCACGAGCACTTCGAGCGCGCGCGACGAGAAGCCAGGGCTCCGCTGCCCGTGGTCCCTTTCGCGGAGTGCCCTTCCTGCTGAAGGACCTGGCCGGCGGCAATCGGGCAGGGGATCCGCATCATTGGGGGACGCGCTTCCTTCGGGACGCGGATCATTGCGCCACGACCACCTCCTATCTGGTGGAGAAGTTCGAGGCGGCCGGCCTCGTCGTCGTGGGCCGAACCAATGTTCCCGAGCTCGGTGCCTGGGCGACCACCGAGTCCCAGGCCTACGGACCCTGCCGCAGCCCGTGGAACCCGGACCACGCCAGCGGCGGTTCGAGTGGTGGGGCGGCCGCCGCGGTCGCCGCGGGGATCGTCCCCATCGCACACGCCAGCGACGGAGGCGGCTCGATCCGCAACCCGGCCAGTCAGTGCGGAGTGGTGGGCCTGAAGCCCTCGCGTGCCCGCATCTCGCTCGGACCGGACATCGGAGACATGTGGGGCGGCATGACCTTCGAGTTCATCGTCTCGCGCAGTGTGCGCGACACGGCCGCCATGCTGGATGCGGTGCAGGGGCCGATGCCCGGTGACCCCTACGGGATCGCGCCGCCCGAGCGCCCCTATTCGGACGAGCTCGGAGCCGATCCGGGCTCGCTGCGCGTCGGTGTCCTGTCCCACCACGATCAGGTGCCGCTCCACCCCGACTGCGTGGAGGCGGCGGCGTCGGTGGGCCGCGTACTGGAGGGGCTCGGCCACCACGTCGAGGCGTCCCATCCGACGGAGGTCGCCGGCTCGCCGCTGCTCTCCCACACCCTCACGATCATCGCCAGCGCCCAGGCACGCGGGGTGGAGGACTTCGGCCAGCTCCTCGGACGAGAACTCGGCCCCGAAGACATGGACAGCGACAACTGGGCGGTCACCGAGATGGGGCGCCAGATGAACGCGGCCCAGTACCTGGGCGCCGTGCAGGCGCTGCAGACCTACCAGCGGAAGGTCGCCGCCTGGTGGACGGAGGGCTTCGATCTCCTGGTCACGCCCACCCTCACGGCGCCGCCTCCGCGGATCGGCGAGATGGTCCCCGACGAGGCGAAGCCCCTCGACGCCTTCATGCGCAGTGGTGGCCTGCTGGCCTTCACGCTGCCCTTCAACGTCACGGGGCAGCCCGCGGTCTCGCTGCCCCTGCACTGGAACGAAGCGGGCCTTCCGATCGGCGTGCAGCTGATTGCCGCGATGGGGCGCGAGGACCTGCTTCTCCGGGTGGCGAGCCAGCTCGAGCGCGAGGTCGAGTGGTCCGAGCGGCTGCCCCGGATCCACCTCTGAGCCCGCGCGCCGCCTCGGCCCGCGGCGGTCTCGGCCGCTAGAAGCGGAAGGTCCAGGCCACCTTGCCGACCAGGTTCGCGCGGTTGCCCCGGAAGTCGTAGGCCTGGACGTCGAAGGCCTGGTTCCAGACGAAGACCAGCTCCTCGCCGGGGCGGAGGATCCAGCGCAGCCGGCTGTTCCAGCCCAGGGAGTCGCTCACGTTGTCGAACTGGAGGAAGGTCTCCCAGGAGAGATCTGGCGTGAACACGAGGTTCAGGCGCACCCGACCCAGGCGCGTGGTGAAGTCGCCCTCCCGCAGCCGGACCGAGTTCTGCAGCAGCTCGAAGGAGGCGAAGAGGTGCTTCGACGCTCGCCACTCCAGGAGCGCCCGACCGGAGCGGATGTGCCCCGAGTAGAAGGAGCCGGCCCCGAAGTCGAGCTGGACCGCGAGCGGGCGGGAAGGGGCGGTTCCCACGCTCAGGGTGAGGCGCCCGAAGTCGTAGCGGTCCTCGGGAATGACGACCCCGCTCGAGATCTCGAAGCCCGCCTTCAAGACCTCCGTGCGCCACGCAGCGTTCAGGGCCAGGAAGTCACCCGCCTGGTTCTCGAGGCGCAGGAAGGTCGGCGCGATGCTCAGGGAGCGCAGGTCGTTGCCCAGATCGGTGACCATGCTCGCGGCCAGCGCCGTCTGGACGATGCGCAGCCAGTGGCCCACGGGGCGCCACCGGCGGCGCAGGCTGCCCGAGGTGGTGCGCACACCGGTCCGGTTCACGAAGCCCAGGGCCGGGTGGAAGTCCTCGCCGATCTGGGAGACGCCGAAGCTGGTGCTCCAGCGATCGTTCGGGTAGCTGGCCAGGAAGCCCCAGGCGCGGTCATCCCCCACCGGGCCCGAAGTGGTGGTGTGCTGGAACCAGGCGCGCAGCACGGCGATCTGGTCTCCGAAGAGCCGGCTCGTGCGCAGGTTCAGGTCGGCGCCGAAGAGGCTGTTGGTGCCGTTGCTGACGGGATCGCCGTGGGTCGAGATCAATCCCAGGTAGGACTCCTCGCCCAGGTTCAGCTTGACACGTCCCACGGCCAGGTTCTTGGGGTCCACGTCCCTGTGGCCTGCCATCTGCACGTCCAGGAAGCCGAAGTTGAGCGCCCCCACCCGGCCCGTCACCTTGCCGCCGGCGCGGATGTCCACCACGTCATCGCGATCGCTATCGAAGCCGATTCGCCGCGAGAAGAAGGGGAGGCCGTTCACGGCGCCGTGGCCACCGATCGGGAAGTCGAAGATCCCCGCGTCCTGGAGGAAGAAGTCCCGGGTCTCGGGAAAGAAGAGCGCGAAGCGGGAGAGGTTCACCTGGCGGGTGTCCACGGCGGCGTCGGAGAAGTCGGTGTTCACCGTGAGGGCGGCCGTGACCGAGGGCGTCACGCGGTAGAAGACGTCGAGGCTCGGATCGATGTTGCCGAAGGATCGGTGGCGGCTGCGCTCGTGGGTCCAGGCGAGGGAGCCCGAGGGCTTGATGTCGAGGCCGATCCCCTGCTCCAGGCCGTGAAGGCCGGTCAGGTCGCCCGCTTCGGAGACGTCGATCAGGAACTTGTTCTGCCGCGCCGAGGCCCAGCGGTTCTCCTCGTTGCGCCGCCGGACGTTGCGCATCACGTTGAAGCCCCAGGTGCCGCTCGTCGGGTCGAAGCCGATCGTCTTGAAGGGGATCGCGAGCTCGGTGATCCACCCTTCCTCGGTGCGCCGCGCCCGTGTGTACCAGATGCCATCCCACTGTGACTTGAAGGAGCTGTTGTTCTCGATCAGCCCGTCCAGGCGGGCGCCATTGGCGTTGGTGGAGAAGAGGAAGGCATTGCGGTGGTCGTGGAAGGTGTCGAAGAGCAGGCTGATGCGATCGTCGGGCCGCAAGCTGCCGTCCCGGACCATGCCCCTTGCAATGATCTTCTCCGGCTCCGAATCGAAGGCGTGGATGCCGAGATAGAGTGCGTCGCGGTCGTAAGTGATGCGGATCTCGGTGCGCTCGCTGGGCGGGGCGCCCTCGGTCGGGATCACCTGGGTGAGCGGCCCGAGCAGGGTGGCATGTTCCCAGGCTGCATCGTCGAGGCGTCCGTCGATCTGCGGCGCTGCGACGCCGTCGGGCAGGCGTGAGAGCTCCGCTGTGGGCGGCTCGGCGTGAGCGACGCCCGCGGCTCCCAGCCAGAGAAACAGGAGCAACCACGGCCCCGGGCGCGACATCGGCAGGATCATCGGTCGCCCCCGTCCCACGCGCAAATCGAAGCGAGTTCTCGCTTGCGTGGGCGTGGTGAGGGACGCCTGGCCACACGAATCGTGTGGTTGCCGGAGAGGTAGTGAGCTTGCCCCGGTTTCGTGGACACCCCGGATCGCACGGAAGTGCGGTAGGAGTGTGTCATGGGAAAACGGAAGCGTCGATCATTCACAGATGAATAC
>NYZB01000049.1 GCA_002687015.1 Deltaproteobacteria bacterium
CGAGGGTGGGGGGCTACTCGATCCAGCGGAGTACCCGGGCTGACCCAGGGAGCGGCGTCCGACGACCTCGCAGGCCCGGGCCATGCGCCCCTACCGTCGGCGCTCTTGACACCCCACGACCCCTGCCCTCACCCACCTTCCGGCAACTACCCTATCCCTCCCGCGGCGGTCTGGCGGTGAGCGGGCGTTCGCGGGGGCGGCGGGGTAGGAGTCGCCTCAGGGTCTCAGATCTCGCTTCTGCCGCGCAGACTCCTAGGGGGCTTCGATGGGCTCGGCCTCGAGCTCCAGCTCCTTGCGCTGCTTGGCGGCGGCCTCCTGGGCCGCGCTGCGCTCGCGCTGGATGTCGAGGAGCAGCTCCTTGCGGGTGCGCTCGGTCACCTGGCGCTCGGTATCGACGTTGCCGCGCTTCAGCGTGATCAGCCGCTCCTCGAGCAGGCGGTTGCGCAGGGCGACGAGCTCCCGCGGCAGCCGGGTCGGCTTCACGCCCTCCGCGTAGCCGACGGAGACCTCGGCCGAGGCCTCGCTCCCGTCGCTCGCCCGTACCCGCACCCGGACCCGGTTCAGGCCCGTGCGTACGGGCACGAGTGCGCCGTAGCTGCCATCGGCCTGGATGCGCAGCTCGCTCGCCGCCTCACCGGTGGTGAGGTTCACGACGTCGATCGATTCGATGTTCGCGAAGCTCACGTTGTCGATGACCTCCGAGAGGTCGCCCGGCTGGCGCACGGGGGTGAAGTAGCCGCCCGTGCGGTAGGCCATCTCGACCGCCGCGACGGGCCTCTTCAGGGCGTCGGGTCCGATCGCGAAGCTGTGCACGCGCACCCCCGCCCGGCTGGCGGCGTCGGCTGCGCGCAGCACGCTCAGCGTGTTGGAGCGCAGGTCGGCCGGGTCGTAGGGTGCGGTCGGCGCGCCGTCGGTGAAGAAGAGCACCACCTTCTCGCTCTCGGGATCCGGCGTGGAGAGGCCGCCGCGATAGCCCTTCAGCTCCCGGATGGCCTGGCGCAGGCCGGCTCCCATGTTGGTGTTGTCCGCGGGCCCGCGCTCGAGGACATGGCGGAGGGCGCGCTCGACGCGCTCGAAGTCCGAGGTGAGACCCTCCTCGGTGATGGCCGGCGGGCCCGCACTGCCGCCGATGCGGATCACCGTGCCGCCACTGGGGTTGCGGAAGTCCTCGCTCCGGCCCGCGAAGGTGACCACGCCGACCCGGGTGTTGCGCGCATCGAGCCCCTCCAGGATCTGCCGTGCCGCGGCGATCTCCGCGGCGAGCACCGAATCGCCCGGGTCGTCGGAGGGAAAGAGCCTGAAGCGGTTGCGGCCCACGACGCCGTTGCCGTTGATGTCGGCACCGCTGGCCGCCATGGTCGAGCCCGAGGTGTCGAGCACGAGCACGACGTCGAAGCGCCGGAACTCGCCGAGCAGCGCAAGGGCGCGGCCCGCGACGAAGGCGCCCTGGGAATCCCCCACCACGGCGCCGTCGAGGGGCTGCTCGATCTGGAGGTGGATCTGGGTCGACAAGACCCCGGCCCGGCCGAGCAGCGCACCTTCGCCGGGTAGCTCCCGGGCTGCGGGCGCGACGGCGAGCTGGTCGGCCAGGGCGGGCTTCTCCTCCTCCGCGCCGTCTTCCGTCGCGGGCGCGAAGCTGGCCAGCGGCCGGCCCAGGCCTCCATCCAGGGGTGCCGCCAGGGCGGCCGCGAGCTTGCCGATCGGCGCGACCCCGAGCCGCAGGTGGTCGTCCTCGGGCCACATGGCCTGCAACATGCCCACCAGGGCTCCTCCGGGCGTGCGCAGCACCGGGGCGCCACCCCATCCGCGCAGGTCGGCAGGCACGTCGAGCTCGACCTCGATCCGGCCGTCGTTCGCTTCACGGACGGTGCCGTAGAGATCGTCCTGGTCGTGGGGCGGGGAGGGCGGCACCCCCAGGATGCGCACGCGCTCGCCGACCAGCCCGGTCGGGTCGCCCGGGTCGGGCTGGAGCAGCGAAACGCCCTGGGGCGGAAGCTCCAGACCGAAGATCAGGAAGTCGTCGGCCAGCTGGGCGTCGGGCTCGGAGAAGGGACGGCCCGGCGCCGCATGGAGCCGGCTGGAGACGCTGACGCGGGTCCCCGTATGCCCGAGCTCGAACACCACCTCACCCGTCTGGCCGAGCGCGCCGAGGTCGAACGCATGCGCCGTGGTCACTGCGACCGCCCCCTGGCCGTCGGGTCTCGCCAGGAAGAAGGCCGTGCCCCCACCGTTCGGGGCGGCCGCGCTGGGCGCCCTCGGGCGCGCCACCGCCGGAACCTCAGCCCGGGTCGCCGTGCCGAGGGCCAGCAGGAGGGCGGTCCCGAGAAGGAGACCCGACGGGGGGAGGCGCCGCAGCATCCTTGCGAGGGTACGGAAGGGCTGCGGGGTCGCCACGCTCCCCCGTCTGGACATGCGTGCCACGGCGCCGTCGATTACGTTGCTCTCTCGGGGGTGTGTGTCGTGAATCAGGGCGCCTGCGCCGTGCGCGTAGATCGGATCCGCTGCCCAGGTAGGCGGCGGGGAGGGGTGCGCGGCCTTGCGATCGCCCTTCTCGGTGCCCTGGCCCTCGGTCCGACCTCACCCGCCGCCGGCGAGGCGCGGGAAGCCGAACGCTTCGACGTGGTGGTGGTCGACGCCGGCCACGGAGGCGACGACCACGGCGCTCGGGGCAAGGGCGGCTTGATCGAGAAGGACGTGGTGCTCGACGTCGCCCAGCGCACGGCCGAGGCTCTCCGCGACACGGGCATCCGGGTCGTGATGACCCGTGAGGACGACCGCTTCGTGACCCTGGAAGGCCGCACCCAGCTCGCCAACGAGCAGAAGGCCGACCTGTTCGTCTCGATCCACGCGAACGCCTCGCCCGTTCGCGGCGCCCGCGGCATCGAGACCTTCTTCGCCTCGCCGGAGGCGACCGACGAAGCCGCCCTGGACCTGGCCCGGGCGGAGAATCTGGCGTTCGGCGAGGATGCCCAGCCGCCCGCCGCGGGCGATCCGCTGCTCGCCATTCTCGGGGACCTGATCGCGACGGAGCAGCTGAGCGAATCCCAGGAGTTCGCCCGCATGACGCAGCGGCGGATCGCGACCCAGGAGTCGGCCCGGTCTCGGGGCGTGAAGCAGGCGCCCTTCGTGGTCCTGATGGGCGTGCGCATGCCCGCGGTGCTGGTCGAGATCGGCTTCCTGACCCATCCGGCCGACGAGAAGGCGCTGGCCGACGAAGACGAGCGCGCCCGCCTGGCGCGGGGCCTGGCCGAGGCCGTCGTCGCCTACCGTGCGCGCTACGATGCGCGCCGCGGCCTGGCCGGAGGCTCCCGCCCCGCCGCGGCGGCCCACTGACCGAGCCGGCGGACCAGCGAGCCGGGCTCCAGGAGACAGCACCCATGGCGGACTCGCCGACCCAACGGATGGACGGACGTGCGGCCGATGCGCTTCGCCCCGTGCGTCTGCACACCGACTTCACCCAGAACCCCCTCGCCTCGGTGCTGTGCGAGTTCGGTGCGACGAAGGTCCTCTGCACCGTGTGCTGCGAGGAGGGGGTGCCCCGCTTCCTGAAGGGAACCGGGAAGGGCTGGGTGACGGCCGAGTACTCCCTGCTGCCCGGCTCGACCGACCGCCGGACCGACCGCGAGGCCGCGAAGGGCAAGCAGGGGGGGCGTACGCTGGAGATCCAGCGCCTGATCGGGCGCAGCCTGCGAGCGATCGTGGACACGGCGGCCCTGGGCGAGCGCACGCTCTGGGTGGACTGCGACGTGCTGCAGGCGGACGGGGGCACACGCACGGCGTCGATCACCGGGGCGTATACGGCCCTCGCTCTCGGCACCCACCGCCTGCGCAGGCGCGGTGCCATCGATCGCGACCCGCTGCGCGACTCCATCGCCGCCATCTCGGTCGGCGTCGTGAGCGGCGCGGTGCTGCTCGATCTCCCCTATGAAGAGGATGCTCGCGCCGAGGTCGACATGAACGTGGTCGCCACCGGCAGCGGTGAGATCGCCGAGGTGCAGGGCACCGGCGAGGGCACGACCTTCAGCCGCCGTCAGCTGGATGAGCTCACCGATCTGGCCCTGCGCGGGATCGCCGATCTCACCCGGCTCCAGCGCGAAGCCCTGGAAGCCGCCGGCGTCAAGGACTGAGGCCCGCGTGGTCGAGGCTCCCCGCGTGGTCCTGGCCAGCTCCAACCCGGGAAAGTTGCGCGAGTTCGCCGCCCTGCTCGCGGGCGTGCCGGTGCGGCTTCGCAATGCGAGCCCCGAGGAGCTGGCGGCCCTGCCCGAAGAGGGCGACCAGTACGAGGCCAACGCCCGTGCCAAGGCGGTGACGGTCGCCCAGGCGAGCGGCCTCCCGGCCCTGGCCGACGACTCGGGCCTCGAAGTGGACGGGCTCGGAGGCGCACCGGGCCCGCTCTCGGCCCGCTACGGCGGCGACCCTCTCGACGACGCCGGGCGGGTCGCCCGCCTGCTCGCCGCGCTGGCCGAGCGCCCCGGTGCGGCACGCAACGCCCGCTTCGTGTGCGTGGCCGCGCTCGCCCTGCCCGACGGAACCGTTCACATCCGAAGGGGCGAATGCCCGGGCCGCATCCTCCCGGAGCCGCGGGGTGAGGGCGGCTTCGGCTACGACCCGGTCTTCGAGCCGGAGGGCCACACGCGGAGCCTGGCCGAGCTCCCCGCGGATCTGAAGAACTCCCTCTCCCATCGGGGCCGCGCGCTCGCCGGGCTGACGGAAGAGCTGACCCGGCTCTCCGGGGGGTAGCGACGCCCGGCTAGAGGAGCATCGCCGCGCAGCGCTCCGTGACCACCGCGTCGATTCGCGCGGCGGTCTCGTCGCGAAGCGCCTCGAAGCGGATGCCCACCCCGATGGGGGCGCGGCGCCAGCGCCGATGGCCCGGCGGGTTGCTGTGGACGACCTGGGAGCCCACCCGAGCGGGGCCCTGGGGCAGGGGAAGGTCGAGCTCGAGCTCGGTGCCGTCGGTCGGCGGGCGCACCATCTCGAGAAAGGCGCCGCGCCGCGACAGACTGTAGAGGCGAGTCGTCAGGTGGTGGGTGCCGAAGTGGACACCGACCGCCCAATCCAGGGGCGCGCGCCGCTCTCGACGGGCCGGCCCCGCGTGTCGCGCAGCGAGGAAGGCGCGGTTCACCTGGAAGCGCAGCATGGGATCGTCGAGGGATCCGAAGGCCGAGAGGGTGACGCCAGCCCGCCGCAGCTGCTCCCGGGTCGGCGGCGATGGCTCGTCGCCGATTGCCAGCACGGTCAGGTCCTGCCGATGACTCGCATCGGCGACGGTTGCGAGGCTGTCGCCGAGCTCGTGGGCACCGAGCCCGACGTTCAGCAGCACGGCCTGCGGCCCTTCGCAGCGCGCGAGCTGGCCGCGCAGCTCGGCCTCATCCGGAACCAGCGCCACCTCGAAGCCCAGCCGGTCGAGGCGCCCTGCGAGGCCCGTGGCCCACGGGGCCAGGGGATCTTCGCGAAGGACGACCGGGTCGCGGTGGGATCTCTCGGGCAGCACGTCTTCTCCGGGCCCGCCTCGAGACGGAGGCGGGCTACTCCGTGAGTGACGCCAGCCGCTCCTCCGGTGTCGGAAAACGGGGATCGAAACGACCCAGCCGCTTGCGAAGGCGCTTGCGCAGCCGCGCCGGCAGGAACACCTCGCGGGTGCGCAGGAAGGCGGCCAGCTCCGCGTCGCAGAAGGTATCGACGTCTTCGCGGGAGAGGTCCTCCGGGTCGCGACCGTGCTCGCGAAGCCACAGCCACAGCGCGTAGCGGGGCAGCCGCTCGCCCACCGCGACGCAGAGCTCGGTGTGAAGGTGATCGAATCGTCGACGCATTCGGAGCCCCTGCTCCCAGTCCCGGGAAGCGGTGGGAAATCCCTCCATCTCAGGAACAGTGGGCTGGGCGAGTCCGATGTGTCACGGTTCCGACCATGGGGGCTCTGGGCGCCAGCGACCGCGTCCGCGGCGGCCTCTCGGCCCGGCCCCGCAGGGACGTACGATGGGCCGCGCTGGCGGCCGTCGCCGCTGGCATGGCCTGTCTCACGCCGGGCCCCAGCGCCATTCCTGCAGAGCGGCTCGCGCCCTTCACGGCGCGGGTCGAGGCGGCCCGGGGGCTCTCCTTCGGGAGGCCCGTGCGCGGCTTCCTGCTCCCGCCCGATCGCCTGGCGGCCGAGCTCGAACGCGAGATGCGCCGTCTGGTCGACCCGGAGCAGTGGGGGAGACAGGAAGCCCTGGTTCGGGCGCTCGGGCTGATCCCCGAGGGCGTGGATCTCTGGGAGGAGCTGCTCGCCCTGCAGGGCGACGCGGTGGTCGGCTACTACGCGAACGTGGGGGATCGCCTGGTGGTGGCGCTCCGTCCAAGGGGCGATCCCGAGGCGGTGCTCGACGACCCCGCGATCAGCGACATCCTGGTTCACGAGCTCGCCCATGCGCTCCAGGCCCGGCACTCCGTGCTGTTCGACGTCGCACTCGGGCTCGAGGGCTTCGAGGACCTGGGCTTCGCCCTGGCCGCACTGCTCGAAGGCGATGCTGTCTGGACCGAGACCCGCGACGCGATGCGCACCCGCGGTGTGCCACAGCCGGACGGGGAGAGCTACGCGCGGCGCTTCGACATCGACGTGGCGTCCGGGCTGCCCGACGCCTTGCCGTGGCTGCGAGCGATGTTCCTCGAGCTCTACCCGCTCGGCTATCGCTGGGTCGCGGCGCGCCACGCCGAGCGGGGTCGCGAGGGGTTGGATGAAGCCCTCGCGAACCCGCCGATGACGAGCGCGGCCCTTCTCCACCCCGGGCGCGCGGAGCCGGGCCGGCGCGAGATCGAGGCGCCGGTGGGTGCATTCCCCGAGCCGTGTCGGGTCCGGGCGAGCAATGCGCTCGGCGAGGTCAGCCTTGGCGTGTGGCTCGGGGTGGCGCGGCCCGACGTCCGGGGCTGGCGAGCGGACCGCGCGTGGCTCCTGGCCTGCGCGGAGCAGGCCTCGTGGGTGTGGATCACCGTCCTCGACGGGCCCGAGGCTGCCGGTGAGCTGGCCAGCGCCCTCGAGGCGCGCGCCGCGCAGCGTGGAGACCGGGTCCAGGTCCGCGCGCGTGGCGCCCGGGTGGGGCTGGCGTCCGGTCTCGAGGCGTCGGCCTTGGATTCCCTGCTCGCGGGCGTTCGGGTCGAGCACCATCCGGACCTGGCCGCCTGGGTGGCGGCCCATCCCGAGGTCCTCTCCCGGGCGCGGGAGATCCGCAGGGAGAGGTTGCGGAAACCGTAGTGGGGCGGTTCGTCGCCCGGTTCGCGTCACCTGGCGCGACGGGGCAGCGAGCCGGGGCAGGGCGCGATCCTGACCCGCCGCCGACCTCCGGCTACCCTGCGCCACCATGTCCGACCTGCTCGCCATCCGCCACGCCGAGTCCACGATGAACGCACTCGGCCTGTGGCAGGGCCAGGCCGATGCGCCACTCTCGGAGCGCGGCCAGGAGCAGGCCCGCACCCTGGCGGAGGGTCTCCGCGGGCGCGGGATCGCGGCCCTTCTGAGCAGCGACCTGGCGCGCGCGCTCGAGACCGCGCGCGCCGTGGGGGAGGCCCTCGGCCTCGAGCCCCTTCCCGAGCGGGGCCTCCGCGAGATGGACGTGGGCCAGTGGAGCGCGCGGCCCCATGCGGAGATCCAGGAGCGATGGCCCGACGACTACCAGCGCGTTCGCGCCGGTGACTGGCAGGCGCGCGCCGGCGGCGGCGAAACCCGTCGGGAGGTTCGCCTGCGCGTCCAGGACGTGCTCGAACGGGTGCAGCGGGAGGCGGACGGGCAGAGGGTCGCCGTGGTGACCCACCTCGGCGTCCTGCGCTCGCTGGTGCCGGGCATCCAGGTGGGCAACGCGGAGTGTGTCGAGCTGGCCTGGCACGAGGTTCTCGGAGCCGGGGCGCCCGAAGCCGTGGTGGGTGAGGGTCCGTTGTGAACGCGCGGGTCGGAATCCTGGCGGCCGCAGGCGCCGGGCTCGCGCTCCTGGCCGCCACGTCCGGCGGCTTCGGCGCCGGGCTCGCCCTCGCTCTCGCCGTCGGCCTGGGCGTACTGGCCTACCGGCTCCATCGGAGCTCGGAGCGAAGCCTGCCGCCCTGGATCGTGGCGGCCGGTGCGGCGGCGATGTGGCTCGGAGCCGGCTGGCTCCTGGCCGGCGCCGGACTTGCCGGTCTCGGAGCCCTGGGCCTGGGCGCCCTGGTGCTGCTGACGGGAAGCCAGATCTCGCTCTACCAGACCCCGCTTCCGGAAGGCGTCGAGCTGCCGGCGCCCCTGGCGCTGCGCACCAACCTGGCCGCGGCCCTGGACGAGAGCATGCGCTTCGTGTGGGCGGTGACCGCGCTGCTCTCGCCGCGGTCGCCCGTGGCCCGCATCGCGGGCGATCTGCGGGAGGCGGCGCGACGCCACGAGGAGGAGGGGATCCTCGCGGACCCGAGCCGCGCGCATCCCCACCCGCCGGCTCTCGAGAAGTTCCGGCTCACCCGCGAGCGGGTCCCGCGGCTGGGAAGCATCGAGCAGCTGCGCTTCGAGAGCGAGTACGTGGCGCGGGATCCGGAGATCCGCGATGCCTACGCATCGATCGCGTCCAACCAGACCGCAGTTGCGCACCTCTTTCGGCACGGCGATCGTCCGCGGCCGACCCTCGTATGCATTCACGGCTACGGCATGGGCCGCATCGGGCTCGACGCGTGGCAGTGGGACATCGACACCTGGCATCGCGGGCTCGGCCTCGACCTCGCGATGCCCGTTCTTCCCCTCCACGGTCCGCGTGCTCCCGGACGGCGCTCGGGGGCGGGCTTCCTCGACGGCCATCCCCTCCAGACCAACGCCGCCTTCGGGCAGGCGATCTGGGAGCTGCGCCGCCTGATCGGCTGGCTCCGCCAACAGGGTGCCCCCGCGGTCGGAGTCACGGGCATGAGCCTGGGCGGCTACACGACGGCCTTGCTGGCCTCGCTGGAGCAGGGGCTCGCGTGCGCGATCCCGACCATCCCGGCCGTCTCGCTCAGCGAGCTGCTCGCGCAGGATCTGAGCGAGGAGGCGCTGCGTGCGCGGGAACGCGAGGGTCTGGATGCAGCTCTCTGGGAGAAGGCCTGGGCACCCCATGCGCCGCTCGGCCACCGCCCGCGCGTGGCCCCGGAGGCACGTCTGATCGTCGGTGCGCGGGCGGACCGGATCTGTCCCCCTGCGCAGACCCATGCCTTGTGGAAGCACTGGGACGAGCCGTCCCTCCACTGGACCCCGGGCAGCCACCTGGCCCCGATCGGTCGCGGCGAGACCCGCGACCGCGTCGTCGCCCACCTCCGCGAGACCCTCCTCGCCGTTCCGACGCCGAGCCTCTCCCGCTTCGCGATGCGCTGATCCGGCCGCGGTTCGAAGGCTCGCTGCGGGTCGCCGCCCGCTCAGGTGTCGTAGCTGGCCAGGGTCGCCTCGAGCCGGGCCAGGCTGTCGGGCCAGCCGCCGTGGCGCGCCCGCGCGTGCCAGGCGGCTTCCTGCAGGCCGATGGCCTCGCGCAGGTCGGCGGCGAGCTCGGCGTCGCCAGGCGCGGGAAGGCCCGCGGCACGCGCGATACGCCAGGCGCCGTGGCGCGCCAGGCGCAGCGCGGCCTCGAGCTCCGCGCACACCGTGGCGCCGTCCGCGCAGGTCGGCCGCGCCGTCGTGAGATCCTCGAGGGCCGCCTCCACGTCGTCGAGGGTCCGGGCCGTGCCCGGGGCGTTGGCCTCGCCCATCGAGCCCAGCAGGCCTCCGCGAGCGAGCAGCTCCGTGAAGAGCGGGCTCCCGTTCATGCCCACCTTGCCGGTGCCACCGTGGAGGTGGCCGATGCGATCGAGCAGGCTTCCCAGCACCCGCGCCTCGTCGCCGAACACCCAGGCATCGAGCGCGGCGGACACGTCGAGCTCGTGGTTGGTCTCCGCGCACCACGCCACGGAAGCGCCGTAGGCGAGGGCCGGCCAGCTGACGGAGGGCGGTTGCATGTGCCCGTTGTCTCCCCAGTCCGTGATCAGGTAGCCGCCCGCGCCTCGCGCCAGGCCCACGCGCGCCGCATCCAGGAGGTTGCCCCGCGCGTTGTCGAGCCGACCGACCAGGGTGTTCCAGCTCGACGTGCCGGGGCACACCCAGAAGGGGAGCCCGGCCTCCACGAAGCCCGCGACGTGGCCGTCGAAGCCCCGCAGGGTGTCGCGAGTGATCCCGAACTCCGAGAGCAGCTCGAAGAGGGGGGCGGGCAGGTCGTCGGGGTCCATGGGCGCTTCGTAGTGCCAGGCCAGGGCGGTGACTCCGTCGCGGGGCAGCTCGGCCGCCAGCTCGGGTCGGTGGCGCAGGATGTCGCCCCAGAAGCTCACCTCGACCCCGTCGGCGCGCAGACCGCGGACCAGCCGCAGCAGGTGCTCCAGGTAGACGCGCTCGGTGCCTTCGGCCTCGACGAGCTTCCGGCTCTTGCCCTTGCCCAGCTCGAAGGTCTCGTCGCAGCCGATGTTGATGCGGCGCTCGCGGAGGTTCTGGAGCAGCTCGCGGCACAGGGAGAGCGCGAAGTTGGCGTTGTCGTCGGTCGGCTCCAGGACGCCCGGGGAGAGATGGAGGCCGAGCTTGGTGGTGTAGCCGTCGGGGGCTTCCGCGCGACCCTCGTAGTCCGGGTGCTTCAACCAGCGACCCATGTGCCCGAAGGTGTTCTGGTTGCCGACCAGCGCGATGTCCCGCTCCGCACAGAGGGCGTCGAGCCAGCGCAGATCCTCCGGGGTGATCGGGGAGGCCTCCCGCCAGACGGTCTCGTGCTCGCGGTAGGCGAAGGTGTGCTCGGTGTAGAGCTCGAAGTGGTTGATGCGGAAGAGCTCGAGCACCTCCACGATGCGCTCCAGGGTCTCGCGGGTCGGCACGCGGTCGCGGCTGACGTCGAGCATGTAGCCGCGCACGGGGAAGTCCGGGCCGTCCTCGATCCGAAGGGAGGGGAGCCGCTCGCGGCCGTGGCCGAGCTGTCGGAGCGTCTCCCGTCCGTAGCGCCGCCCGGCCTCGTCCGCGTGGTGGAGCTCGACCGTGCCCTCGGAGATGCGCAGGCGGTAGTGCTGGGGGGCGAGCGAGTCGTCCAGTGCCTCGCTCGGTGGGGTCTCGATCGGAGCCCCCGGCCCCGGGAGTCGCTCCATCCGCCGAGGTCGGGGCAGCAGCAGGATCTCGTCGTCCACCGTGAAGCCCTGGCCGCTCACGCCGGCTGGGCGGCGGCGCGGTCTTCCGGACCTGCGCTCAGGAGCACCTTCAGCCCCTCCAGCAGGACCCACACGTCGCAGATCAGGATGATGCTCCCCGAGATCGCGAGCAGCCAACGTTCGGAGAAGGCCTGGTAGTAGCTGACCACCTCCCCGGTCATGGCGACCACGGTGGCGAGCCCCACGAGCAGCATGGGCACCAGGGTGTAGACCACGGGCTTGCCCTGCCGCTTCAGCCAGACCGACACCACCAGCAGGGTGACGCCGGCGACGAGCTGGTTCGTCGTGCCGAAGAGCGGCCAGAGGATCAGCCCGCCCTTGCCGCCGGCCTGCGTCACGGCCAGCAGCAGCGCGGCGGCGATGCCCACGCCGCCGGCCGCGTAGCGGTTGGTGAGCGGCCGCCACCCGTAGGCCTCGGCCAGCTCGGAGATCACCAGCCGCTGGATGCGCGCGCCCGTATCGAGGGAGGTGGCGGCGAACGCGATCACCATCACCGCGATGAAGGTGGCTGCGGTCTCGACCGGGACGCCCAGCGAGGCCACGAAGCGGGCGCCACCGTCCACGAAGGCCGAGAGCTTGGCGCCCAGCCCGTTGGCCGCGCCCCAGCTCGCGTAGTGCTCGGACCAGTCGGCGAAGCTCACGAACCCGGCGGTCGAGGCGAGCACGGCCAGCATCCCGAGCGACCCCTCGCCCAGCATGCCGCCGTAGCCGATCGCCCGGGCGTCGCTGGCGCAGCCCACCTGCTTCGAGGTGGTGCCCGAGGACACGAGCCCGTGGAAGCCGGAGATCGCCCCACAGGCGATGGTGATGAACAGGAAGGGGATCATCGGCGGCGCCCCCTCCGGGTTCGGGTTGATGGCCGGCGCCACGATGGCCGGCTGGAGCACCAGCAAGCCCCCGGTGAGAAGAGTCAGGCCCGTCACGAGCTGGTGGGCGTTCAGGTAGTCGCGGGGCTGGAGCAGCAGCCAGACCGGAAGCACCGACGCCACGAACGAGTAGATCAACAGGATCCACACCCACCCGGTGACCGAGATCTGCTTCACGACGGGCACGGCCTCCGCGAAGTCGTTGCCCAGGAAGACCGATCCCAGCAGCAGGGCATAGGCGACCAGGGAGGGCGCCAGGATCGAGACGCCGCGCCGGTAGACCAACCAGCCCAGCCCGATGGCGACCACGATCTGCACGTTGATCGGGAAGATCGCTCCCGGGTACTGGGTGAAGAGGGTGCCGATGATGAAGGCGAAGACCGCGAGCACGATCCAGATCAGGAAGGTGACGATCAGCAGGAACAGGGTGCGGACGCGGGGGGTGACCACGTGCCCGGCGATCTCGCCGATCGAGCGGCCCCGGTTGCGAAGGCTGATCACCAGCGCCGAGAAGTCGTGGACGGCGCCCATCATCACCGTGCCCAGCGCCACCCAGAGCAGCGCCGGCAGCCAGCCCCAGATCACCGCGATGGCGGGGCCCACGATCGGCGCCGCCCCCGCAATCGACGTGAAGTGGTGGCCCCAGAGCACGTCCTTGCGGGTCGGCACGTAGTCCACGCCGTCCGCGAACTGCCGCGAGGGGACGGGCTCGTCGTCGCGGAGGGCGAAGAGAGACCTGGCGAGGAAGCCCGCGTAGTAGCGGTAGCCCACGGCGAAGAGGATGAAGACGCAGAGCGCCAGGACGGCCGCGTTCATGGGGACCTTCTCTCCGTGGTTCGGGAGGCACTCTTCCTCACGACGGGACGTACTCGAGGGGGCCGCCGGGGCCCAGGGGCGAGCCGAGCAGCATCCAGATCACCAGCAGCGCCGACCAGGCGACGAAGAAGGTCACGGCGTAGGGGATCATCAGGGCCACGAGGGTACCGATCCCGGCCCGCGGCACGTAGCGCTGCATGAACACGAGGATGATCACGACGTAGGGGTTGAGGGGCGTCACCACGTTCGTGATCGAGTCGCCGACGCGGTAGGCGGCCTGGGTCAGCTCCGGGCTGATGCCCACCTGCATGAACATGGGGACGAAGACGGGCGCGAAGAACGCGTACTTGGCCGACATGGAGCCGATGAACAGGTTGCTGACGGCCACCACCGCGACGAAGGTCACCATCAGGAGGGGTGCGGGCAGATCGGCCCGCGCCAGCAGGCCGCCCCCGGCGATCGCCGTCATCTCCCCGAGGCCCGAGTAGCGGAAGAAGGCGACGAACTGGGCCGCGAAGAAGGCCAGCACGATGTAGGGGCCCATCCCCGCCATCACCTCGCCCAGCATGCCCGCGACCTCCCGGTCGTTCTTCACGGCCCCGGTGCGAAAGCCGAAGGCGAGGCCCGGGATCAGGAAGGCCAGGAAGATGAGCGGCACGATGGCCGCCACCCAGCGGGGGAAGCGGCCGTCGTCCCCGTGGAGGGGGGCGCCCGGGATCCAGGTCGCGGCGAAGAGGGCGGCCAGCACCAGCGCGAGGGCGAGGCCTCCGGCCTTGAGACCGCCGCGCTCGGTATCGGTCAAGGCGAGTGCCTCCGGGTCGGCCGCGGTGGCCCCGCCTTCCTCGGCGCTCTTGCGCTCGAAGCGGGGCTCCACCCACCAGGCGGTCGTCGCCCAACCCACCGCCACGAGCACGAGGGTCGAGATCCGCAGGAAGGCCAGGTTCGCGGTGGCGGGTACCTGGTAGCCCGCGTCCAGGATGTGCGCGCCCGAGGTGGAGAAGCCCGCCAGGATCACGTCGAGGCTGGTGACGATCAGGTTCGCGCTGAAGCCCGCCGAGACCCCCGCGAACACGGCCGCGAGGCCCACCAGGGGCGAGCGGCCGACCGCGGCGAAGAGCGCGGCGGCGACCGGCGGCAGCACCACGTAGCCCGCGTCGAGGCCGATCGAGGAGAGCACCCCCACCAGGAAGACGGCGGGGGTCAGCCAACGAGCCGGGACCGCGATCAACATCGCCTTCAGCAGCGCGCCGATGAACCCGGTCTTGTCCGCCAGACCGATCCCGAGCATCCCGACCAGCACGATCGCGAGCGGCGGGAAGTCCTTGAAGTTGTCGACCAGGCTGGAGACCGCCCAGTAGAGACCGTCGGCCTGCAGCAGGCTCTTCGGGCGCACGGGCTCGACCACGCGCTCTCGGGTCGCCACTCCCGTGCCCGGGTCGACCACCTCGCGGGTGACGGTCTTCTCGACCTGCCAGTCCGCGACCACGGCCAGGTGGGAGGCGCCCATGACGAGCAGCGCGCCGATCACGAAGAGGGTGGTGGGGTCGGGCAGGGCGTTGCCGAGCCGCTCGATGCGGTCGAGCAGCGTCATGCGCGTGCCCGCCGGCGCGTGGGAGCCAGACATGGCGCACAGGGTAGTGGGTTCGTCACCCTGCGGCGGTCATGCCCGCACTCCGCATCGGTCTGGTCTACGAGCTGCTGGGCGGGCCCCCGCCCGCCGAGGGTCCGGCCGATGCCCACGCGGAGTACGAGCCCGAGGAGACGATCGCACTGCTGGAGGCTGCCCTGAGCGGTGCGGGTCTCGAGCCCGTCCGGCTCGGGGGGCCCCGCGATCTCCTGGCAAGGCTCGGTGCGGGCCCTCCGCTCGACGTCGACGCCGCACTGAACATCGCCGAGGGGGCCGGCTCGAGGAATCGGGAGGCGTGGGCGCCCGTCCTCCTGGAGATGGCCGGCATCCCCACGATGGGCTCCGATGCGCTCACCCTCTCCCTCTCGCTGGACAAGGCGTGGACCCTGGAGCGCGCGCGAGGCGCGGGCCTGCCCGTGGCCGACTGGCTCTCGATCGAGTCGCTAGCCGATCTCGAAAAGGCCCAGCTTCCGGGGCCTTACCCGCTCTTCGTGAAACCTCGTTGGGAAGGTACGGCGAAGGGGATCCAGACCTCCTCGAAGGTCGCCGACGGCGCCGGGCTGCGCACCGCGGTGGAGCGGATCACGCGCCTCTACGGCCAGCCGGCGCTCGTCGAGCCCTTCCATCCGGGCGCCGAGTTCACGGTCTGTGTGGTCGGACACCGGCCGCCCCGCGTGCTCCCCGCCTTGCAGCGCGCACTGGAGCGGGAGACCGGGATCGGTCTCCACGCGCTCGATCGGCCCGGCGTGAAGCCGCCCGCCGGAGGCTTCCGCCACCACGCTCCCGGCGAGCTCACCCCCGCGCTCGAGCAGGACATGGCGGAGCAGGCCCTGGGCGTCTTCGCCGCGCTCCGCTGCCGCGACTTCGCGCGGGTGGACTTCAGGCTCGATACGGAGGGCCGGCCGCGATTCCTCGAGATCAACCCGCTGCCGACCTTCGCGCCGGACGGCTCCTTCGCGATCCTGGCAGAGCTCGAGGGCCGGTCGCCCGAGGCGCTCCTGGGGGAGGTGTTCGCCCTGGCGTTGGCGAGGCTCGGTCTGTCGTGAGGGGGCCGATCCAGGAGCCGTGGCGGCTCTTCGACGCAAGCGAGGACGAGTGGCGCGGCTGGGGCTGGCAGATGCGGCACCGCATCCGCGAGGCCTCCGATCTCGCCGCGGTGATGGAGCCGACCGCGGAAGAAGCCGCTGCGATCGACGCTCTCGGCGACCGCTTCCACTTCGTGATCACTCCCTACTACGCCTCGCTGATGGACCCGGCGGATCCGCATTGCCCCCTGCGTCGCCAGGTCCTACCGAGCCTCGCCGAGCTCTCCGATCCGCTGGGCCTGGCCGATCCCCTCGACGAGGTCGCCCACTCCCCGGTCAAGAACGTGGTGCGGGTCTATCCCGATCGCGTCGCCTTCTGCGTCGCCAACGAGTGCGCTCTCACCTGTCGCTACTGCCTGCGCAAGCGGATGGTGGGCGAGCAGGAGTGGGCCATGAAGCGGCGCGAGCTCGAGGAGGGGCTCTCGTGGATCCGCCGCACGCCCGGGATCCGCGACGTGCTGCTGACCGGTGGCGACCCGCTGGTCCTCTCGGACGAGCGCCTCGACTGGCTGCTCGGCGAGCTGCGCACCATCGAGCACGTGGAGATCGTGCGTCTGGGCACGCGCCTGCCCGTGACGCTGCCCTTCCGCATCACCGACGACCTGTGTGAGCTGCTCGAACGCCATCACCCGATCTGGCTGAACACCCACTTCAATCATCCCCGGGAGCTGACCTCCGATGCGGCGGCGGCCTGCGACCGGCTGACCCGGGCCGGGATCCCGGTGGGGAACCAGAGCGTGCTCCTGGCCGGCATCAACGACGACGCAGCGACCATGAAGCAGCTCTGCGAGGGCCTCGTGCGCATGCGCGTTCGACCCTACTACTGCTACCAGGCCCAGCTGCTGGAAGGCACGGCCCACTTCCGCGTTCCCATCGAGGACGGCCTGGACCTGTTCGAGGCCCTGCGCGGGCGCACCAGCGGCTACGCGATTCCGCTGTACGTGCTCGACACCCCCTACGGCAAGGTGCCCCTGCAGCGTTCGGCCCTCGTGGAGAGGGACGGCGATCACGTGGTGGTGCGCGCCTGGGATGGGCGGCTCTGGCGGGAGCTCAATCCCCGCTGAGGCCGTCGGCCGCCGGGAGGGGCTCTCCGGGCTCGGGATCCTCGGGGAGGTCGATCTGGAAGGCCGTGCTCACTCCCGCCGCGGTCTTCGCCAGCCGCACCGATCCGCCGTGATCTTCGACGACCTTCTTCACGACAGCGAGCCCGAGGCCCGTTCCCCCGCACTTGCCTGCGGAGGCGAAGGGCTCGAACAGGTGCTCCCGGAACTCCTCGGGGATGCCCACACCGTCATCGGCCACCACGATGCGCACGTGGTCGGCGCCCCGGCCACTGCGAATCCAGACATGACCGCCTTCGGGGAGCGCCTCCAGGGCGTTGTAGCCGAGATTGAGGATCGCCCGTCGCAGCCGGTCGGCATCCAGCCAGAGCACGCTGCGCGCTTCGAGACGGGTGCGCAGCTCGACCCCGCGCCGTCCGGCCTCGTCGGCCAGCACGGCGGCGGCGCCATGCACCACGTCATCCACGTCGATGCGCCGCAGCTCCAGGGGCTGGGCGCTGGCTCGGGTGGTGGCCACGAGCTCGTCGCACAGGCGCTGCATGCGGGCGGCTTCTTCGCCGAGTTGCTGGCCGAGCTCGCCGCCCTCGGCGACGTCCAGGTCGCCGCGGGACAGATGGGTGGCGCCGCTCTGGATCACCGAGAGGGGGCCGCGAAAGTCGTGGGCGAGCATGGCGCTCATCCGCGCGATCGCGTCCAGGCGTTCGGCCTCGATGACCCGCCTCTGGGTCTGGCGGAGCCGCTCCATGGTCCTTTCGAGCTCGGCATTCTTGCCGCGCAGGTCCGTCAGCAAGCGCGCGTTCTCGCGCGCAAGGCGGCAGCGATCGACCAACGAGGCAACCGAGAGCCGCAGCTGATGAGGGAGGCAGGGCTTGCTCAGGTGGGCGTCCACCAGCCGCGCGTCGATGGCTTCGATGGTGACGGCCGTGTCGCCGAAGCTCGTGACGAGGATCCGGCCCACGTGGGGATCGAGGGCCGCGGCGAGCTCGAGGAGCTCGATGCCCGACGCGCCGGGCACGCTCTGGTCGGCGATCACGACCTCGGGTCGGGCCTCGCGAAGCAGGGCCCGGGCTTCGTCCCCGGTGGCGGCCCCTTCGACCGGGGCCATGTGGGAGAGGGTGCGCAGGAGCAGCCGCCGATGATCGTCGTCCGGGTCCACGACGAGGATGTGCGGGACGTCTGCCATCACGGAGGCCTATCGGGCATTCGTCCCGGGGGGTTGAGGCCGCAGCAGGGCCCCCTGCTGGGGGCCAGGGCTGGGGGAATGGCCGGGCGATCGCCATCCTTGGGCCACCTGGAGAGGGCGAGCCGGAGGCGTCGCTGGCCGACAGCGCCCCAGGGGACGGGGGTGGCGTGGCCGAGGGGCCGGACGGAGAAGGAGCGGGGTTCGGGGCCGAGGGGCCGCGCGGGGCAGGACCCGGGTTCGGGGCTCGACAGATCGTCGGGGCCGCCGCTTTGCTGGCGGGCAGCCAGGTGCTGTCGCGGCTGCTCGGCGTGGTGCGGGAGGCCGTTCTCGCAGCTCAGGTCGGGCGCGGTGCCGAGGCCGATGCCTACCTGGCCGCCTTCGCCATCCCCGACCTGCTGAACCACTTCCTGGCCGGCGGCGCCCTCACGATCGCCTTCATCCCGCTCTACCACCGGGCCCGGGAGCAAGGCGGGGCGCCGGCCGCCGAGCGGCTCTTCGCCACCGTGCTCGGCACGGTCGGGGTGCTCGCGTTGCTCGCCACGGGTCTGGCCTGGGTCTCGGCCGAGAGCCTGGTCGCCTGGCAGTTCCCGCGCTTCGACGCGGCCCAGCAGGCGCACACCGTGCGGCTCACGCGTATCGTGCTGCCCGCCCAGGTGTTCTTCCTGACCGGCGGGATCCTGCGCGCCGTCCTGATGGCCGAGGGCCGCTTCGGTGCCCAGGCCGTGTCCGGGCTGCTCTACAACCTGGCGATCATCGCCGGGGGGCTGCTGGTAGCGCCGGTGATCGGCGTCGAGGGCTTCGCCTGGGGTGCGCTGCTCGGCTCGATCGCCGGCCCCTTCGGCGTGGGTTGGCTGCAGCTGCGCCGGCGCGGTCCGGTGCGCGTGCGCGTTGCCTTCGCGGACCGGGACTTCCTCGCCTACCTCGCCCTGGCCGCGCCCCTCATGGTCGGCGTCACCCTGGCCACGGTGGACGAGTGGTTCGGGCGCTGGTTCGGCGGCCTCGGGCCCGAAGGCACGATGGCGACCCTGGGCTACGCCCGGAAGCTGATGCAGACGCCCGTCGCGGTGGTGGGCCAGGCGCTGGGCACGGCCGCCCTGCCGACCCTCTCCCGCCTCTTCGCCGAGGGCCAGCACGCCCGGCTGAACGATCTGGTGCACCGGACGCTCACCGCGAGTGCCGGCCTCGGCCTGCTGGCGGCGGCGGCCGTGCTCGTGACGGCGGACGCGCTGGTGACGCTGGTGTACGTGCGCGGTGCGTTCAGCGCGGCCGACGGCTTGCGCGTGGCCGATGCGCTGCGCGTCTACACGGCCGCCATCCCGGGCTTCGTCATCCAGGCCATTGCCGTGCGCGCCTTCTACGCACGAGGCGAGATGTGGCGACCCATGCTGCTGGGCACGGGGATCGGCCTGCTCGCCATCCCCCTCTACCTGCAGGCGGTGACCCACGGCGCCCCCGGCCTCGCCGCGGCCGCCTCCCTGGCGATCGCCACCAGCGCCGTGGCCACCCTCGCCTACGCGCGAAGGCGCTTCGGCGGGCCCGTCCTGCTGCCGCTCCTCGTGAGCGTCTTGCGCTCCACCCTGATCGCGGCGGCGGCTGCCGCGGTCGCGAGCGTGGTGCCGGACCAGGGCGCGGACGCACTCGGAGCCCTCGCCACTCTCGCCCTGCGAGGCCTCGCCTTCAG
>NYZB01000050.1 GCA_002687015.1 Deltaproteobacteria bacterium
GAGGGCGCTGACGGGATTGTCCGTGCCGATCTCGCCCGGCGCGCCGCCCCGCTCCGCGATGCCCTCGATCTTCGGGCGGCCCATCGTCCAGGTCTGGAGCATGGCCGGCGGCGCGACGGTGCCGCCAAAGCGGCTCTCTGCGGCCAGCTCCTCGTCCAGGTAGATGGGGTTGCGGTCGTCCAGCGCATCCACCCAGTGCCGGATCATCGGCAGGTTCACCTCATCGGGCGCTTCCTGGGGGGTGCCCAGGGGCTTTCCGATGTACTTCTCGAGTCCTTCCCGAACCGGATCCACTTCCTCGTTCGCCATCGACCTCCTCCTTCCTTCTTTCCGGGCGGTGCCTCCCTCGGCTCCGTCCCATCAGGTTCCCACCGGCCGATCGCCGATTACTTTCTCGTCCGCCAGCTCACGGATCTGCTCCTCGTCGTAGCCCAGCTCGCGCAGGATCTCACCATTGTGCTGGCCGAGGACGGGCGCCGCGTCCCCTAGCCAATGATCGACGCTCGCAAATCGGAAGGGCGCGCTCATCGTGGTCTGGCGGCCGACGACCGGATGCTCCAGCTCCTCGAGGAAGCGACGCGCGACCAGCTGGGGATGCTCCGTGAGTGTGCGGGGATCGACGAGGGGCGCGGCTGGAATACCGGCCGCGCAGAGCTCTTCGACGCACCGATCGCGCTCGCGTTCTGCGAAGACGCGCCGCAGCTCTTCGTCGATTTCGTCCTGGCGGCTGCGCCGCGATACGAGATCCTTGCCGATCGCGGTGGCCCAGTGGGGCCGGCCCAGCCAGTGCAGCAGCGCATCCCAGTGCGCTTCCGTGGCCACCGACAAGGCCAGCCATTGCGGGCTCTCGGAGACGTGGTGCCCGCTGCAGGCGTAGAGCCCCTGGGGTGCGGCCTCGGGGCTGCGATTGCCCTGCCGCTGCATCAGGTGACCGTAGGCGGTGTATTCGATCACCTGCTCGGCGGTGATGTTGAGGGCTCCTTCGACCATCGAACACTCGACGAAGTGTCCCTTTCCGGTGCGGTCGCCCTCCGCCATCGCGACGAGGAGCGCGAAGACGGCGTGCATTCCGGCCAGGGGGTCGCAGGGTCCGCGTTGGATCCGGGGTTGATCGTCCTCGTGGCCGGTCAGCCAGGCCATTCCGGACATCTGCTCCATCGTCGCCGCAAAGCCCACGTGCTCCCTCCAGGGCCCGTCGAGACCGAAGGCTGGCATGCGGACGTAGTGACAGCGCGGATTCAGCTCCTCGACCCTCTCCCGGGTGACGCCGAAACCCTCCATCACGCGCGGGCTGAAATTCTCGACGAGCGCGTCGGCACCTTCGATCAGGGTCTCGAGGATCTCCACACCTCTCGGGTCCGAGAGGTTCAGGGTGAGGCCGCGCTTGTTCGAGTTCACCGACAGGAAGACGAAGCTGCACTCCCACCACTCCTCGTGAAGAGAAGCGAAGGTCCCCCCGATTCCGCGGCCGCCATCGATCCGTTGCACGGACTCGATGTGGATGACCTCGGCGCCGAGCATCGCCAGCATGTGGGTCGCGATCGGCCCAGCCCACCAGCTGGTCGCGTCGATGATGCGCAGGCCCTCGAGGGGCAGCCGGGCCACTCCAGCGGGCGGGGGCCGCTGGGGTCGGTGCTCCTCGATCTGGCCATCGTGCTCGCCGAGCTGGGGAGCGGGTCGGGGAGACGCGAGCACCCGGCCGTCGATGCGGTAGGGCGGGGTCGGTCGCATGAAGCCGCCCGACGGATCTTCGATGTAGACACCGCGCGCCTTCATCTGTTCGAGCTCGAGGACGGTCCGGCCATTGCAGACCGGCGCGACGGGGATCCTCAGCGTTTGGGCCAGCTCGATGATCTCTTCGGTGCTGTGCTTCCGGGTGTACCCGTGCACGATCCCTTCCCACTCCTCGAGCCGGGCGACGCGCTGGGCGAACTGGTCGAACTCCCCCGTGTCGCGGAACTCGGGGCGCCCGATCAGGAGCAGGAAATCGGAGAGCTGCTGCGCGGTATAGGTGTTGAACCCCACGAAGCCGTTACGGGTGGGCTCGATCGACGGCGTCTCGATGTAGGAGAAGGCTCCCTGGGCGGGGGGGCGCCCCAGGATTCCCCACATCAGGTCGAGGTAGGTGTTGCTCGCAATCGCCGCCACTTCCTGCAGCGAGAAGTCGATGTGTTCGCCGTGGCCGGTCACTCGGGCGCGCCGCACCGCAGCCAGGGCCGCCACGGCGGCAAAGCAGCCCCCGGTCCATGCCACCATCCGGCCGCCGGCCTGGTAGGGCTCGTGCCCTGGCACTCCGCGCACGCCGATGCAGCCGGACTCCGCCTGGATCGTGAACTCGGTCGCAGGCCGATCGGCCATCGGGCCCGTGAGGCCGAAGGGCGTGATCGAGAGGATCACCAGGCCGGGGTGGCGATCGAGCAGCAGGGAGCGGTCGTAGGCAGCGGGCGGAAGATCCTCGATCAGGAGATCCGCACTCCCGATCAACGCTTCGATCTCTTCGCCACGAGGCGCGCCCAGCCCACCGACCACGCTGCGCTTCGACGCGTTGAGATAGCGAAAGAGCGCACCGTCCCGGCCCCCCAGATCGGCCCCCGAGGCCGACCAACTGCGAAGCGGGTCGCCCCCGGGTTCTTCGAGCTTGACCACGTCCGCACCCGTGTCGGCGAACATCTTGCTGCAATAGGGTCCCGTGATCTCGCGGGAGTGATCGACGACACGCAGGTCTCTCAGGCCGTACACGGCATCTCTCGAAGGTGCCTCCCCGGGTGCGGTCTCGGCGGCCGGATGCTCCGGCGCGCGGCTACCTCATGTCGTAGTGGTCCAGGTGCGGCTTGGCCATCTCGTCGATGAAGCGATCGAAGGTGAAGGGCCAGGCTGCCGGGATGCCATCGGCATCGAGGTACCAGCTGTTGCAGCCACTGGCCCAGATCGTCTTCTTGGCGGCCTCGATGCGCTCCGAGTCGAACTCCAGCGTCGCCGCCCGCGAAGCGCCCAGCTCCTTGCACGCACCGGTTCGGACCTGATCGACCAGCTGCATGATGTACGAGAACTGCATCTCGGCCACGTCGATGAGGGAGAAGTTCCCGACGGGACCATAGGGACCATTGAGCATGAAGAGGTTCGGGAACTCGGGGATCGAGATCGCCTTGTAGGAGAAGGGTCCATCGGCCCAGGCGTCCTCGAGGGTCAGCCCATCGCGGCCGATCACCTCCATCGGTCGCATGAAGCGGTCGACCTTGAAGCCGGTCGCAATGATCAGCACATCCAGCTCGTGCAGCCTCCCGTCCTTCGTCCGTACCCCCTTCTCCTCGACCCGCTCGATGCCCTCGGTGACGAGCTCCGCGTTGGGGCTCTGGATCGCGTCGTAGAAGTTCTCCGACATGATCAGGCGCTTGCACGCCGCCCGGTAGTTGGGGCGGAGCTTCTCCCGGAGCTCCGGGTCCTTCACGTTCTCCTCGAGATTGGCCTCGCAGGTTGTGTGGATCTGCTTGAGCATGGGGGAGTCGAGGTCGTGGAGAATGTTGGCGAAGCCGGCGATGAACTGCTGCGTGACGTCATCGCGGATCTTCTGCATGGCCGCGGGGTTCCTTCGGAACTCGGCCTTCTCCTCTTCGCTGTAGGGCGGGTTCTCGATCGGCATGATCCACTGCGGGGTGCGCTGGAAGAGCGAGAGCTTCCCCACCTGATCCGCCAGGGCGGTCGTGATCTGGATCGCGCTCGAGCCCGTCCCGATGATGCCGATGCGCTTTCCCGCGAGCGGTACGTCGTGGTTCCAGCGAGCCGTGTGGAAGCTCGCGCCCCCGAAGGAGTCCAGGCCCTCGATGTTCGGGTAGGAGGGATGGTGGAGGACACCGGTGGCGGCGATCAGGAAGTCGGCCTCGTCGGTGGAGCCGTTGGAGAGCTCGACCTTCCAGCGCCCGTTCACGAACTCACAGCGGGTGATTTCCGTGTTGTACTGGATCCGCGGCTCCACCTCGTAGCGACGCGCGACGTCCTCGAAGTAGGCCTGGATCTCCCCGCCCGGCGAGTGGCGGTGGCTCCAATCGGGGTTCGGAGCGAAGGAGTAGCAGTACATGTGGGACGGTACGTCGCAGGCGATGCCTGCGTACTCATTCTCTCGCCAGGTCCCGCCCAGGCGATCGGCCTTCTCGTAGATCGCGTAGTTGTCCAGGCCGGCCTCCTGGAGCTTGATGGCACTGAGGATCCCCGCCATTCCGGCTCCCATGATGACGAAGCGGAGGTCCTTGGAGTTCGAAGCGTTGGGGTTCGAAGCGGAGTCGGTGGTCATGTCTTCTCCTCGAAGCGATGTGAAGTGAATCCGGCTCCCATTGGGGAGCCTTGGAACTCAGGGAAGGTCGGACTCCGAGATGCCCTCGCGTTCCCGGGTGAGGGCCGGAAGGCCACCCACGGTGAAGCGCACCAGCGCGTCCAGCAGGCGGTCGCGGGCCTCCGGGCGCTCGTCTTCGGGCAGGTCCTGATAGTGGGCGACGATGGAGAGGCCCAGGTGGATCACCAGCTGGGCCGCAAGCCGGCAGTCGGCCTCGGTCACGTCCTCGGCGGCGCCCCGGAGGTAGTAGCTCGCGACGGCGTCGATCCAGCCCTCCTGGGTCTCGCGCAGGTAGCGCGACACGACGGGGTCGTTGCTGTCGCGCTCGCGCCGTTCGATGCGCAGCAGGTCGCCGTCCTCCTCGGCCATGTCGAGAGCCATGCCGTAGCACCCACGAGCGAGGTCCACGAAGAGGGCGTTCCCGGGATCCTTCAGGGTCTCGAGCATCCGGGTGCGAAAGGCCCGGCCGTACTCGTCGAGAATCGTCACGAGCAGCTCGTTCTTGTCGCGGAACTGGTGGTAGAAGCTGCCGGTCGACACCCCAGCCGGGCGCAGGATGTCGTCGATGAGGATGGCACCGGCGAGTCCCTTCCTTGCAAAGGCCCGCCGGCCCGCTTCCAGCAGGCGCTGGCGGGTGGCGGCCGCATCGCGACGCCGAGGTGTGGCCGCAGCCGGACTGGCGGGGGGAGGCACCATCGCAACTAGAATACACCTTCTAGAACAATCCTTCAAATTCAAGTTCGGTGGTCCATGATGGAGTCTAAAGTATAAAGTACGACTTATTACTTTATATCCAGTCCCAGGCGGGGTAGTCTGCTCGAGCCTGGACCAAATTGCGGAGGAGACCGGGTGGGCGAGCTACTGAAGATGAGTGAGCTGGCCGCGCGAAGTGGGGTCGAGAAGTCGACCATCCAGCACTACCTCCGCGAGGGCCTCCTCCCGGAGCCCGCGGAGCGGCCCCACCGCAACATGGCCTACTACAGCCCGGATCTGGTGGCGCGTATCCGCCTCATCCGCCAGCTCCAGGCTGAGCGAAGGCTCCCGCTCGGAAAGATCAAGCAGCTCCTGTCCGGGCACGCGAACCTGGACGAGGTCCGACGCTGGCTCGAAAGGCAGGACCTGGTTCCCGAGCCTGTCCTGCACCCCATGTCCCGGCGCGACCTGCTCGCCGAGAGCGGGCTCGACGGCTCCCAGCTCGACGAGCTGGAGGCGCTGGGCTTCCTGCGCCCCACCCGTCGCTCCCGCTCCGTCCTCTACTCCCCGAACGACGTCGCCATCGTGCGCTCGGTTGCGGCGATGCACCGCGCCGGACTGAACGAAAGCAACGGCTTCGCACTCGATGACATGCGGCTCTACTTCGATTCGATGCGGTCATTGGTCGTGGACGAGCTCGCGCTCTTCGCGCGCGCTCTCGGCGAGGAGCCGCGCGAGAAGGTCGCCGCGCTCGCCGAGTCCGGGCTCGAGGGCACCACGGCGCTGGTGCTCGCGCTGCGCCGCAGGATCCTGATGGACATGCTGGTCGAGGGCACGGATGCCGGCGCGGAAGGTGCCTGAGATGCGGGCTGCACTGCTCGCGGCACCGGGAAAGCCCCTCGAGATCACCGACCTCGAAATCCAGGAGCCGGGCCCCGGCGAGGTCAAGCTCCGGATGGCCGCCAGCGGGATCTGTCGCAGCGATCTCTCCGTGACGACGGGCGTGCTCAAATCGCCCTGCCCGGTCGTGCTCGGACACGAGGGCGCGGGGGTCGTCGAGGCCCTGGGAGAGGGTGTCACGGAGCTCGCCCTGGGAGACCGGGTGGTGGTCTCCCTCTCCCCGGCCTGTGGCGACTGCATCTTCTGCAAGGAGGGTGCCCCGAACCGCTGCGTCCAGATGGTCCCCGGAATGATCGGCTCGACGATGCTCGACGGGACGACCCGGCTCTCGCGCGGCTCGGAGCCGGTCTACCAGCTCTGTGGTGTCGCGTCCTTCGCCGAGCAGGCGGTCGTCTGCGCGCGTTCCTGCTACGTGGTCGACGAGGAGGTCCCGCTGGAGCGGGCCTGTCTCATCGGTTGTGGGGTCCTCACCGGTGCAGGCACGGTCTTCAACTCGCCCGACATAGGACCCGGCAAGAGCCTCGCGGTCATCGGCTGCGGCGGCGTCGGGCTTGCCGCCATTCAGGCCGCGCGCATCGAAGGCGTGTCCCAGATCATCGCCATCGACATCGACCCGGCGAAGCTCGAGCTCGCCAGGGAGCTCGGGGCGCACCACGCACTCGACGGTCGTGAAGAGCTCCGCAAGCCCATTCGCAAGCTCACCGGTCTCGGTGTCCACGTCGCGATCGAGGCGATCGGATCGGTGCAGACCCTGGAGGCTGCCTGGGAGATGCTGCGGCCAGGAGGCCTTGAGATTGCGGTCGGAATGCCGCGGGCCGGTGAGAAGATCGCGATCCGGGCCGGCGGCCTCTTCTTGGAGAAGCGCCTGGCTGGCGCCACCTACGGTGGCTGCGACCCCCGGCGCGACATCCCGAAGCTGCTCCAGCTCGTCGTGTCCGGCGAGTTCCGCCTCGATGAGCTCGTCTCCGACGAGCTCCCCCTCGATCGCGCACAGGAAGCGCTCGAAGCCCTTGCCGCGGGCCGTGGCGCGCGGCAGGTCATCGTTCATTCCCACTGATTCCCACTTCCCCAGGAGGGCCCCATGAAATTCGGTCTGCTGCACCTCTTCGAGAGCCCCGCCGGGCGCACCGAGAAACAGATGATCGACGAGCAGGTCGCCTTGATGGAGTCGGCCGAGGAGTACGGCTTCGACTCCGTCTGGCCGGCCGAGCACCATTTCAGCGAGTACGGCGTGTGTGGATCGCCGGTCGTGAACCTCGCGGCGATCGCCCGCACCACGAAGAAGGTGCGGCTCGGAACCGGCGTGGTGATCCTGCCCTTCCACCACCCGGTTCGCGTGGCCGAGGACTTCGCGATGCTCGACCAGCTCTCCGGCGGGCGCGTCGAGCTCGGCGTGGGCCGGGGCTACCAGCCCCTGGAGTTCGGCGGTTTCGGCGTGGACCAGACCCGAAGCACCGAGCTCTTCGACGAGTCGCTGGAGGTGATCCAGCGCTGCTGGACCGACGAGCGCCTGAACTACCAGGGTCAGCACTACCAGTTCGAGGACCTGGAGGTGCGGCCCAAGCCCTTCCAGGAGCCGCACCCGCCGATCTGGATGGCCGCCCTCTCCGAGGGGAGCTTCGAGAAGGCCGGACGACTGGGCCTGAACCTGCTGCTCTCACCCGTCTTCGGTGGCTCGCTCCAGGGGGCAGCGGATCTCATCAAGGTCTATCGCGAGACCCTCGCGAGCCATGGCCACGATCCCACGACACGGCAGGTCGGCGCGTTGGTGATGACCTACGCCGGCAAGACCCAGGAGCAGGCTCGCGAGGAGTTCGCCCGGCCCGTCATGTGGTACTTCCGCACCTTCGGCAAGTACGTGGCCCCGAAGGTCGGCCAGCCGGCGATCAAGGGCTACGAGTGGTACACGTCGATGCGCGACGCCGTGAACGCCGTCGAATGGGACCAGCTCGTCGAGCACGGCACGGTGATCTGCGGCGAGACCGACTACGTGACGGAGAGGCTCTCCGAGCTGAAGCAGCTCACCGGCGTCGATCACCTGCTCGGATGGACCCGCCTCGGTGGCATCTCCCACGAGCTGATGATCGGCCACATGGAGCGAATGCAGGCTTCGATCATGCCGAGCCTGCGATGATCGACTCCATCCGGCCACCCCATTGAGGCAGGCGCCTTCGAGCGGACGCAGCACCACCAGGCCCGTGTAGTATCTCCCCTCGCTCCCTCCTGGCACGGAGCGACCACGCGGAGAAGGAGAGAAGTATGGACCGCCGCAGCTTCATGATCGGAACCACCGCCACCACCGCCCTTGCGGGGGCCGGCCCGGTCCTCGCCACGCTTGCCGGGGCGACGGCCGCGCAGGGTGAGGGCTCGGGAGACGAGGCGGCCGCGGCCTTCGCAGAGCTGGCCGCGGCGCTCCGCGAGATCGAGGAGGGCTTCATCGGGCCCCAACGTCGCATGTTCACGCCCGGGCTGCGGGCGGCTGGCCGCTATCTCGTGGCGAATGCGCTCCAGCACGGCTTCCAGTTCTGGTTCGATTCGGATCCCAAGCGCCCGACCTTCCATCGCTGGCTGAGTCCGACGAAGAAGCTCCTGGGTGACAACCCCGACGCCGTCTACTACGGCGCCGTGACCGATCCCTCTGAGACCTACCGCATCCGGGGCAACATCCAGGGAGCCGACTACACCTCCTTCACCGTGGAGGCGGGCGCCCACGATGGAAAGCTCTCCCAGAAGGTGGTTTCGACCCTGAACGACACGGAGTTCGAGATCGCCCGCGACGGCAGCTTCGAGGTCATCGCGAGTCCGGAGCGCCAGCCGAAGAACTGGCTGCGCCTCGAGCCCGGCGCCGGCAGCATCACCACCCGTCACTACTTCGAGTGGGAGCGCAGTGCCGCGGCCGATCCGACCCTCCACGTTCCGATCTGGATCGAACCCGTCGAGGACCCGGGGCCGGCGGCGACGATGGACGACGCCGCGGTGGCTGCGGGCATCCGCCGGGTGATCAACTTCGTTCGGGGCCTGACGATCGATTTCCCGACCCCACCGCCCGAGGCCCTGCCGAAGTGGATCTCTCACGAGATCAACCAGTTCACGAACCCGAAAGAAGGCGAGAGCAACACCACGATCGGCTACGCGGCCAAGGACAACGTCTACCGCCAGGCCATCTACAAGCTCGAGGCCCACCAGGCACTGGTCATGCGGGGCCGCTTCCCGCGTTGCCGCTTCGCCAACGTGGTGGTGTGGAACCATCACCTGCAGACGCCTCCCTACTGGCATCGCCAGGTCTCGTTGAACCGTCGACAGGTCCACTACGAGGAGGACGGGAGCTTCCGGATCGTCGTGGCCCACCGCGACCCGGGGGTGCCGAACTGGATCGACGTCGCTGGAGCCCAGACCGGGATGATCTTCTGGCGTTTCCTGCTCCCCGAGACGGAGATCCACCCGATCGAGGCCGAGCTCGTCGAGGTCGGGTCACTGGGCTAGCTCGCCGCGAGAAGGCTTCCGCCCCATTGTGTGGGGAGTCCGAAGACGCTTCCATGGGGCCACCATGCACAGGGAACGCCCCGCTCTCCGACGGGCCACGATCCGGTCGTGAGCAGCGAGGGGCAGCTCCCGGTCCGTACGAAGCTCGCCTTCGGTGTCGGAGCTTCCGCCGAGGCCGCCGTCGGCATCGGCTTCATGGCCTTCAACCTGCTCTTCTATTACAACGTGCTGGGCCTGCCCGCGAAGTGGTGCGGGACGGCGGTGATGATCGCGTTGCTCTTCGACGCGGTCTCCGATCCGCTGATGGGCGCGATCTCGGATCGCTGGCGCTCGCGCTGGGGCCGGCGGCACCCCTTCCTGTTCGTGTCGGCCATCCCGCTCGGCGCTTCCTTCGTGGCGATCTACTCGCCGCCCGAGGGCATGGGCCACATGGGGCTCTTTCTCTGGCTCACGGGCTGGACCATCGCCATGCGCCAGAGCCTCACCCTGTACCAGGTGCCGCACCTGGCGCTCGGCGCCGAGCTCTCGACGGACTACATCGAGCGTTCGCGCGTGATGTCCCACAACGCGCTCTTCGGCGTCTTCGGCGGCGCCGGAATCTACCTGCTCGCCTGGCAGTGGTTCGGGTCGCAGCCCGGGAGCACCGAGAACGCGGCCAACTACCTGCCCATGGCCATCGGCGGTGGCGTCTTCGCGGCCCTGGTGATCCTGAGCTCGGCCTGGTTTACGCGGGATCGGATTCCGCTGATGGCCCAGCCCGGCGATCTGCCGCCCTTCAGCGTCGCGCAGTTCTGGAGGGAGATCCGCGACTGTCTCCGCAATCCGAACTACCGGGTGCTGCTCCTCGGGCTGGTCTTTCTCGGTGCCGCGCTCGGCATCCGGGAAGCGGTGAACGCCCTGGTCGGCCGCTTCTTCTGGGAGTTCAGCGCCGAGGATATCAGCTACTTCGGCCTGGCCACGCCGCCGGCCTACATGCTGGCCTTCGCGATCATCCCCTTTCTCCATCGCAGCATCGACAAGCGCTGGAGCCTGGTCCTCGGCATCTTCGTCGTCTGCACTGCAGCCGTCACGCCCGTCTCGCTGCGCCTCTGGGGCAGCTTCCCCGAGAACGGGGATCCCTGGGTGTGGCGCATCGTGATGTTCGGGGTCTTCGCCTTCTATACGGGAATCGCCGTCCTGAGCATCACCGTGATGTCCGCGCTCGCCGACGTGGCCGACGAGCACGAGGTGGAGAATGGCCGGCGTCAGGAGGGGATCCTCTACGCGGCGCGCACTTTCTTCGGCAAGGTGACCCAGGGCCTGGGCTACGGCATCTCGGGCTTCATCGTCGACGCGATCGGCTTCGAGTCCGGCTCGACGCCCGGCAGTGTCGCACCGGAGGTGC
>NYZB01000051.1 GCA_002687015.1 Deltaproteobacteria bacterium
CGCGGAGGCGACACGCTGTCCACGCCGCTGCGCGGGCCACCCTGTCCCGGCCGAGCCATTCTGAGGAATGAACCCCGCCCCGCCGCGCGTCAAAGAAAGGAGCGAAGCGGCCCCCCATCGGCCGAGCCGATCGGTTGGGCACGTGCGCCCTAGCGCTCGAGGGTTGCCACGGCCTCGATGTGGGAGGTCTGTGGGAAGAGGTCGAAGCCGCGCAGGGCGTTCAGCTCGTAGCCCTCGATGGTCAACGCCTTCAGGTCGCGCGCCAGGGTAGCCGGGTCGCAGGAGACGTAGACGATCCGGCGCGCGCCGAGCGAAGCCAGGGCCGGGGCACCATGTCGGGGGAGTCCGACGCGCGGCGGATCGAGCACCACCACTTCCGGGCGCGGTACGCGGGGGTCGCTCAGGAAGGCCTCGACGCTCTCGGGCCGCACGCTCACGTGCTCCTGACCGGCCGCGGCCAGATTGTGGCGGAGGTCCCGCGTCGCGCGGGTATCGGACTCGACCGCCGTCAGCGCGAGGAAGGCGCGGGCCAGGCCCGCCGTGAAGAAGCCCGCCCCGGCGTAGAGCTCGACGGCCCTCCCACCCTTGCCCGCCGCCGCGAGGACGGCTTCGACCAGCGCACCACGCAGGGGCGCGTTGGCCTGGAAGAAGACGCCCGGTCCGACCCGCAGCGAGTCCTCTCCCACGCGCAGGGTGATGGGCCCGGCCTTCGCGCCGGGCCCGCGGGTGCGAACCGACAGGGTCTCGTCGTCGCCCTCGGCGAGCAGCCACTCGGCGGGGCCCGACGGAGGATCCCCGGCCAGCTCACCCAGCACGGCGTTGAGCCGCTCGGTCAGCACCGGGCACTGGGCGACCCCGGCGACATCGTGGGAGGCGAGCTCCCGGAACCCGATCCGTCCACCCTCGGCGAAGATGCGGGCACGCGCCCGGTAGCCGAACTCGGGCGAGGGTACGATCTCGGGCGGCGCCTCGAGGGGTAGGCCCGCGATCCGCTCCACGGCATCGCGTAGGATCGTGGCCTTGGCCTCCCGCTGCGCCGGGTAGTCGACGTGCTGCCAACGGCAGCCGCCGCACACGCCGGCGACCGGACAGGGTGCCTCGCGTCGGCTCGTACCCGGCTCCACCAGGCGGCGCAGCTCGCCCCGCGCAAAGCGCTTCTTCTCCTCGCGGAGCCGGAGCTCGACCCGATCGCCGGGCGCGGTCCAGGGGACGAAGACGATGCGCCCGTCCGCGAGCCGGCCGACTCCGTCGCCGCCTGCGGCCAGCGATGCGATCTCGACGATCACGGGTTCACTCATGTCGGCTCGGGGTCGCCGAAGCCCAGCTCGCCGAGGCGCACGCGCAAGGCACTGCCGGACTCGAGCAGCCTCCGCAGGGCGCGAAGGGCCGGACCTTCGCGCCGGCTCTCCGGGATCGCGAAGTCGTAGTGCTCCGCCTGGAGGGGCCGGAAGCGAAGCCCCGCCTGCTCGGCAACGGGCCGGATCGTGACCCCCCAGTCCGCCCGCTTCTGGGCGACGGCGGCAGCGACCGCGTAGTGGGAGCGGGGCTCGTAGGCGTAGCCGGGGGGACGCCGCTCGCCGAGCAGGCCGTCGATCAGGATCCGCGTTCCGGCGCCGCGGTTGCGGTTGACCATCCGCAGGGTGGGGTCGTCCAGCAGTGCCCCGACCGGGCGTTCGTCGTCGGGACGCGTGACGACACCCTGCATCCGCGTGTAGCCCGGCAGCAGCTCCAGGCCCGGGGCCAGAAAGGGCGTGTTGTAGCGGCCGGTCGCCGGGTCGAGGAGATGAATGGGAGCCACGTCGCACTCCCCGCGAGCCGCCGCCTCGATTCCGCCCTGGCTCCCCACGGCCATCACCTTGATCGTGAAGCCCTGCTGCGCAAGCGCCGATGCGATGACGTCGAGGCCGGAGCAATGGCTGCCGATCACCACCAGGTCGGCGGGAGCGAGCTCGCGCGCGATCAGCGTGACCTCGACCTCCGTGTCCGCGTCCACGATCTCGGTGTTGCGCCCGACGCGAACGAAGCCGTCTGCGCGACTGAATGCGGTGACCGAGCCGCTGCCCTTCCCCATCGGATAGGCCGAGAGCTGGCCCGCCGGGTTGGGCACGAGACCGACCAGGAGATACTCGAGTCGGCCGCGCTCGGACTGCGTGCGGGTCGCCAGCCGCGCCGTCAGCGTCTCGGCGCGGTCGCGGGGCAGGCCCGCCATTTCGCGGAGCAGGGGCGCCACGAACTCGTGGAAGGTGAACACGGCCGAGGTCGGGAAGCCGGGCAGGATGACGACCGGCAGCGAGCCCGAAGCCGCCAGACAGATGGGCTTGCCCGGCTTCAGGGCGACCCCGTGCACCAGGATTCCCGGGTCGAGATCGGCCACGACCTGCGCATTCAGGTCGCCCTCTCCCTTCGAGGTGCCACCGGAGAGGAGGACGAGCTCCGAGGACGCCAGGGCCTCGTCCAGCGCCCCGCGCAGGGCCGCCTCGTCGTCCTGGAAGGCGCCCAGGAAGCGGGGCTCGCCGCCCAGCTCGCGCACGGCGTCGGCGAGGATCCGGCCGTTGCTGTCGTAGACGAGGCCCGGGCGCATGGCCTCTCCGGGCTGCACGATCTCGTCGCCGGTCGAGAGGATGGCGACGCGCGGCCGGCGCAGCACCGGGACCCGATCCCGGCCGATCGCGGCCAGCACTCCGGTCTCGCGGGAGGTGAGACGCGTGCCGGCGAAGAGCACCGTCTCTCCCATCCCCATGTCCGTGCCCGCGAAGGAGACGGCGCCTCCCGGGACCCGGGGCTGGCGAACGATCAGCCGATCTCCGTCGACGTCGGTGTGCTCGACGGGCACGACGGCATCGGCCCCACGCGGGAGCATGCCGCCGGTGGCGATCGAGGTGGCCGTGCCCTCCTGGACCTCCTCCTGGGGCGCCACGCCGGTCGGTATCGTCTCGGCGTTCAAACGCAGCAGGACCGGCTCCTCCTCGGAGGCGCCGAAGGTGTCTCGGGCGCGGACGGCAAAGCCGTCCATGTTGGAGCGGTCGAAGCCCGGCACGTCCACGGCCGCGCGTACGTCCTCTGCGAGCACCCGCCCCAGCGCCTCCTCCAGGGCCAGCTCCACGGCACCCGGTGAAGCGACCCGGACGACCTCCCGCCAACGCCTCTCGGCCTCGTCGCGATCCACGACCTCCAGGAACTGCCGCTGCTTCACGCCGGCGCCTCCTCGTCGTAGAGCAGCACTTCGACCTCGCTGTCCTCGGGCATGCCCTCGAGGCCCCGCGGCACGATCACGGCACCGGCCGCCCGAACGGTCGAAGAGAGGATGGAGGCGCCCGAGGTGGCGATCGGGACGACCCGATCCTCCTCGATCGCCACGCGCACGTAATCGGTGCGGCCCACCGCCGAGCTGATCTTGCGGGCGAGGGGCAGGCGCACCCGTCGGTGGGGCCAGGCGGGGTTGCGACCGCCGAGCCGGCGCAGGACCGGGCCCGCGAAGAACTCGTAGGCGCACAGGCAGCTCACCGGGTTCCCCGGGAGCAGGAACACGAGACGCTCGTCGGTGCTCGCAAGCGCGGGCAGCCGCCCCACCCCGGCAGGGCTCGAGGGTCGCATCGAGATGCCGTGGAAGTCGAGGCTTCCCAGCTCGGCCACCAGCCGTGGTGCGTGGTCCTCCTGACCCACGGAGCTCCCGCCGGACACGAGCAGGACCTCGGCTTCCGCGCCTTCCATCTGCTGCCGGATCAGCTCCGGCCGATCGGGCAGGATGGAGTGGGGGAGCAGCTCGCCGCCGTCGCGGGCCACCAGACCCGCCAGGGTGACGGAGTTGCTGTCGACGATGTGCGCGCCTTCGGGGCGGCTTCCGGGGGCGAGTAGCTCGTCTCCAGTGACGACGAGCTGGACCCGGGGCCGCGCGACCACCGGCACCTCGGCGACGCCGATCGAGGAGAGCAGGCCCAGGTCCTGCGGGCGCAGGCGGCGGCCCGCCGCGAGCACCGTGCTGCCGGCGCGGATGTCCTCCCCGGGTGCGCCGACGTTCTTGTGGGGCGCGACCGCATCGCGCACCAGGACGAAGCCATCCCCCTCCTCGCACACCTCGGCCATCACTACGGCGTCGGCTCCCTTCGGCACCGGTGCGCCGGTCATGATGCGCACGGCCTGGCGCGGCCGGAGCGAGCCGTCGAAGGGCCTGCCGGGAAGCGACTGGCCCACCAGCTCGAGACGCAGCGGGTCGTACTCCGAGGCGCCGAAGCTGTCCTCGCCACGCACCGCGTAGCCATCCATCGCGGACCGGGCAAAGCCGGGGACGTCGATCTCGGCGCGGAGCTCCCGGGCCAGCACGCGGCCGAAGCAGGCCAGGAGGCCGACCGACTCCGCGGGGCGCGGGCCTCCACGGCCCGCGAGAAAACGCGTCACCTCGTCGACGTCGGCCCGCTCGGCGAAGCCGCGCATGCGCACGTCCCTGGGGCTCACGCGGCTCCCATGCTCCCATCGTCGCGAGTCATCTTGCCTCCACCCTCCCGAAATGCGGAGCGGGCAGAGGGGTGCCCCCCCCTGCCCGCTCGCGATCGAAGCTGGGCTGGGATCAGCCGGACGCCTTCGCCGTGAAGAGATCCTCCTGGGCCGGCATCCTCTTGAACACCGCCTGGATGATGTCGTCGGGCACATCGAAGACGACCTTGGCTCCCTCGGCGCCCACGGCATCCTGACCCAGGCAGTCGGCCATCTTGTCGTCGGCGGCCGTGAAGCCGGCTTTTCGGTTGAACTCCCACTCGTCCTCGAGACACTGCCAACCCTGGTCGTGGATCGCCTCGCGGGTGACCTCCTCGCCGTAGAGTGCTCCGAAGAAGGCACGGATGTCGTCGAGGCTGGGCTGCAGGAACTGGCAGAACCCGGAGGTGTCGCAGACCGCGTTCAGGAGCTGGACCTTCTGGGCCTCCCACGCGAACTGGTCGGGGGCCAGCCCCGGGTTCACGATCAGGCCGGCCGTGTGGTCGGCACCCATCGCGCTCGTGCAGTAGCAGACCCCCGTCGCCTTCAGCGGCCTCGGGTCCCAGGCGGGAATCGCCTGTCCCCTGGCCTCGGGCACCCGGTGATGGCCGGTGAACTTGCCAGTCGCGACCGCGCCGTTGCCGATCGCCGTGCCCCGGTCGGTACCCTCCGGGATCTCGGCGATCAGCTTGCGCATGGCGTCGGCATCGCCCCACTCCATCTGACCCGCGTCCATCAGGACGGCGATGGCGCCTCCGGTCTCGATGGTGTCGAGGCCGACCTCGTCGCAGAGCCGGTCCATGTCCGCGACATCCTCCCAGCTCGCCACCGCACAGTTGGCGCCGAGCAGGGTGAGCGTCTCGAACTCGAGCGCCGACGTCTTGTACTCGCCCTCCGCGTCGTGGACGATGTTCGAGCACTTCACGATGCAGCCGGTCATGCAGTTGTGCATCTGGCCACCGCGCGTCTCGAAGCTCTCGTTGATGCGGGCACCTTCCAGGGTGCTCGCGTCGGGGCTCTGCCCCTCCACCCGGTTCTTGTAGGGGAAGGTGTGGAGCATGTTCGCGACGGGCACGACGGAGCTGGTGCCGGTCTTGAACATCTGGGGCCCCGCGAGGTAGCCCTTCGTGTATTCCTTGCACAGCTCGCCGAACTTCTCGCGATCGGCGGCCTGGCGGACACTGGCCTTGCCAGGGTCGACGGCCACGTACTTGAGGCCCTTCGAGCCCATCACCGCACCCAGGCCTCCGCGAGCCGCGTGGCGTGCGGGGTAGCGGTTGTCCTGATCGGTGGTGGCCACCGAGGCGCCAGTCAGCTGCATCTCGCCGGCGGGCCCACAGGTGATGAAGGATGCGGTCTTCGGATACTGCCCGTGCAGGTCCATGCACAGGGCGTAGTTCCACTTGCCCTTGTGGTCGTCGGCCGCGACGACCTGCACGCCCTCGGCGTTGACTTCGATGGCATAGCGCTTGTCGGCGTCGGCCGGCTGGCCCTTCACGACGATCCCGCGGTAGCCGAGCTTTGCCAGGTGCTGACCGGGCTGGCCGCCGGTGTTGGCCTCCTTGATGCCGCCGGTGAGCGGGCTCTTGCCACCGACCGAGAGGCGGCCGGAAGTCGGCGCCGCCGTTCCCGCGAGCACACCGGGCGCCATCACGAGGACGTTGTCCGGCCCGAGCGCATCACAGGTCGGATCGCACTCTGCCAGGAGGATCTTGGCCGACAGCCCGCGGCCACCGAGCAGCTTCCACTCCTCGGGGAAGTCCCGGATTTCGACGGATTGGTCGGTCATGTCCACGTAGATCAGCTTGTCGCCACTGGGGCCACTCATGTCTTCTCCTTGGTTCGTCTGGATTCGGGGAGGCGGGAGCTCGGCGGCGGACTAGCCGCCGGCGATCGCCGCCAGGACTTCGATCTCGTCATCGCCACCGACGGGCGTGCGCAGGGCCTCCGCCACATCGAGCTGGTCGCCGTTCTTGAAGAGCTTTACGAAGGGCAGCACGGCGCCGTCCTCGTTGACGACCTGTGCCAGGAAGCCCGGGAACTTCCGGTCGACGTCCTCGAGGCTGCCCAGCACATCACCGCCCTCGACCTCGACCTCACCCGTCCCCTGGGTGGGCCCTCGGTAGGGCGGCGGAATCAGTACCGTCGGCATCGCTCTCCCTGTGCCATCCGGGCGCGGATCGGATCGGGCCGGCAGTGTAGCGTCCCCTGCGTGGTTCGGTGCCGTCACCCGAGGGGAGACGGACCCTATAATAGGGCCATGCGTGGGCTTCTCGACAGCGTCCAAGGCCTTCTCCCGACGGGAATCGCGCTCCTCGTCGCAGCGGCCGCCCTCGGGCAGGGGCACCCGCTGAACGTCTCCCGGGGCAGGCCCCTCCAGGAGCGCCTCACCCAGGCCGACGTGATCGCGGTGGTCGAAGTGGCTGGGTTCCCGCCCGGGCGGATCGACGTGACCACGCGGGAGGCCCTGCTGGGCGAGCTCCCCGCGCACTTCGCGATCAAGCGCTCCCGTTCCACACCGCCGCCCCTGGCGGTCGGCGACCGCGCCCTCGTGCCACTGCGGGGGGCGCGGCCTCCCTACGTGCTCGTGGATCAGCCGGCCGAGACGATCCGGCTGACCGACGCGACGGCGGAGACCCGTTGGGCCGACGCCGTGCGGGGAACCCTCCGGGAGCAAGAGAACCCGGACGCCCTCGCCGACCTGATGCTCGGGTGGGTCGACCAGGGGCCCGCTGCGCTGCGTGACACGGCCTTCGCCTCCCTGCTGCCGCTCCTCCGGGCTTCGCCGGCGCTCCTCGAGCGGGTCGCTCTGGATCGCGCAAAGGCCGCGACGGCCGAGGAGGGCACCCGCGACGCCCGGGCCGTATCGGCCATGCTCGCGCGGATGAGCCCGGCGGGCCTCGACCGCCTCATCCAGGGGCTGGCCGGGGGCTCCCCCCTCGAGGAGACCGGCTTGTCGGTGGCCTTGCGAGCCGGGGCGCTTGCGAACCACGCGGAGCTTCCCAGGCTCTTCGCCCGCGCCGTCCGTGCCGAGAACGCCGAACTCCGCCGGGCCGCGGTGAGGAATCCCAGCGTGATCGCCGTGCTCGGCGCGAGCGGCGAAGCGCAGCTCCGGCAGCTGGCCGAAGAGGACCCCGACGAAGCCGTGCGCCGCGCGGCCAACGAGACCCTGGGCCGGCTGCACCGGGCGCGGCGCTAGCCGGGACCGACCCGTCGGCGTGCTGGGCCCTGGCCCACCTCAGATGCGGTAGTAGCGGCGGGCGGCCGGCACCTGCCAGAAACCCTCGTCGGGAAGCGCGAAGGGATCGGCGGCTGATTCGTCGGGCAGCCAGGCCGTGAGCAGCCCCTGCTCGCAGTGACCGTGGTGCACGCAGGCGGTGTCGAGGCCGCGCAGCGAAGGTGCCAGATGAAGCCCTTGCATCGCCCAGTGCCCGTAGACGAGGCCGTGGGAATGGCCGCGAGCGGCCCACGCCTCGTGCCAGGGCCGGGCGCCGCGGCCGCCCTCTTCGGGGACCCGCGGCGACCAGCCGGCCTCGTCGACGCTGCGGCAGGTGGTGATGCGAGCGAGGTCGTCGCGAGCTTCGTCGGGTCCGGCCTCTCCAGCCAGGAAGCGGTGGGCCCGGCTCTCCTCGGTGGCGCCCAGCCACTCGGAGATCGCCGCCGCACGACGGCTGAGCTCGGCAAGAGACCAGTCCGGCGCGCTCGCGCCGTGCAGCATCGCGAAGGGCCGGCCGCCCAGCTGCCCGGTCAGGACGACGGGCCGGCTGCGGATCCAGGCCACCCACTCGGCGCCGTCCGGGCGGGCCAGCAGCCGGTGCACCGTGTCGAGAGGGCCGACCTCGCGAAGCCCAAAGGAAAGACGCAGCATCGCCAGCTCGTGGTTGCCGACGATCGACTGTGCCTGCCCTGCCTCCACGCGCTCGCGGACCGCTTCGAGAACCCGCAGGTCGTGGGGACCGCGGTTCACCAGGTCGCCGACGAACCAGATCTCGACCTCACTGCCGTAGCGCCGCTGGGCCCGCGCCAGGATCTGGTCGAGCTCGTCGGCGCAGCCCTGGACGTCGCCCACGAAGATGCGCTGCATGGCGGAGGAGATAGGCCATCGGCGCCACGGAGCCCCAATCGTGCCGCAACGGACACAATCCCCGAGGGGATCGCCGAGGCCATCCATCCGGGGTTGGAAGCGGCGGGGTCGGCTAGACTTCGCGCTTCGTCCGAGCCGCAGACCGGCTCGACGCCCGTGATGGGTTGGATGGGGGTTGGGTGGCCAGCCGATTCATCGTCTGCGATGGCGCTGAGCTCGCACGGCTGTGGGCACGGATCGGCGCCAGCGAGGCCGAAGAGCTCTTCTGGGTGCCGCGAGAGGATGAGTCCCGCGCGCGGCCGCCGGGCTTCCGCTCGCTCCAGGGCGGGCTGTCGGCCGAGGCCTTCACGAAGCTCGAGGCCAAGGAGGGCGACGAGTTCGCCCTCGTGACCGAGGACGGTCCCTTCGCACGGGCCGCCGTCGCCGCCCTGGCCGAGGCCGTGCCCGGCGCTCCCATCCTCGTGATGTCCGACCGGCTCGAGGCCGAGGACATCCCCGACCATCCCTGCCTTCGGCGCACCGGCCTGCGGACCCAGATCCGCGACGACGTCGACCTGGACTTCGCCCACCTCGGCAACCTGCGCCGGGTGGTACGCCTGCGCGAGCTGCTCGGCGGCCGCGAGAAGATCGGCATCCTGCTCCAGCCCGATCCCGACCCGGACGGGATCGCCGCGGGCTACGCCCTGCGCATCCTGCTCGGCCGCAAGGCTCCCACCGCCCCGCTGATCTCCTTCGGCGACATCCAGCGGCCCGAGAACGCGGCCATGGTGCAGGCGCTGGGCCTGGACGTTCGGGTCATCGCGCCCGAAGAGCTCGACGAGTTCGACGGGTTGGCGCTCGTGGACGTGCAGCCGACCGTGTTCGGCGATCAGCCCCCCGCGCGCGTGCTCTCGGTGGACGTCGTGATCGACCATCACCCCGAGCGCACGGGCTACGACGCCGTCGTCAAGGACATCCGCACGGGCTACGGCGCGACGGCCTCGATCATGATCGAATACCTCCAGGCCGCGGGCACCGAGATCCGCGCCAAGCTGGGAACCGCACTGCTCTACGGCATCAAGAGCGATACCCAGCTGCTCGGGCGCGACACCAGCTCCGCCGACATGCAGGCCTTCGCGACGGTGCACACCTGCCACAGCCCGGCCCTGCTGCGGCGCATCGAACGCCCCGCACTCCCCCACGACGGTCTCCGCGCGCTGGGGCGTGCCCTGGCGGCGACCAGCGTCGAAGAGGGCATCCACCTGCTGGTGCTCGGGCGCGTGCGCGAGGACGTGATCCCGCAGGTCGCGGATCTGGGTCTCCAGGCCGAGGGGGCCGAGTGGGCGATCGCCGCGGGCGTCGTCGGTGGAGACCTCGTGTTCTCGGTGCGCAACGTCGGCTACGTCCGTGCCGCCGGTGAGGTCGTGCGCGCGGTGGTCGAGGGGCTGGGCGTGGGCGGCGGCCACCGCTCCATGGCAAAGGGCATCATCCCGCTCAAGGCCTTCCGCAAGGTCTACAAGCGCGCCGATCGTGCGACGATCCGCAAGGCCCTGCTGCGCGCCTTCGTCAAGGCCATCCACGCGGACGACTGATGGCGCGCGCGGTGCTCGGCAAGGCGGAGCTCGACGAAGCCCTCGGCTCGCTCGCCGGCTGGGGCATCGAGAAGGGCAAGCTCCACAAGGAGTTCGAGTTCGCGGACTTCAGCGAGGCCTTCGGCTTCATGGTCCGCGCGGCGCTGGCCGCCGAGCAGCGCAACCACCACCCCGAGTGGTTCAACGTCTGGAATCGGGTCGTCGTCGACCTGACCACCCACGATTCCGGCGGCATCACGGCGAGCGATACGGAGCTCGCGGCGGAGATGAACCGGCTGGCCGGCTGAGCCGAGCCGTCCACGGGAGCGGACAACGCCCCGACCAGGGTGTCCGCCCCAGTGGACGTGCGAGGCGGTCGCTGACGAGGAAAGCCGTTCGCATACGGGCACTTGGCCCACCCGCCCGCACTGGCACACCCGTTGCTCTGACAGCGGGCATGATGACCACCACGTCGCTCCGCGGGCCCAGGCACGAGCCCAGTCGGCGAGCCCGCCGCCGCCTGGCCCGCTCGACATCCTCCGATGAGGCGATCGACGCCTTCGCGAGCGGCATGGCAGAGCTGGCCCCGGCCCAACCCTACGCGCTCTATCTGTTGCGGAGGGGGAAGTTCGAGCCGGTCGCGGGAGCCCGCGCGAAGGCCTGGCCCTCCTTCGACGGGGCGGGCTCGCTGGCACGCTATCTGCGCGCGCATCCCCGCCCGATCATGGCTTGCGGCACGCGCCGCGCCCGCTGTCTCGCAGGCAAGCTCGACCCGACCGATGCGAATCGACTCACCCGCAGCGGAGCTTTCGCCATGATCCCCGTGCTCGCGGACAACCTGTTGATCGGGTTCGTCGAGCTCGCACGCCGCGATGCAGCGGTTGCGGAAAAGCCAGCGCCGACCCGATGGCCGTGGCCGAGCTGACCGGCAAGCTCGCGACCCGGCTTGCCGCATTCCACGCCCGGCCCGAATCGGCTCGCGTGGCGCCCCTGCGGGATGCCGCGGCCGCGAGCTAGACGCGAGACCGTGGCCGGGCCCCAGCACCTCCCGCCCTCGGGTGATGAATCCGAGCTTCGTGGGAGGCCCGATGTGCCGCTGCCCGCCCCGGGTTCGCAGATCGCAACCCTGCATCGATTGCGTACCATGGGCGTGGGGCTTAGGAGGAGCGGCGCTCTCGTGCAGGACGCAGGGATGGAGCGGGTAGGTCAGGAGCGCGATCTGTATCGCCGGCTGCTCGCTCTCGGCGACCAGGCCGACCTCGATCCCTTCCTGCGCGAAGCCCTGGCCCTGATCGTCGAGGTGACCGGCGCCGAGCACGGCTACCTGGAGGTACGCGATCCGGAGGCCGAGGAGGCCTGGAGCCTCGCCCACGGCTTCTCCTCCGAGGAGGTCGGCGACCTGCACGGCGCGATCTCGAGCGGGATCATCGCCGAGGCCCTCGCCACTGGCACGACCATCCTCACCCACGCGGCACTCCTCGACGAACGCTTCCAGGAACGCGCCAGCGTGCAGGCGGGCCAGATCGAGGCCGTGCTGTGCGCGCCCGTCGGCGGCGACGCCGCGCTCGGTGTCGTCTACCTGCAGGGGCGCAGCCAGCCCGGGCTCTTCGGCGACGAGGACCGGGAACGCGCGGAGACCTTCGCCCGCCACCTCGCCCCGCTGGCCGATCGCCTCGTCGTGCGACGCCGCAACCTCGACGACCCGACCGCCGAGCTGCGTGCGCGCTACCGGCTGAGAGGGGTCGTCGGCACCAGTCAGGCCCTCGCGCGCGCGCTCGAGCAGGCGCTGCTCGCCGCCCCCCTCGACGTGAACGTGCTTCTCACCGGCGACTCTGGTACCGGCAAGAGCCAGCTCGCCCGCGTCGTCCACGAGAACAGTCCCCGCCACGGCGCGCCCCTCGTCGAGCTCAACTGCGGTGCACTTCCCGAGAAGCTGGTCGAGAGCGAACTCTTCGGCGCCATGCGCGGCAGCCACTCGGAAGCGCGCAGCAACATGGAGGGCAAGGTCGCCGCCGCCGAGGGCGGGACCCTTTTTCTCGACGAGATCGCCGAGCTCCCCTTCGAAGCCCAGGCCAAGCTGCTGCAGCTCCTCCAGTCGAAGCGCTACTTCCGCCTGGGCGCGAGTCGGCCTACGGATGCGAACATCCGCCTGATTGCTGCGACGAACACGGACCTCGAAGCTGCCGTGCACGACAAGCGCTTCCGCGAGGACCTCTACTACCGCCTGAACGTCCTGCCCGTGCGTCTGCCCACGCTGGCCGAACGGCGCGAGGACCTCCTGCCCCTGGCCCGGGCCCTGATCGAACGCGTGTGCGAGCGGCATGGCCTCGGCGCGCTGGAGCTGTCGCCCGCCGCGCGCCACGCCCTCGCCAACGCCGAGTGGCCCGGCAACATCCGTCAGCTGGAGAACACCGTCGAAGCCGCCACCGTGCGCGCCCACGGGCAGGCCGCGCGGGAGATCGGCGTGGGCCACATCTTCCCCGCCGAGACGGACGCGAACGCCACGGCCTCGCCGGGCGAGCCCGATCTCAGCTTCCAGGAAGCCACCCGCCGCTTCCAGCGCGACCTGCTGGCGCGAACCCTGGAAGAGACGAGCTGGAACGTGAGCGAGACGGCCAGGCGCTTGGATCTGGCCAGGTCACATGTCTACAACCTGATCAAGGGGTTCGGCCTGGAGCGTTCGGGCCTGCCCCGGGCCTGACCCCTCAGCACTCGGCGCCGGGCTCGCTCCACTGCACCTTGCCGCTCTTGCCGTAGATGCAGCGGCCCTTGGTGGGCTTCTTGGTCTGGGTGGCGGACTGGGTGGGCTGGGCCTGGCCCTGGCTGGTGGAGCTGCTGGCGCTGGCGGCCGGGGCGTCGCCCTTGCAAACGGCGCCGGCCGGGCGGTGGATCACCTCGCCGTTGACGCCGTACATGCAGGTCTTGCCGGCCGAGGCGGCGCTGCGGCGGGGCTGGCTGGGGCCCATGGCCTCGAGCACGGCGTCGAGCTGGCGCTCCTTGTGCTTGTAGTAGGCCTGCTCGCGGGCGGCGCGGCGATCACTGCGCTCCTCCTCGCGGCGCTCGTTCTCCCACTCGGCGGAGTAGTTCCGACGGGAGGAGCTTCGCGCGTCGGCGGAGCTGGGGAGGATAGAAGGGGCCCAGCATCGCAGTGACGAGGGCGGCGGACAGGATGGTCGAGGGGCGGAAGTCCATGGGGGGTCTCCAGCAAGGCTCTGGGAAAGTGATCCCCTTCTATCGCCCTGTGCCCTGGATCACTGAAGTAATTTCACCACAGGGCAATCGATGTCAATGCCCCGCGGGGATCTAGCTCTTCTAGCGCCCCTTCGTGAGCTGGCTGACCGAGCTCATGCGCTTGACGGTCCGGTCGTCGGGCGGGGTCCCCACGTTCTCCCAGGATTCGCGCCGCCAGCTGCCAGACTCGGCGAGGTTGGCGAAGGCCGCGCCGACCGAGTCGATCACGCGGATCGGGCGGGTCTCGTCGTCCGGCCAGGCGGGATAGCCCTCCCGGTCCTCGCTCCATCGGCCTGCGTACATCCCGATGTTGGTGAGCTCCTCCTTGCCGTCGAAGGTCGCCATGTACATGGGCTGCTGGGTCTGCAGGTCGACGTAGACCACCTGACGGGCGTTCAGATCGCCGGTGGGCTCCTTGGCCCTCATCTCCAGGACCAGGGCGCGGCGGAGATCCCAGCGATCACTCGCAAAGGAGAGCCCCCAGGGCCCGAACTGCCGGTCCGGGTTCTCGGGATAGCCGGCCTCCTGGGTGTTGATCGGCGCCAGCACGTCGTGCAGACCGAGCACCTGGCTGTCGTAGAGCAGTGGCCGGAAGACCAGGCCCTCGTAGCCGCTGCGCTTGTTCTGCACCGTGCCGCCCACCCCGCTCACGCCACCGGCCGCGGCGGCGGAGCCACCGCCGCCGGAGCCGCCCACGATGAGCTGCTGGTTCGGGACGACGCCCACCGAGAAGGAGGGCATGTAGAGCCCCTCGACCTGGCTGGCGCTGATCCTCCGCACCCGGCGCCACTGCGGGAGGTAGGCGTGCAGATCGTCCGAGCGTTTGGGTTCCACCTCGTGCTTGAGGTCGCGGAACTGACGCCAGGAGTTCTCGCGCGCATCGAAGGGCTTGAAGAAGATGCCGCCCGCGACGAAGTGCTTCTTGCGGGCCCCGGGCGCGACGTAGTCATCCTCGGCCCGATCGGCGCGGTGCGCCATCTGCAGCTTGAACATCTCGCCTTCGAAGGGCTCGGCGCGGCCCGTCCGCCCCACCAGGTCGGTCATCCGGAAGGGTCCGCGAAATCCAGCGGCCTGGTAACGGAACTCGACGTTCCAGAGCCACTTGTCGCCGGCCTTCGGATCCTCCGGATCGAGGTCGGCGGCCGCGAAGGGCTGCCCTGCGGTGTAGTCGACGAGGCCGCCGTCGTCGTCGAGCCTGGCCTGGCCGCGGAACTTCTCGGTCGCGTCCCCATAGAAGGCAGGCGGACCGTAGTCGCGGAAGCAGGGTCCGATCTCGAGGCGCATGCCGTCGTAGAAGAACCGGTCCCTGTACGGCCAGAGGAACTCGGGCAGGAAGTTCTTCAGGACCTCGATGCCCTCCATCTCGAACACGTCGCCCGGGGAGAAGGGCAGGGAAGGAGGCGCGTCCTCGGCGCTGGTGCGGGGGCCGCCCAGCAGGCCGCCCTTGGGCGCACAGGAATCGGGCTCGGGGACCCCCCAGGCCTCGTCGGCGCTGCTGTCGGGGGCGGCCCCCTCTTCGTTCTCGCCCACGGGCTCGTCGGCGGCCGCCACTCCGGCGAACATCACTGCCAGGACCCACAGCGCCGCCACGGTGTGCCATCGCGTCTTCACGTCGCCCCTCCCATCCACGTGGAGCTTCCCACTCCCCTTCGGCGGGGTGGGATCTCCCCTCGAAGACGGGAGTATACGGGAGGGCTCAGCCGAACGAGCGGCGGATCTGGCCCGCCCGGTCGGCGAGATCGCCGATCGCGGGCCCGAGCTCGGCAGCCGAGAGATCCGCTGGCAAGGGGAGCACGGCATCCAGCTCGAGCGGGCCCGCGTCGGCCAGGGGCTCGCCCGGCGGCACGAGCTCGTCTCCCGTACCGAGGAGCCACGCGAGGCGCGGCACCGCGGAGGATGAGCCCGCGTGCTCCCTTCGCCAGGTCTCCAGGTAGGGCTCCGGCGACGCGTCGACGCGCAGCATCAGTCCGCTCTGCCGGCTCGCGGCGCGGCGCTGGGCAGCAGGCGCCGTCGCGCCGATCCAGAGCGGCGGGCCGCCCGGCTGGACCGGCTGCGGATGCACCTCGAGGCCCTCGGAGGCGAAGTGGCGCCCCTCGAACTCGACTGGCCCGCCGGCCCATGCCCGCTGGACCATCTCGAGGGCCTCCTCGAAGCGCTCGGCTCGCTCTTCCGCGTCGACCCCGAAGCGCGCCAGGGCATCGGGGTCGCTGCCGAGGCCGACACCGAGCTCGAAGCGGCCGTCGGAGAGCCCGTCCACCACGGCGGCGTCCTCGGCGATCCGGAACGGGTGGTAGAGAGGAAGGGGAAGCAGGCCCGTTGCGATCCGCAGGGTCTGGGTGCGCGCGGCCAGAGCGGCACAGAGCACCAGGGCGGAGGGGAGCAGGGCCTCGTGCGAGGTCGGGCGCTCGGCCACCCACAGCACGTCGAATCCGGAAGCCTCGATGGTAGGCGCGGCCTCGAGCAACGCGGCGAGCCGCTCGCCCGCCTCGCCGCCCGACGAGGGGAGGCGGGGATCGATGCGCAATCCGATCCGGAGCTTCGGCGACACGGACCGGATCATCCTCTCCGCCCCTTCGAGGCGCCAGTCCGGCGGCCGCAGCCCGGACCGCGGGCTATGCTGCGCCCCTCCCCCATGTCGAAGCTCATCGTCCCGGACATCCAGTCTTTGAAGCCACTCGTCGGGACCGAACTCGGCGTCTCGGACTGGATCGAGATCAGCCAGAAGCGGATCGACCTGTTCGCCGAGGCCACGGGGGATCGCCAGTGGATCCACGTGGACCCGGAGCGGGCCAGGCGCGAATCCCCCTTCGGCGGCACGATCGCCCATGGGCACCTGACCGCCTCCCTGGCCCCGCACCTGCTCTCGCAGATCGTGGAGGTGCGGGGCGCACGCATGCTGGTGAACCCGGGCATCGAGCGGATGCGCTTCCGCACGCCGGTACCCGCGGGCGCCCGCCTGCGGATGCGCGCCACCCTGAAGGCCCTGCGCGACCTGCCGGGCGGCGCCGTCCGCGCCACGCTGACGATGCGCTTCGAAATCGAGGGGGAGAAACGGCCGGCGGCCTTCGGCGACGCCCTGCTCGTCTACTACCCCTAGCCCGCGCGATTCACGAGCGCCCCGCCAGGAAGCCGCGGACAGCGGACAGGAAGGCCCCGGGCTGGTCGTGGTGGACCCAGTGGCCGGCCTCCTCGATGTTCACAAGGCGGGCGTCCTGGAAGCTCTCGATGCGCTTGTCCAGCGCGGGGTCACTGGCCCAGCTCTCGGTGCCGCGGACCAGGAGCACCGGGCAGGTGATCCGAGCCCAGAGGCCACGGACCTCTTCGCCAGGCAGGCGAAGGGGCGAGAAGGCTCGCACGTAGTTGTCGAACTTCCAGCTGAAGGTGTGGTCCTCGTTGCGCGCCACGCCGTGGATGGTGAGATGGCGGGCCAGGTCGGGAGGAAGGAAGGAGTTGACCTGCTGCATCCGGGCGGCCGCCTCGTCGATCGACGCGTAGCGCCTCGGGTTCCGCGAGGCGAGCTCCTGCATCGAGCCAATCCACTTCTGGAAGCGCTCGGCCGCGGGTGTCCCGGCCATCCGACGCGCCAGCTCGGGCGCGGGGCCCAGGCCTTCGATCGCGACGAGCCGCGACACCTTCTCGGGGTAGATGCCCGCATAGTGCAGGGCCACGGCTCCGCCCAGTGAGTGGGAGACGATCGTCAGGGGCGCCAGCTCGAGCGCCTCCACGAGCTGGGCGATGTCGAGGACGAAGTCCGGAAGCCCGTAGGTGCCCCCGATCGCCCAGGCGCTGTCGCCGTGGCCGCGCAGATCCGGGGCGATGACGTGCCAGTCGCGGCGCAGCTCGCGGGCGATCGGATCCCAGCTGCGGGCGTGATCCTTGCCGCCGTGGATCAGGAGCAGGGGAGGCGCGCCGTCGTTCCCCCAATCGACGTAGTGGAGCCGCAGGCGCTGGGAGACGTAGAAGTGGGAGCTGGGTCCGACGATCTCGGTGGCTTCGGTCATGGGGGCAGGCTAGCCGAGAGCCGAGGAGCGCCAGCTTGACCGCTCCCAGGGAGCGCCAGCTTGACCGCTCCCAGGGAGCGCCAGCTTGACCGCTCCCAGGGAGCGCC
>NYZB01000052.1 GCA_002687015.1 Deltaproteobacteria bacterium
CACAGGCCAGCACGCGCTTCTTGTCATTCAGGATCGACGCGGCCATCTCCAGCGCGCTGACGGCCGGCGAGACGAAGGCCGAGCCGGTCTTGAGGAGGGCCACCACCTCGCCCCCTGCGCCCTTGGTGCGCTCGACGATGGCATCGATCTTGTCGGCCGAGAGCAGCTGGGTGAGCGGGATGCCGGCAACCGTGCAGTAGCGAACCAGCGGCACCATGGTGTCGCCGTGACCGCCGAGAACCAGCGCGGTCACGTCCTGCACCGAGACGCCCAGCTCCCAGGCCACGAAGCTGCGGAAGCGGGTCGAGTCGAGCACGCCGGCCATTCCCACGACGCGGTTCTTGGGGAAGCCGGAGACCTCCTTGAAGGTGTAGACCATGGCGTCGAGCGGATTCGAGATCACGATCACGTACGCGTCGGGAGCGTTGTCGCGCACTCCCTGGGCGACCTGCTTCATGATCGAGAGATTCGTGTTGAGCAGATCGTCCCGGGACATGCCGGGCTTGCGTGCGAGGCCAGCGGTGATGATCACCACGTCCGCGCCGGCGATGTCGGCGTAGCTGTTCGTGCCTTCGATCCTGGCGTCCGAGCCCTGCAGCGGGGCTCCCTCGGCCATGTCGAGGGCCTTGCCCTGGGGCATGCCTTCGACGACGTCGAAGATCACGACGTCTCCGAGCTCGCGATAGGCCGCTTGCTCTGCGAGCACGGCGCCGATGTTGCCGCCGCCGATGAGTGCGATCTTGGGTCGTGCCATTGTCGGGGGTCTCCCGGGCCAAAGCCCATGTCGGCGAGGAGGACGCCATGTCCTGGATTCGCCATGCGGGGGCGATGTAGCCGATCCCGGAGCCGACCGCATCCCGTCGAAGGCCCGTCAGCCCTTTCCGGGTCCAGCGGCCAGCGCCTCCTGGACCTCGTGGATGGGGATGCCCTGGGGACAGGCAGCGTCGCAGGCGGCGCAGCCCGCGCAGGCGCTCCCGGCCGTCCCTTCGAGCCCCAGTCGGCGCCACTCGATGTGGAGCCGGGAGGCCGCCACCACCGCGTCCCGGGGATCCAGGCGGGGCTCACCGCCCGCCGCCGCACAGGCCACGCTGCAGAGGCCGCATACCAGGCAGGCCTGGGCATCGAGGCGGAGCATCCGGTCCACCGGCGACGCCGGACGCACGCCATCGGGACCGTAGTTGTCGAAGAAGCGCGCGAGGGGATCGCCGTCGTCGCGCCGGCCAGCGAGCTGCCTCGCGACGTGGACGATCCCCGTGCGCAGCTGGAGGGCCAGTGCGCGCCACGAACCCGTGTGCGTGAACTCGTGGAAGATCCCGCGGTAGCCCCTCATGGCGCGCCCGCATCCAGGTGGGCGGCAGCCCGTCGACCCGCGGCCACACCCGTGATCAGGGCGGTTCCCAGCCCGGTGCGTTCCCGCGCCGGATCGAAGCCACCGATCCACTCCCCCGCTGCCCAGAGCCCCCGACCCGGCGCGGCCACGGGGCGCAGCTCCTCGTCCACCATGACCCCGGCGGAGTAGAGGGGCTGGGGGTTGCCGTAGCCCTTCCTCACGCTGCGATGGGCGGGGATGCCATCGACCCGTCGACCTTCGGGATCGCTCAGAGGCAGACCGAGCAGGGGTTCCCGGACACCCTCCGGGCCGGCGACCAGGCCACCGCCCACGAAACGACCCGTCGCCAGCACGAGCGCATCGGCCTCCTGCACCGGAAACGACTGGCCGGCCGCCGGATCGACCCGGTAGCGCTCGCCGTCGACCCGCACCTGGCCCGCGCGAGCGCGGATCACCTCGACCTCGGCCGCCGCGAGGGCGGCATCGAGCGCGCACTGGAGCCGGTAGCCCGCGAGGGCGTGCGGCGGAAAGGCGATCACCTCGCCGACCCGCCGTCCCCCCGTGGCCAAGCCCCGGAGCCGCTCGCGGGTCCGGCGCAGGCCCACGACCTGCGGCAGCAGCACGACCTCTCCTGCCGTGCCGATCCCGTGCAGGGCTTCGGTCAGGATGCGGTCTCCGTCGGGGCCGTCGAGGCGGGCCGCCACGCGGGCCGCCGTCTGGGCTCCGCGGCTGAGCGGTCGTCGCAGGGCCACCACTTCCACCGGCAGCGGTCCCAGACCGAGCGCCTCGATCTCGTGGATCAGCGTGCGCGCGCAGCCGCGCGCGTCCCAACCCTCGACGCCGGGAGCCTCCGCGATCAGCACCCGGGAGCTTCCGGTGAGGTCCGCCTCCGCCGGCCCGCTCAAGGCGTGGTCGGTGATGCGGAGCGTGCCCTGGGCGGTCGGCAGCAGCCGGTTCGTTCCGAGATCGCCCTCGACGCCGAGCTGGCTGGGGGCGAGCCAACTGCGCAGCCGATCCACGGCGTCACGGGCTGCAGCGACCAGCTCGTCCCGGCCCCCGGCCCCGTGGAGCCGGGTGTAGGGATGCAGGCTCGCTCCAGAGAGCAGGAAGCCCAGGCGCCCATCGGTTGCCAGCGCCGTCCCCCGCAGCGGATCCCGCCAGGGGAGATGGGGGACACCGGGGGAAGCCGCGGCCACGTCGAGAGAACCGCCGGTCATGGCGGTCGCGCCCGGACCCGCCGCCAGGAGCCGCACGGGATGACCGGCCCGGGCCAGCTCGAGCGCCGCCGCGCAGCCGGCCAGGCCGCCTCCCACGACGAGGGCCCTGCCCGTCACGAGACCACGGGCCTCACACGAGGGCCCTGCCCGTCACGAGACCGCGGGCCTCACGGGAGGTCTCCGCTCATTCCGATCATGCCGAAGTGGACCGAGCGGTGGACCTCCATGGCCGTCACCTGGGCGCCCTCCAGGACGGGAGCGACGGCACGCCAGCGCAGGGCCGCCAGCTCGGCGAGCTCGTGGATCGTTCGCTCGGCATCCCATCCCAGCTCCTCGGCCAGCACCCCGGCGGCCGAGGCTCCACAGCCGCTCCCCTGACAGGCGCCCACGCCGAGGCGCACGCGCAGCTGGCAATCCGAGAGCTTGCGCAGCCCCTCGGTCCGCGCCACGTGACGCAGCTCGGTGTCGAGGACGGGCTCACAGGCGCAGACCAGCTTGGCCGGCCGCAGCTCCGGGTCGGCGCCGGCGAGAACCTCGTCAGCGCGGCTCCCGTGGCGGAAGGCCAGACGCAGGGCAGCGGGCAGGCCTATGGCATGCCGGGTCGCCAACGCGCCGACGTCGGCCTCCTCCTCTCCGCCGGGCAGGGGGAGCTCGGCGGTACGACAGGGCTCGCGGTTGCCGAGCCTTGCGCAGAGCTGATCGGCGGCATCCTCGGCCATCAGACGGTAGGCGGCCAGCTTGCCGCCCGTGATCGTGAAGAGGCCCTGCGCCTGCCCCTCGCGGCCATGGTCGATGATCGCGTAGTCCCGCGACAGCTCGTCCTCGTAGGAGCCGAAACCGTACATCGTGGGCCGCACGCCCTGGATCGTGTGCGTGATGCGGTGGTGGCGGATCGTCGGGATCGAGCGCTCCATCGCCTGGAGGACGTAGGCCACCTCGTCCTCGGTGGTATCGATCCGATCCAGGTCGCCGTAGTAGTCGTCGTCCGTCGTTCCCGCCATCGAGTTCTGTTCGTGGGGAAACGTGAACATGTCGCGGCCGTCCACCCCCTTGGCATAGATCGCCAGATTCGAAACGCGGCGCTCGAAGACCAGGTGGATGCCCTTGCCGGGCCTCTGAATCACGCTCTCGCCCATCATCTCGGCCACCTGCGGCACCCAGGGCCCAGCGGCATTGAGGGTCAGGTCGGCGTGCACGTCGAAGCGCTCACCGGTGAGGGTGTCCCGCACGGTCGCGCCCACGACCTCTCCGGTGCCGGACAGGAGCGGCGCCAGGGCCTCGGTGTGGGTGAGCACCCGTGCCCCGTGGCCCGTCGCGTCGAGCGCATTCGCCACGCAGAGCCGCGCGGCGTCGACCCCCCATTCGTCCAGGGTGAACGCACACTCGAGCCGGTCGGAGAGCGCGGGCTCCAGCTCCAGGGCCTGCGCCGGCGTCAGGCGGGTGTGGGGCCGGCCGTTCTTGAGAGGCTGGTAGGCGTCGTACATCTCGAGGCCGACTTCGACCAGCTCGGGCCCGATCGGATCGTCGGCGAAGATCGGCATCAGGAAGGGAATCCGGAACACCAGGTGAGGTGCGATGCGCTGGATCGCTCCGGAATCGAGGCACGAGTGATGGGTGACCTCGGGATCCTGCTGGAGGTAGCGGAGGCCGCCGTGGATCATCCCGGACGAAGCCCAGGACGTGCCGGAGCCGATCTCCCGGCGCTCGACGAGCAGCACCGAAACCCCACGCAGGGCCAGGTCCCGGGCGATGCCGGTGCCGTTGATGCCCCCGCCGATCAGCAGCACCTGCGCCTGGCGGGCCCGGGTGGCTCCGCTCACTGGGTCGTGAGGGTGGCCGCCTCGCGTCGTAGCTCCGGTGCCCGCTGCGGGTCGATCTCCGGGATCGCCAGCTGCTGGCCCGGGTAGACGCGGGACGGGTCCTTGATCTGGTCCCGATTGGCGAGGTAGAGGGCCGGCCAGAGGGTGGCGTCTCCAACGGTCCGCTTCGCGATCTGCCAGAGGGTCTCGCCGGCCTGGACCGTGTGGGTGCGGCCCTCGGCCGGCTCCGCCGCCGTCCCGAGCGCGGCGACGAGCAGGACCAGACCTCCGAGCCAGGGCCTCACCACTACTGGCCCTTGCGTTCCCGCACGATCCGCAGCCGGAGCTCCTCGAGCTGGTCGCGGTCGATCGGGGAAGGGGCGTCCATCAGGAGATCCTGGCCGCGCTGGGTCTTGGGGAAGGCGACCACATCGCGCAAGCTCTCGGCCCCGGACAACACCATCACCAGGCGATCGTAACCGAACGCAAAGCCGCCGTGGGGCGGCGCGCCTGCATCCAGGGCGTTGAGGAGAAAGCCAAAGCGCGCCTCCATCTCCTCCTTGGAGTAGCCGAGCAGGTCGAGAATTCGGCGCTGGACCTCCGCCCTGTGGTTTCGCAGGCTGCCCGAGCCCAACTCGACTCCGTTGAGCACGACGTCGTAGTGAGTGGCACGCACCCTCTCGGGCTCGGAATCGAGAAGCGGAAGATCCTCGTCCATCGGGGCCACGAAGGGCATGTGCATGTAGGTCAGCTCCCCGGGCTCCTCGCTCAGGAAGAGTGGGAAATCCACCACGAAGAGAGGATCCCATGGGCGGCCGTCCATACGGCCCAGGCGCTGCCCCAGATCGACGCGCAGCCTGGCGAGGATCGCGTTGGCACGAGCCGCACTGTCGGCCTGGAAGAAGAGCAGGCTTCCGGGACGGGCCTCGCTCGCGGCCTGGATGGCCTCGCGCTCCGCGTCGGAGAGGAACTTCACGATCGGCGACTGCCAGGTCCCGTCCCCGGTCACCCGGATCCAGGCCAGGCCCCTGGCTCCCAGCTCCTTCTTGACGAAGCTCTCGAGACGATCGATGTCGCCGCGCGAGAGCTCGTCGGCGTCGTGGACGGGCAGGCACTTCACGATCCCGCCGCCGTCGACGACCCCGCGGAAGGCGCGGAACTCGCTGGTCCGGAACAGCTCGGTCAGCTCGATCAGCTCGAGCTGGATGCGCGTGTCCGGACGATCGACGCCGTAGCGGGCCATCGCCTCCGCATAGCCCATCCGGGGGAAGGGCCGGGGGAGCTCCACGCCCCCGCCCTCCTTGCAGGCCTGCCAGGTGACCTCCTCGAGCACCTCCAGCACGTCGTCGACGCCCACGAAGGACATCTCCAGGTCGACCTGGGTGAACTCGAGCTGGCGGTCCGCCCGTTGGTCCTCGTCCCGAAAGCAGCGCGCGATCTGGAAGTAGCGGTCGAAGCCCGAGATCATGAAGAGCTGCTTCATGATCTGGGGCGACTGCGGCAGGGCGTAGAACTCGCCCGGCTGGAGGCGGCTGGGCACCAGGAAGTCACGCGCGCCTTCCGGGGTGGCCTTGGCGAGGATCGGTGTCTCGATCTCGAGGAAGCCCAGCTCGCAGAGGCTCCTGCGGAAGACCTGGGCCAGGCGACTGCGCATCTCGAGGGTGCGTTGCAGGGGCGGACGGCGCAGGTCGTGGATGCGGTGACGCAGCCGGATGCTCTCGTCGACGCCGGCCTCCTCTTCGATCGGGAAGGGCGGCGGCACCGCCGAGTTCAAGACCCTGAGCTCGCTCGCCTCCACCTCGACCTCGCCCGTCGGGAGCTCCGGGTTGACGTTGCCCTCTTCCCGTCGCATCACCCGACCGCGTGCGATGATCACGAACTCCGTGCGCAGCTCGTCGGCGCGCTGGTGAACCTCCGGCGAGGCGTCGGGCCGGAAGACCACCTGGAGGAGCCCCGTCCGGTCCCGCAGGTCCGCGAAGATGACGCCCCCGTGGTCTCGATGGCCGTGGACCCAGCCCGCGACGACCACCTCCTGATCGACGAGCCCGGTGCCCACCTCGCCACAGCCGTGGGTGCGACGCAGGCCACCCATTCCGTCGAGCCGGATCTCCTGGCGCGCACCTCGGGCGCTTGTGCTGGGCCCGTCGTCCGTCACGATGCCTCTCGCGGGAAGCCGAAAAATGGCTTTGAAATCGCGAGGTTGGTTAGCAGAGGGTTGGGCCGCTGCCAAATCGGAGCTGCCCGCGGCGCAGCCGGTCCCTTGCGGGGGAGGAGGCGCCCCTCTCGAGGGGATCCCGGGACCCGCGGCCCGGGCCTACAGATCACTCGCGGAGCAGACCCGGTTCCGGCCTTCGGACTTGGCCCTGTACATGGCCTTGTCAGCGGCATCGAGGAGCTCTTCGCGGGTCGACCCGTGGGAGGGGTAGGTGGCGATGCCCAGGCTACAGGTCACATGGAGGGTCTCGCCTCCAGAAGCCTCGAAGGGGGTGGACTCGACGGCCGTCCGAATGCGCTCGGCAATGGTGCGGGCCACGTCCTCGTCCGTGTCGACGAGGACCATCGTGAACTCGTCTCCTCCGTAGCGAGCCACGGTGTCGACGGTCCGAACGCATTGCAGCAGCACCTGGGAGAGCTGGCGCAGGGCGCCGGAGCCCACCAGATGCCCGTGCCGGTCGTTGACGAGCTTGAACCGGTCGAGGTCCAGGAAGACCAGGGAGAGGGCGTTGCCGTACCGCTCGGCCCGGCGCACCTCCCGCTCGATCGCTTCGAGCAGGTAGCGAGCGTTGTACAGCTCCGTCACGTCGTCGACGAAGGCGCGCTCCCTTGCGCGGCGGAAGCGCTCGGCATTCTGGAGAGCGACCGCGGCGAAGCCGGCGACGATCGACGCGCGCTCGACGGAGGCCCCGCCGAACGCCCCCTCGGGCGAGATGATGCAGAAGTACCCGCTCTCCGTCTCCGAACCCCGCACGGGCACCAGGAGCACCTCTTCGACGGGAATCTGCGCTTCACGAAGCGCATCGACCAGCGGACCTTCGCTCTGCCGACTGGGCTCGTCGTCCTCCTCGAGCGCCAGTCGCTTGCCCCGCATCAGGTACTCCCGCAGGGGCGCCTCGTGGGAGTCGCTCAACCCGCGCGCATGGAAGCCGTCCGCGGCCGGACGCGAGGGCCGCGAGTAGGTACAGAAGCCGGTCGTCGCTCCAGCCGCTTGTACGGCCAGGTCGAGGCCTACCGCGAACACGTCTTCGGGCTCGAGACAGGAGGTGAGCGTCTTGCAGGCCTCGAAGACCATCACCTCATCGCGGAGGCGGCGGTTCTCGGCCAGGAGACCCCGGCGTGCCATCGTGCGCTCGGTGACCAGGATCAGGTCCGAAGCCCGCACGGGCTTCTGGAGGTAGTCGACCGCGCCCATCCGCAGCGCCTCGACCGCGCTGTCGACCGAAGCGTGCGCGGTCACGAGGATGAAATCGGTCCCGGGATGCTCCCGCTGGACACGCGCCAGCAGGTCGAGCCCGGACAGCCCGGGCATGGAGAGATCCGACAGGACGAGGTCCGCCGGCTCGCGCTCCAACGCGGCCAACGCCTGTCGACCGTCGGCGCAGCACTCGACCGCGGCTCGCGAGGCCAGCACGTCCTTGGCGAGCTCCCGGTAGTACCGGCTGTCGTCGACGACCAGGATGCGAGGACGGGGCCCCGCCTCGACCATGGCACTCCCCTTTCACCTGTGGAATCGGCGCCGCCGCCGGGCGCCTTGAGCATAGCGGGCCCCGCGGGGACGAAAGGGGAATCTATCTGGGGCCTGGCTCAGTGGGCGTCCGCCAGGTTCAGGCTCTTGGTGGGCGTGACGGCGCGCCAGCTGGATCCACCGTCGTCGCTGCGCAGGATCATGCCCCGCTGGCCCACGACGTATCCGGTGTTGCCGACGAAGTCGACGTCCCGCATGAAGGTGAAGATGGTGTCGAAGATCGTGTCGTTCGACTCCTCCCAGGTCTTTCCGCTGTCGGTCGTGATGCGCAGGAGGCCCTTCTCCCCGACGATCACCGCGCGGTCGGGAGTGAGGGGCTCGACGGAGAAGACGGCCATCTTCCGGCCGATGTCCTCGTAGCGCCAGGTTCGCCCGCCGTCCCGGCTGCGCAGCACCACGCCACCCAGGCCCGAGATGTAGCCGTCGTTCTCGTCCGCGAAGCGCACGGCGAACAGGTAGGGGTTCTGGGCGATGTTCACCTCGATCTGGGGCGAGTCCCGCTTGCGCCCCTCGAAGTAGCGGCTCAGGAACTCGGGATCCTCGGCCAGGAAGTCCTCGTAGTCCCAGGGGGGCGCGCCTCGGCGGCGGATCCGGTCCGACAGGATGCCAGCGGCTTCGATCGCGGACTGCACCTCCTGGACGCGCGCCTCGACGATCTCGAAGAGCGGGAAGGGATCGGACTCCTTGCCGAAGTTCGCGATCTCCCTGGCGGAGACGCGCGGCTCGATCGCGATGTTCAGGTGCTGCTGGTCCGCGATCTGGCGAGAGAACTCACCGATCAGCTCCCGGTCGGCGTCGGTGATCTCGATCGAGTTGTAGTCGAGCTGGATCGGGTCGACCTTGATGCCCGAGAGGATCTCGCCACGCTCCCAGTTCTCTCCACCGTTCTCGCTGCGGAAGAGGTACGCGAACTCACCGATCACCCAGCAGTGCTGGGTGTTGCTCGACAGGCAGGAGACGTCGTTCAAGCCCACGTCCTCGAAGACGGGCTCGCCCTTGCGCACGCGCTCCTGGTCGAAGATCGAGAGCCACACGAACTGGGGGTGGGTCTCGTCGACGGTGAGCGAATCGTCTCGCCAGGTCTTGCCGCCGTCCCTGGTCACGATGATCGTGCCCCACTCGCCGACGGCGATGGCCTCCTGGGGCCCTACGGACTGGACGGAGAAGAGATGAACGCCCTGGTCGTCCTTCGGGGTGCTCTGCTTCGCCCAGGTCTTGCCGCCGTCCTCGGTGCGGAGGACCAACCCCAGCTGGCCGACGGCCCACCCGTAGTACTGGTCGGCCATGCTGACGTCGTAGATCAGCGACTTGACCCCGGTGTCCGACTTGAGCCAGCTCTGGCCGCCGTCCTCGCTGCGATAGATCGCACCCCAGTAGCCCGACGCCAGGACCAGGTTCTCGTCCACCGCGGACACGGCGAACAGGTCGTCGAGGATGTCGATCTCCCCCACTCCGCTGCGAGGCTCGAAATGAACCTCGTGGCAGGCGACCGTGCAGAGCAGGATCGCGGCGAGCAGGCTGAGCGGACGTCGACTGAGCATGGTCGGGCACCTTCGAAATGGGATCGGATGAGAACGCGACCGGCCCCCAGACCGGCCAACCTGGGACGGGGCATGCTACCACGCCGCAACCCCGGGGGCAGCGAACTCCCGCCTACACCCCCAGGGAAGTCGGGCATGCGGGGACTCGACACCGGCGCCCCTTGCGGCGATTCGCCGGCCGACGCCGTGGGCCGGACACCTCGAATGCCGTGGATCGCGACGGCGGCGGGTCCGCGGCTGCGAGTCGGCTAGCGTTCGGCGCCATGCTCGTTCCGTCCCAGGATTCGCGGCCGACAGCCTGGCGGCGCGGCACCTACCGGGCCGGAGAGTGGCTGCGCCGGAGGGGTGTCACCCCGTGGCTCGAGCTCGCATGGCTGGCCGTGGCCGGTGCGCAGCGCGACCCGGCCCGGCTCGCCGGCGCTCTGGGCCGGCTGAAAGGCCCCTTCGCCAAGCTCGGCCAGCTCGCCGGTCTGCGGGTCGATGCCGTGCAGCCGGAGACCCGCGAGCACCTCACGGCCCTCCGCGATCGAGTTCCGCCCCTCCCCTTCTGGCGCATCGCAGAGCTCCTGCGCGCGGAGTTCCAGCAGCCCCTGGACGAGGTCTTCGCGACCCTCGATCCGGAACCGCTCGGGGCGGCCTCGATCGCCCAGGTTCACAGGGGGCGGCTGCCGGACGGGAGGGAGGTCGCCGTCAAGGTCCAGTACCCGTGGCTGCGCAGCACGGCGACCGGCGACCTGGCCCTGCTCGAGAGGGTGCTCCGCCGAATGCTCCCCGAGTCCGGCGCGACCGGGCTCTTCGCCGAGTTCGCCCGGAGCTTTCGGGAGGAGCTCGACTTCCGGCGAGAAGCCTCGATGGCCCGGGAGATCGCAAGCCATCTGGACGACGATCCGCAGCTCGTGGTCCCGGAGGTGATCGACTCCCACTCGACGGGCCGGGTCCTCACGATGGCGTGGTATCCGACCCTCTCCCTCCAGCAGCCGGACGAGCTGCGCGCCCGGTCCGTCCCCATGGCCGAGGTGCTCGAGCACCTCGTGCGCGCCTACTCCCGACAGATCTTCGTCGACGGGCTCTTCCACGCGGATCCCCACGCCGGAAACCTCTTCGTCATCGACGAGCCCTCCGCAACGAGCGCACCCCGCGTGCTCTTCGTCGACTTCGGCCTCTCCCAGCGGCTCGACCCGGAGCTGCGTCGCGAGCTGCGCCAGGGCATCTACGCCGTGCTGAAGGCCGACCTCGACGCCTTCCTGGCGGGCATGGATCGCATGGACATGATCGAGCCCGGTCACGAAGCCGAGGTCCGCAAGGCCGTGGGCTCGATGTTCGAGCGCCTCCGCGGCGAGGCCGGAGGAGCCCTCGGCCTCGCCGGCGACCGCATCCTCGCCCTCAAGGACGAAGCGACCACCCTCCTCTACGAAACCCCCGGCCTCCGCCTTCCTGCCCAGCTCCTCCTCTACGCCAAGACCCTCTCCTACGTGTTCGGCCTCGGCCGCGAGATCTCCCCCGAAACCGACGTCATGAAGCTCGCCGTCCCCTATCTGCTGCGCTTCCTCTCGGAGCGCGACGACGCCGCCCCCTAGAGCCCGCCGGGCCGGAGCCATCCTGCGAGATCACCCACGCGTCCATGCGAGCATACGCTCGCTGAACGCGAGACCGCGTGGCAGTGCCAGCAGGGTGGTTGCCGGAGGGTTGGTGAGGGAAAGAGGGCCTTGGTGCGCGGTGCGCCGGCCGGGGTACGGGGCGTTTCCTGGCTGGCGAGATCGTCGGACGCGGCTCGCTAGGTCAGCCCGGGCACTCCGCTGGATCCAGCAATCCCCCACCTGCGCGCCACCCCTCCTGCAACAGCCAGGTATGCGGCCACGCCACCGCATGCACCCGCCCCCCAGGCCGCTCCCGCGCCTCCGACACCAGGG
>NYZB01000053.1 GCA_002687015.1 Deltaproteobacteria bacterium
CGTCGGTGTTGATCGCGGGGCGGCGGGCACCCGTAGCGAAGTAGAGCGCAGGCAGGCTCGCGGGCCGCTGGGCCAGGTCGCCTGCGGCGTCAGCCGCGGAGGCGACACTGCGTCCACGCAACGCCGGAAGTAGGGTGTCCCGGCCGAGCCATGAGCGTAGGGTGCCCGCCGCCCCGCGATCCCAGGAGGAGAAGCGAAGCGGCGCCAGCCGGCCGGCCGCACCAGAACGAGCGAACCGGCAGATTCCCCGACCTCGTCCCCTTTCGCCCGTTCGTCCGTTCGTGTCCGCCCCGCCTGGGGGCGACGCGGGCGAACGCGGGGGTCGCGGGGCCTCGCGGAGGCTCGTCTGCGTGCGCGAGGGGTCGTCGGGGCGAGGCACGGCATCTGCAAGGGTCCGCTGCGCACCCCGCCGGTCCCGGTGGAGCGCGCGATGCCCAACCTGCGGTGGTCTTCGGCTCTCGCCCTGACCCTTCTCACCCTGTTGGTCCTGGCCTGCCCCGGCTCTCCGATGCCGCCTCCGGCCGCCGGTGACGTGGCCTACCAGCGGTTGGCCCACGTGCCGGTGCCAGGCGGCACGGTCAACGCGGCCGGGGGAAACGGGATGTTCCGCCGGGTCGATCTCTCGATCGACACGCATCTGGGTACCTGGGAGATCGGGGCCGTCTGGAACTCGGCCGAGCGGGCCTGGCGCTGGAGCTTCGATCTCCGCTTCGACGGCCAACACCTCGTCGATGGCAGCGGCGCGCAGCTCGACGCCGCAGGCCTGCAGTCCGGGCAGACGATCCCGGGCAGTGGCTGGGTCTTCGTCGACGCCGCCACGCTGCGCACCAAGGGCGGCTGGCTCCACGAGTTCGATGCCGGGGGTGACGTGGCGCGCATCCACTGGGCGAGCAGCAGCTACCCGAGCCTCGAGTTCGTCCGCCAGCAGGTGGCAGGAGAGGCACGCCTGGTTGGCATCGACCAATGCACGGCTCCCGGCTCCTGCAGTCCGGTCTTCCTCCTGCAGCGCGACACCGAGGGACGTGTCGTCCTGATCACCGACCGGGCCGGACGCAGCGCGGACTTCGCCTACGATGCGGCCGGCCAGCTCACGACGGCCCGCGACGGCCTGGATACGGCGAGTGGGTGGGCCGGCTTCCGCTACTCGTACACGGGCGGCCAGCTCGCCTCGATCACGAACTCCGAGGGCGAGAGGATCGAGATCGACCACGACGCCGAGGATCGGGTGAAGGAGCTCCGCCGGATCGGCCCGGGCACCCCCACCTGGCGCTTCAGCTACCTGGACTCGGTCCCCTACACGACGGAGCTCGTGGACCCGATGGGCGCGCTCACGCGGATCCGATTCGACGGGCTGCGACGGGTTCTCTCCTGGGAGAATGGCGCCGGGGAGGTGACGACCTGGAGCTACGCGGAGGCCACGCCGCGGCCCGAGCGCCGGACCGCTCCGGACGGCACCGAGCTCCGCTGGACCTGGCAGGATGACGACCCGGCGACGGTGACGTCGCCGAGCGGTCACGTGACCGAGATCAGCTACGCCCAGGGAGCCGTGGATCGCACGCGTCCCTTCGAGCGTCCCATCGCCCGCGTGGAGGATGCCCTGGGGCTGATCGAAGAGCGCCTCTACGACGGGGCCGGGCGCCTGATCCAATGGCGCAACGGAGCGGGCGAAGCGACCTCCTTCGCCTATGGCGCGAACGAGCTGCTGAGCCAGGTCACCTGGCCCGACGGGCTCGTTTCCGGCTACTCCGGTCACGGGGAGCACGGCCACCCGACGGTACTGAGCCTGCCCGGAGGATCGGCCACGGCCGTGTACGACGCGGTCGGGAACCAGGAGCAGGGGCCCGACGAGGAGAGCCAGGCCGACCCCCAGCACGGGGGCATCACGCGGCGTCACTTCGACGAAGACCGCAACCTGAGGGAGGTCGTGCTCGCCGAGGGCCCGCCCGCCTCCGTGGTGCTGCGCAGCCTGGTCGTCGTGAACCGAAGCGACGGTCGGCGCTCGTCGATCTTGCGGCCCTACGGTGGAGACAGCGCGTACGTGTACGACGGGCTCGGCCGCCTGGTCGGACGCCAGGACAAGAGCGACGGCGTCTGGCGCACCACGACCTTCGAATACGATGCCCTCGGCCGGCGCACGGCCCACGAGCGCGCCAACGGCATGCGCCGCGAGTGGAGCTTCGATCCCGCCGGGCGGGTGACCCGCGAGGCGATCCTGCGAAGTGGCGTGCTCGAGAGCGAGGCGCTGACGACCTGGCAGGACGGCCGACGGATCAGCGTGCACGACAGCGTTCTCGGGGGCTCCGAGACCACCACCTACGACGCCTACGGTCGCCCCGAGGTCGTCACCTATCCGGGCGGCGAGCACCTGTGGCTCGTCTACGACGGGCGATCGCGCGTCACGGCCCAGGTCTTCGGCGAGACCGCCAGCGGCTTCGTGCGGGTGCTCGGGACGACCTACGACGCGGCCGGGCGCGTGCGGACGGTATCGGACGGAGCGCAGCTCCTCGTCGATCGGCAGACTGTGAACGGGCGGGTCGAGCAGGTCGAGTACGGCAACGGCGTGATCCGCAGCTTCGGGTACGGAAGCTCCGGGGTGCTGGCTTCGAGCACCTCTCGCGATGGAGCCGGACAGCTGATCGAGGCCACGACGGTCGATGCGAGCTGCCTGGTGCTCCGGCCCCTGTGCGCGACCGCCGTGACCGATACCTACGGCACGACGGCGGGCCGCAGCATCGAGAACTTCCAGCTGCAGCCGGCCACCGCCACGGGCGTGGGGAGTCAGACGGGCGCGCGCCTGGACGCGGTGATCACGAACTTCTCGCATGGCACCTGGACGGAGTTCGACGCACTCAGCAATCCGAGCATGACCTGGAGCTCCGGGGCCTGTGTGGCCAACTGGCAGTTCGGCTACGACCCCGAGAGATCCCGTCTGCAGACCGCAGCGCAGGGTTCCGGGGCGACCTGTCCCGGCCACGTCTACTCCCATGACGAGGCCGGCTTCGTCATCTCGAGGGATGGGGTGACGCTCGACTGGGACGGCGCCGGGCGGATCCGGGCGATCGGGGCGGACGTCTTCACATGGGATGGCGCGGGCCGCCCTGCGGCGCGCACGATCGCCGGAGTGGACCGCACCTGGCGTTTCGGTGGTCGGGTCGAGGCCAACACGAACGGCGGCCTGATCGCCATCGATCTGGGAGAGGTGCGCATCGACCTGGTGAGCGGCGCACGCCTCTATCGCCACCTCGACTTCAGGAACAACGTCAAGTTCGTGACCGACGATTCCGGGCGGGTGCGATCGCACAGGGCCTACCAGGCCTATCGCGGCGTCGAGGAGCTCGGCGAGGCCGGTGTCGACGATCGGAGCCTGGCCGGCGGCCTGGAGCTGGGCGGTGCGTCAGGCGGCCTCCTGCTGCTCGGCCATCGGGTGCTCGACCCGGATGTCGGGCGCTTCCTCGCGCCCGACCCGGTCTTCCAGCTGGTCAACCAGTACGCCTACACGCTCGGCAATCCCGTCCACTACTGGGACCCCGACGGGCGCTACCAGGTCACCCTCTCGCGTGCCCTGTCGATCGCAGCGCTCGTCGTGGGCGCTGCGAGCCTGGTGGTCGCCTCTCCCGCGGTCGCACTCGGCCTGGGGATCGCCTCGATCGGGCTCGGCGTCGCGGCCCTCGTCGCCGATGCCATCCAGACGCCGAACCCGGGTGGCCCCGGGGGCGGTGGCGGGTGCGGCTGCCTGGAGACGCCAGGCCCCGGGCCCAGACCCGGGCCGAGCCCGAGCCCCGGCCCGGGCTCTTCGCCCGTTCCGGCCGCACCCCCTGGCGGCCAGATCAAGCAGCTGGACATCCGGGTGGATTCGGCGGCTCTCACCGGCGGCTTCAGCTTCGACTTTGCCTTGCACCTGGGAGGACTGATCCTGTGATTCCGAACCACGCAGAGGGAGCCAACCGGCTCGGCAGGGGGCGTACGGCTCCCCTGATCGTGCTCGCCTCGACGCTCGTGTGCCTGGCGCAGCTGCGCCACATCGAGATCGACGCCAGCGGTGGGCTGGTCTGGGGCCCGCCGATGTGGCTGGTCCTCGCGAGCCTGGCGCTGGCCAATGGCGCGGTCTGGTGGCTCTACCGCCAGGCGCGACGGCTCGAGGAGCGGCTCGCCCGCGAATGGGGCTGAGCTCGGGCCCGGCTCGTCCGCTAGCGGCGAGCCAGCCGGGTCATCGCGGCCAGGGCGACCTCGATGCACTCGCTCATGTTGTTGTCGAGGTCGATCTCCGCTGGTCCGGGCCAGGGCGTGCGGTCGGAGACGACGCAGATGCAGCCGGCGCGCACACCGAAGAGCCCCGCCAGGGTGAGGATGACGCCCGACTCCATCTCGCAGTTCTGTACCCGGGCGGCCCGCAGGTCCGCGATGCGGTCCGGATGACCGGTGGTCCAGTAGTCGGCGACGCTCATCGAGCCCATCGTGCCGTCCGGCAGGAGCACGGCGTTGCGCATGTAGAAGGCGTCCAGGCTCCAGGTGATGCCGGCCCGGCAGCGGGTCTGCCGGGCGCGGGCCGCCTCGAGCAGCGCGGCCACGATCTCGTGGTCCGCCACCGCGGGGTACTCGGGCAGCACGTAGCTGCGGCTGGTGCCGTCGTCGCGGACGGCCCCGGTGGTGACGACCAGGTCGCCCAGCTCGAGGTCCGGCGCCAGCCCCCCGCTGTTGCCGATCCGCAAGAAGGTATGGACGCCCAGCTTGACCAGCTCCTCCATCAGGATGGCCGTGCTCGGGGCGCCGATTCCGTGGGAGGCCGCCGACATGGGGATTCCACCGCACTCGCCGGTGATCACGCGGTACTCGCGGACCTGGCAGACCTCTTCCGCACGATCCCAGTCCCGGGTGATCCGATCGAGTCGGGCGGGGTCGCCGCAGAAGAATGCGTAGGGGGCGACCTGTCCGGAAGTCAGGCCGGTGATCGGTTGGGCATCGCTCAAGAGGGGTCCTCCGCGGGAGCGCGCGAGGCTGGCCGACGGGCCTCGCCCCCGCAATGCCTGGGCTCAAGTTCCGGGGGCGCGGCCCCGACCCTGGGGGATCTCCGGAGGGTGCGCTTGTCACTCGCGGGGTCGCGGGCTAATGGATGCCCGGCCCGGTCGGGCCGGCGGATCAAAAAAGAAGGGGATCCCTGCGGGGGTCAGGGGAGAGAGGGACAGCCGAGGTGGCCAAGGCGCTGATCATCACCGAGAAGCCGAGCGTGGCGCGCGACATCGCCGCGGCGCTCGGAGGCTTCGAGGAGCACGATGGCTATTGGGAGTCCGCAGACCACCTGTTGACCTTTGCGGTCGGTCACCTCTTCGAGCTGCCGCCGCCCGAGGAGGTCGACGAGAAGTTCAAGCGCTGGACCCTCGACGTCCTGCCCATCATCCCGGACTCCTTCTCCCTCAAGAAGAAGAAGGGCCAGAGCGATCGGATCCGGACCATCAAGAAGCTGGTCGAGCGAGACGACGTGGACCGTCTGGTCAACGCTTGCGACGCGGGCAGGGAAGGCGAGCTGATCTTCCGCGAGGTGGTCAAGTTCCTGGGCGTCGACAAGCCGATCGACCGGCTCTGGCTCCAGTCGATGACGACGAACGCCATCCGCGACGGCTTCGGCTCCCTGATTCCCGGCAGCGAGATGGAAGGCCTGGCCCAGGCCGCCGAGTGCCGGGCCTGGTCGGACTGGCTGATCGGCATGAATGCGACCCGGGCCCTCACCAAGCGCTTCGCCAGCCGCAAGGAGCGCACCGCCTGGTCCGCCGGGCGCGTCCAGACGCCGACCCTGGCGCTGCTCGTCGATCAGGAGTTCCTGGTCCTGGCCCACGTGCCGGTGCCCTACTGGCGGGTCGAGGCCAGCTTCGAGCACGAGGGCAGCAGCTACACGGCCAACTGGTTCGACCCCGGCTTCGAGGCCGACGAGGACGACCAGCGCAAGGACGACCGGATCTTCGACGAGGCGCGGGCCCAGGCGATCGCGGCCGCGGTGCAGGGGCAGGCGGGCCTTGCAAGCGAGACGCGCAAGCCCTCGCGCGAATCCGCTCCGCCGCTCTTCGACCTGACCAGCCTCCAGCGCGAGGGCAACCGCCGCTTCGGCTGGAGCGCCCGCCGCACCCTCTCGGCGGCCCAGCGCTGCTACGAAGGCCACAAGCTCCTGACCTATCCCCGCACGGATTCGCGCTGCCTGCCCGTCGACTACCGGGCGACGGTCGACGACGTATTGGCGGGCTTTGCGGGCACGAAGAGCGGGCCGAACGCGGAGTTCGCCCAGGCGGCCCAGCGGCTGCAGCGCGACGGGCTCGAGAACGCGAAGCGCATCTTCGACGACAGCGGCGTCTCCGATCACTTTGCGATCATCCCGACGGGCAACCAGCCGAAGGGCGAGCTGACCGGCGACGACAAGCGCCTCTACGAGCTGGTGGTGCGCCGCTTCCTGGGCGCCTTCCACCCCCCCGCCCAGTGGGAGCGGGTCGAGCGCATCACGGTCGCCGAGGGCGAGCACTTCCGCACACGTGCCCGGGCGCTCACGGTGCCCGGCTGGCGTGCCGTGCTGCCGACCAGCGGCGAGAACGGCGAGAGCGAGATGCTGCCGCCCCTGGTGCCCGGCCAGAGTGCGGCCGAGGGCGTCGCGATCTCCACGCGCGAAGCGAGCGTCGCGGCCGAGGAGACCCGGCCGCCGGCGCGCATCACCGAGGCGCGTCTGCTCTCCTTGATGGAGAACGCGGGCCGGCAGGTGGACGACGAGGACATCGCCGCCGTCCTCCACGAGAAGGGCATCGGGACACCGGCCACGCGCGCCGAGATCATCGAGAACCTGATCCGCAAGGGCTACGTGGTGCGGGTGGGCAAGGCTCTGCGGCCGACGGTGAAGGGCATCCGCCTGATCGACAGCCTGCGGCGCATCGACATCGACCGCCTGGCCTCGCCGGCGCTCACCGGCGAGCTCGAGCAGCACCTGCTGCAGGTCGAGCGAGGCGAGCGCACCAGCCGGCAGTTCATGGACGAGATCGAGACCTACGCCAAGGAGGTCGTCGAGCGCGCCAAGACCTTCGGCTACGAAGAGCTCTACGGAAACGACCCGCCGATCGGCAAGTGCCCCTACAGCGGGCGCGACGTGGTCGAGCAGGCCTGGTTCTACACCTGCGAGAAGGACCCGGACCTTCCGCGCGAGGCCAAGGCCGACCCCGACTGCCCCCACGACACCTGCCCGCTGCTCCTCTGGAAGGACACCAGCGGCCGCTACCTCGACAAGGCGGCCGCCCAGGCGATCCTGAAGGATGGCCACACGGGGATCCTCGACGGCTTCACCGCCCGCAACGGGCGCACCTACAAGGGCCGGCTCGAGCTCGACCGGGACGAGGGCAAGCTCAGCGTCGCGTCGGAGGGCTGGAACGAGGAGAGCGCCAGCGACATCCCCGAGTACGAGATCAACACCGAGCCCCTCGGCACCTGTCCGATCTGCGACGAGCGCGAGGTCATCGAGACCGCCACCCAGTACATCTGCCCGACCCGTCTCAAGAACGACGAGATCGACGCGGCCTGGCGCGCCTCCAAGAAGGAGGCCAGGGCAAAGGGGGAGAAAGCCCCCAAACGACCCGAGAAGCCGGCCGAGTGTGGCTTCGTGTTTCCTCGCACGGTCTGCAAGCGGGAGATCACCCGGGACGAGGCGCAGTACTACCTGGCCCACGGCAAGACCGAGCTGCTGACCGATTTCACGTCCCGTTTCGGGCGCCCCTTCTCGGCCACCCTGGTGCTGAAGGAAACCGGGCGCCACGGCTTCGAGTTCCCGCCCCGCGGCAAGGCCGCCGCCGACGGTGAGGGGAAAGAGACGCAGAAGGCCGACGGGAAGAAGAAGCCCGGGTCCAAGAAGACGACCCGCAAGAAGACCACGCGGAAGAAGGCGACGCGCAAGAAGCCCGCAGCCAAGGCCACGCGCAAGAAGGCCGCCAAGAAGAAGCCGGCCTCGAAGAAGGCCGCCGTCAAGAAGGCCAGCGCCCGGAAGAAGGCGGCCAGGAAGACCCCCCGCAAGGCCTCCCCGCGGTCCAGCGACGACTAGGGATGGGGCGTCCAGATCCGCCCCCACGGGGGCAAAGTCCGGATTCCGGTTGTGTTTGCAGTGCGTTCGGCGTATACCTGCCACTTGCCGAACCCGGGCCCCATGGGTCGAAGGGCCGCGCGACACCAACGCTTGTAGGTGATCGCGGGTCGATCAGGGGTTCCCGAGGGATCCGAGTCCGGCAGCCGAGCGACCCGAACGGGTCGTTCGAAATTGGGGGAAAGCGCAGCCGGTCGTTCGCATTCACACGGTGCAGGAAGGGACACCTTCCGCGGGGCATCGGGGAACACGGACGGCTCGGGGCAGCTGCAGAGGCTGATAGTCGGGAGGGGTCATGCAGGGAGCTAGTGCGGCTCACCGTCGGATGCGCGCCGTGGTCGCGGCGCTCGTGCTCATCGCAGTGTCGACGCCGGCCGCGGCGATCGAGTTCTGGGACGGCAAGCTCGAGGTCCACGGCTACTACGAGCAGCAGATCCGCTCGCTGTGGGAGGACTACACGGGCTCCAACGACTGGGACCTGACCCAGTGGTACCACGTGCTCAACCTCGAGATCGAAGCCGACATCGCGCCCGACGGCGTGGGCCCCTTCGACCTCGTCTCCGCCTTTGCCCGCATCGAGGCCCGCTACGACTGCGTGTGGCGCCGCGGCTGCGGCCTCTTCCGCAGCGCCGACGTCTACGGCGACCGCCCCGGCCGGCTCCCCCAGCGCCTCGCGAGCGGTCACGAGACGGGCTACAGCAGCACCCAGTTCACGGGCGACACGCGACGGCAGTTCGACTTCGACATCACCCGCTGGAACTTCCTCGATCGGCATGACCCCGATCTGGCCGGCTCGCGAGTGGCCGTGGGCCCCCACGGCAGCATCACGTACAACGGCTTCTGGGGCGCCAGCGCCGGCCTCGACGGGGTCATCGATCCCACGGTGAACCCCGACTCCGACGACCCCGCCCAGCTCCTCATGGAGAACCTGGAAGAGTGCCTGTTTACGAGTCGGGCCGTTCGGGGCTCGACCCACGGCTTCGGCACGCAGGAGCTGATCCACAACATCAAGTGCGGCATCCACCCGATCCGCGACACGAGGCAGGTGCCGAACCCCTTCCGGGCCCAAGACCCCAACGAGCGCGTCCTGGGCGGCGGCGGCGGCGGCGGCGCGCTGCCCTTCCGGCCGGCTCCCGAGGTCCGCTTCGATGCCGGCGCTCCCGACCACGTGGCCAGCGGCATCTGGATCCCGAACGAGCGCCTCGCCAAGATGCTCCGCGACGGCGAGTTCGACGCCTTCGACCAGAACTTCACGGTCAACGAGCTGCAGTGGAACCGCGGCGCCTCCCAGCAGGACGAGAAGGAGCTGAAGGAGGCCTACCTCGAGCTCGAGATGTTCGACAGCCGCCTGTGGATCCGCGCGGGCAAGCAGAACATCGTCTGGGGCAAGACCGAGCTGTTCCGGACCACCGACCAGTTCAACCCCCAGGACCTCGCGCTGGCCTCGCTGCCGAACCTCGAGGAGTCGCGCATCGCCCTGTGGGCGATCCGCGCCATCTGGTCCTTCTACGAGGTGGGGCCCTTCGAGGACGTGCGCTTCGAGGTCGCGGCCAACTTCGACCAGTTCGAGCCCAACGATCTCGGCCGCTGCGGCGAGCCCTACACGCCGCTCGTGGCCTGCACCAAGACCTTCGGCCTCCTGAACCACGGCCAGAACCAGATCGGCCTGGCCGGCGAGATCCGGCCGCCCAACCCGTGGAACAGCTGGAAGGGCATCGAGGTGGGCGCCCGCCTCGAGTGGCGCTGGGATCGCTTCAGCTTCGCGATCACCGACTTCTACGGCTACAGCGACCTGCCCTACGCCGACC
>NYZB01000054.1 GCA_002687015.1 Deltaproteobacteria bacterium
AGCCGCGTAGGCGACACGCTGTCCACGCCGCTGCGCGGGCCACCCTGTCCCGGCCGAGCCATTCTGAGGAATGAACCCCGCCCCGCCGCGCGTCAATGAGAGAAGCGAAGCGGCCCTTCACCATCACGCGCCAACGAAGAGACCGAAGCGGCCCCCGCCAGGGTCGTGTCCGCATCGGACACAGCGTCGCGGTAGGCTTGGGTCGATGGGTGGGCGATCGTCGGAGGAGGCCGTGCGCGGGGCCGGGCATGTTCCGGGGTTGCAGCTCGGCTGCGGGGCGCGGGACGTCGAGGAGCGACTCGTCGCTGCCGTGCTGGGGCTCCTGGACGAGGGCGGGAGCGGGCTCGAGGACCGTCTAGCGCGCTTGGCGTGTCCGATTCGCGTGATCGTTCCCTCGGCGGGTCTGCGGCAGCACGTTGCGGCGCGGCTGCTCCGCGATCGGCCCTCGTTGCTCGGCGTGGAGGTGCAGACCCTGTTCGGCGTGGCACGCCAACTCGTGGCCCGCGGGGGAGGTGGAGAGGATGCGGACAGGCTGCTCCCCGTCCTGATCGGTCGGGAGGCCCGCGGCGAGCCGGCGCTGGTGCGCGATCTCGGGGCTCTGGAGGATTCGGATGGCCCCGTGGTCGGGGCGGTGCGCGACCTGCTCGATGCGGCGTTCGAAGCTCCCCTCGCGGAGGCACTGCTCGAGGGTCTCGCAGAGCAGGGGGCCGGAGGTCGCGCTGTCGAGCGCGCCCAGGCGCTCGTGCGGGTCGCGGCTCGGGTGCTGTCGACCTGCGAGGCCCATCGATGGCTGCCCCCCTCCGGGCTCTTCCTTCGCGCCGCGGAGGTGCTCGATCGCGCGGGCGAGGCGGCCATGCCGTCTGCGGCCGTGCTGATCCACGGCTTTGCCGACGCCACGGGAGCAGCCAGCGAGCTGCTCTCTGCCCTGGTGAACGTGCTGGGTGCTTCGCTGTGGCTGGCCGATCCCGACGACCCTGCCTTCGCAGCGCCGTCTGGGGACGGCGCGACTCGTCCGCCGCGAGCTCCCGGCTGGGGGTTCACGAGCCGGTTGCGCGGGCGCCTCGGCTCGCCCGATCCGCCCCGCCCGCCGCCTCGCGGGGGGCCGGTCCTCCGCCTGCAGCGCGCGGCCGGTGCGACGGGCGAGCTGCGCGCTGCAGCCGACCGGATCCGGGCCCTGCTCGACGGAGGCACGCCGCCCGAGCGCATCGCGATCGTGGCGCGCGAGCTGGGTCCCTACCGGCTGGCGGCCTCCAGCCAGCTGCGCCGGCTCGGCATTCCCTTTTCGGGGGGCCGGGGCTTTGCGACGCGGGAGACCCGTCGGTTGCACGCGTTGCTCGGACTGCTCAAGCACGGTCCCCAGGAGAGTGCCGACCGCTGGCTCGATGCGGCCGACCGGTACCGGGGTGCCGAGCTCGCCGACCTGCGGCTGGGCCTGCACGGCCTCGGCGTAGGGCGCCTGGCGGACGTGGCGCGTCTCGAGGTCGAGGCGCGTCTCGGTGACGAACCTGGGCTCCGCCTGCCCGTGGTGCGCGGGTTGGACCCGGAGACCGCCGAGCCGCCCCCGGCCGAGCCCGAAGCCGTCGGCCCGGATTCCCCGCCGGATCCTCGCCGGGCCGGGCGCCTCGATCGACGGCGCGTTCCTCGCGAGACCCTGCTCTGGGCCGAGGATGCGGCGCGACAGGCCGTCGCCAGGCTGGACGAGTGGCCGGCGAGTGCGCCTCTTCGAGAGCATGTCGCGCGGCTCCACGAGCTCGCCCAGGGTGCGCTTGCCTGGGGGCCCGACACGCCGGGTCGATCGCTCTTCGAGGATGCCGCGGGTGAGCTCGCCGGCTCCATCGATCCCGAGCTCGTGCTGTCGGGCGAGGAGCTGTCGGTGCTGCTCGCACGGGCCCTCGAGGGTGCCGGAGAGGCCTCACTCGGCGGCCGCGGCGGGGGCGTCCAGCTCCTCTCCGCCATGGAGGCGCGCGGCCGCACCTTCGACCACCTGTTCCTGCTCGGCTTGAATCGCGACGTCTTCCCCCGTCGGGCCGGCGACGATCCGATCCTGCCGGACGATCTGCGGCGCTGCCTGGAACCCCTGCTCCTCGAGATCCCGATCAAGGGTCGGAGCACCGACGAGGAGCGCTACCTGTTTGCGTGGTTGGTGTCCTCGGCGGCGGCGGTGACGCTCTCCTGGCAGGCCGTCAGCGAGGACGGAAAAGAGCGGCCGCGCTCCCCGTTGCTCGACCGGGTGGCCCTGGTGCAGCCGGCGCTCCCCGTGGAAGAGGCACCGAACGCCCTGCTGGCCGTCAGCCCCCTCCGGCCCGGCGTCGAGCACCTGATTCGAGCCGGTCTGGCTGGCGCACAGGGCGCGTACCGTCAGCTGCTCGGCGCGCTCCTGCCCGAGCCGCGGGCCTCGGCGCGCTGGGCGGTGCTCGAGGAGCTCGAGGCTCGAGGCGAGCGGTGGAAACAACCGGGGCCCTACGCGGGCTTCGTGGGTGCGGACGCGGGGCGCTCGGGTGGCCTGTTCGTGACCCGTCTGGAGGGGTTGTCCCTCTGCCCCTGGCGGCACTTCCTCGAGCGCCTGCTCGGCCTCGAGCCGATTCCCGATGCCTTTGCCGCACTCCCCGACGTGGGTGCAGCCCTGCTCGGCACCGTGGTCCACGATGCCCTGGAGTCGATCGTCCGCCGCGGCGGCGCCGTCGTCGGCGGGACGATCGAGGAAGCCCGGGCGAAGGGCCCCCGCGACCTTCCCTGGCCCGGCGACGAAGAGCTCGGAGCCATCCTCGACGAGAGCGCCGCGCAGATCGCTCTGCGCGAGGGGATCCCGCTTCCCGCCTTTGCCCGGTTTCTGGCGCGTCGCGCGCGACCCCTCGTCGATCGCATCGGCGAGCTGGAGGCCGGCGAGGGCGTGCTTCGCTCGGTGCTCGGCGCCGAGCTCGGGGGTGAGGTGGAGGTCCCCGGGCCGGACGGGCGGCCCCGCACCCTTCGCTTCCGCGCCGACCGGGTCGACGACCGGGAGAAGGGCCTGTTGCTCGTCGACTACAAGACGGGGGCTCCCGTCTCGCTCGCCGTTCGCCCCTCGACACGGGAGCAGCACCTGCTGGCGCAGATTCGCGAGGGCCGGCGTCTTCAGGTGGCGGCCTATGCGAGTCTGCCCGGAGCCCGCGAGGGCCAGGAGACGGTCGGGCGCTTCGTGTTCGCACGCACGGGCCTCGAAGACACCCATGCTCTCGTCGAGGTGGCGGGGGGTGACGCCGCCACCCGGCAGGGATTCCGGGACGCGAGCGTCGTCCTCCTCGAAGCCCTGGAGCGAGGTGCCCTTCCGCCCCGTCTCCTGAACGGCAAGCGCACGGGTGCCGCTTCCCTCTGCGAGAGCTGTGAGCTCGGCGAGGCCTGCGCCCGGGGCGACAGTGCGGCGCGCAGGCGCCACGGCGATTGGCTCGCCACATCGGGCGGCGGGGCGGCCGCCGCGGCGGCACGGGCGGTCATCGCCCTGCACGGAGGCGCGTGATGACGGTGCCGCGGGATGCCCGCGAGGAGGATCGGCGCGCCCGGGAGCGAGCGCAGACCGAATTCGGCGCGCCGCTCGTGCTCGAGGCCGGTGCCGGCACGGGCAAGACGGCGGTGCTCGTGGCTCGGGTCCTCGCCTGGAGCCTGGGGCCGGGCTGGGAGCGTGCGGAGCGGCAGCTCGAAGAGAGCCGCGGCCCCGCCGACATCCCTGCCTCCGACGTGGCCCAGAAGGTGCTTCGGGGCATCGTGGCGATCACCTTCACCGAGGCGGCCGCCGCCGAGATGGCGGAACGGGTCGGCGAGGCGTTGCTCGACCTGCGTGGGGAGAAGCTGCCACCCGGTGTCTGGAAGAAGGCGCTGCCCCCACCGAAGCTCGTGAAGGAGCGTTCCGAGGCGCTGATCGGTGCGCTCGACCTGCTCGGCGTGCGAACGATCCACGCATTCTGTCGTGGCCTGTTGGCCTCTCAGGCGCTCGATGCGGGTCGGCACCCGGCCTTCGAGGTCGATGCCGACGGCCAGGGCCAGGCCGAGGTGGCGCGGGAGGTACTCGAGGCCACTCTCCACGAGGCATTCGGTGAGCCCTACGATCCGGACTTCGCGGTGCTCACGTCGCGCGAGGTCGGCCCGCGCGATGTCGAGGAGGGGCTGATCGCGCTCCTGGCCGAGGGGGCCGAGGCCCCCGACCTGGACGAGGCCGCGCTTCGGCCCGAGGCCTACGCCGAGGCCCTTCGCGTACTCCTGGCGGCCGCGCGGGCCTTCGCGGAGCTGGACGGGGGGCGCCTCGCAGGGCTCAAGCGGGCGCCTGCGGTTCATGCCGTGGTCGAGGCGGTCGCCGGGACGGCGGCCTGGCTGGAGGCGCGGAGCCTCGAAGACACCGACCTGGTCGCGTCGCTCCAGTCCGAGCTTGCGCGGCTGTGGCACGAGAGGAGCCTCGAGCGCCTGCGCGGTATGGCCCGGGCCGACTTCGGAAAGAGCGGCGAAGCGGCGCTCGGCGACGACGCGGACGCCCTGGCCGCGGCCGCGGCGCACCTCCTCGCCGTGTTGCACCACGTGCAGAAGCTCGACCCGGCGCTGCTCGAGGCCGGCAGGCGCGTTCTGCAACGCCTGCTCGCCGAGGCTCGGCTGCGCCTACGGGCCCGGGGCGTCGAGACCTTCGGCGGCCTGCTGCGCGGCGCCCGGGACCTGCTGCTCGAACGCCCGGACGTGGCGGCCCGGCTCCGCCGGGAGATCGATCAGCTCCTGGTCGACGAGTTCCAGGACACCGATGCCCTGCAGTGTGAGCTGCTCGAGCGGCTGGCCTTCGCCGGCCCCGAGGACGAGCGCCCGGGGATCTTCCTGGTGGGCGATCCGAAGCAATCCATCTACGGCTGGCGGAATGCAGATCTTCGCGCCTACGAGGCCTTCGTGGAGCGGGCTTGTTCGGCCGGCGGTGAAGTGCTGCCGCTGGTCGTCAACTTCCGCTCCACACCGGAGATCCTGGAGGAGGTGGAGCGAATCAACGCCCCCGTGATGCACGCGGAGCCGGGGCTCCAGCCCGCCTTCCAGCCCCTGCTGCCGCGGGAGGATGCCGAGGCTCCGCAGCTCGCCGAGGGGCTCGCACCCGTCGAGCACTGGGTCAGCTTCGGTCTCGACGCGAACGGCGACCCCGATCCGCGACGGCCGCTGCGCGAGGCCAGCGAGCTGGAGGCGGCGGCGGTGGCAGCCGATCTCCAGCGCCTGCAGGCCGCCGGTGTCGATCTGGGCGACGTGGCGCTCCTCACCCGCTCGTCCGGGGACTTCGACCTCTATCTGGGCGCCCTGCGCGAGGCCGGAATCCCCTTCCTGGTCGAACGCGAGAAGGAGCATGCGCGGCGGCGGGAGGTGGTGGATGCCATGGCCTGGATCCGCTGCATCCTCGACCCCAACGATGCGCTGGCCCTGGTGGCGACCCTGCGCTCCTCGTTCGTCGGGGTCCCGGACGCGGCCTGGCTGCCGCTCTGGCGCATCCGTCTGCCCGAGCGGGTGGCGCACGGCGAGTCCTGCGACGAGGGCGGAGAGCTCGCTGCCGACATCCGACGGGTGGCGGCTTCGCTGGGCGAGGCCGGCGACACCATTCCGGGGATCGAGCGCGTGGCCGGGTGGGAGGAGAACCTGTTGGGCTTCCTGGCCAGCCTGGCGCGGATGCGCGCGCTCGCCGAGCAAGGGCCTGTCGATCGCTTCGTCGAAGCGTTGCGCCTCGAGTGTGGCCTCGAGAGCAGCGAGGCGGCGCGCCACCTCGGTGGGCACCGCCTCACGAGCCTCGACCGCGTGTTCCGGGACCTGGCGGCAGCCCTCGAGGCGACTGCCGGTTCGGCAGCGGCGGTCCTGTCGTTCCTGCGACGGGCGGGAGGATCGGAGCGCGAGCATCGCGAGGGACGGCCGCGCAGCTTCGAGCCCGGGGCCGTGCACGTGCTCACGATCCACAAGGCCAAGGGTCTCGGCTTCTCGCATGTCTACCTCTTGCAGACCCACAAGGGCACCCGGCGGGATTCCGGGGGGCGGACCGCCCTCGCACGGCGGGGTGGGCGCTACGAGTACGTCCTGTTCGGATCGGCGACGCCCGGAATGCTCGACGCCGAGCGAGAACGGCTGGCGGTCGAAGAGTGCGAGCGGGTGAGGCTGCTCTACGTGGCCACGACCCGCGCGCGCCATCGGCTCGTGGTCGCGGGCCGGCGCACGCCAGCGCCGCGCGAGGGGCGGGCCGCCCTGACCCACACCGAGCTGCTCGCCGGGCGCCGAGGGCATCCCGAGGACCTGTCGGCGTGGATGGCGCAGGCCATGGTGGAGGGTGTCTCCCAGAGGGCCGATGCCGAAGGAGCCATCTGGCGCTTCCCGGCCCTCGAGCCCGGCCCGGTGGGCCGGCCCGCCGCGCCGCTGCCGGGGCCGCAGCCCAGCGCCGAAGAGGTGGCGGCCCAGGAGACCCGACTCTCGGCGCTCAGGGAGCAGGCCGATCTGCGGGCCGCGCGGCGGTGGGGCGCGACGGCTTCGGACCGCCACCCACCGGCATCGGATCTGGAGGCGGCCGGCTACGACGTCGATCGGCAGGCGGCCATGGCTCTCGGCACCGCCTTCCATCGCGTGCTCGAGACGATTCGTATCGAGAGCCCGCCCGCTGAGTGGCGGGAGCCCCTGACCACGGCCCTGGCCGAGGCTGCAGGCAATGGGCCGGAGCGGGAACGCGTCGCAGAGCTCCTCGAGCACTTCTTCGCTTCGGATCTTCCGCAGCGGCTGCACGCCCTCGCGGACCACGTGATGGGTCGCGAGGTGCCGCTGCTGGTCAGGCCCGCGGAGGGTCGGGACGAGGCACACGGGTTCGTCGCCGGCGCGATCGACCTGCTCTACCGGGACCCGAGCGATGGTCGGGTGGTGGTGGCGGACTACAAGACCGACCTCGTGGCCGGGCCCGAGGCCCTTGCGAAACGCTCCGCGGCCTATGCGGGCCAGGGCGAGGTCTACGTCCGCGCCGTCCAGGAGGCCCTGGGCCTCCCGGAGCCGCCCCGCTTCGAGCTCTGGTTCCTCGACGCCGGTCACGTGGCGACCGTGCCCATCGGTGATGCCGATCACGTGGGTGCCCTGCCCCCCGCCCGCTGAGGGGAGAAGGGGATCGCCCCGGCTCGGCGGGGGCCCAACGTCCTCAAGGCCGACCGGCAGGGGGACGATGCATGCCGCGAGGGTGCGTGCATCCATGAAGAAGGCTCTGACAGCGCTGATCGGGTTCGGGCTCGTCCTGGCCACTCTCGCCCTGTGGGTGAGCTTCCAGGTCGACCGCGAGCTGCGCCATTTCGTGGCGGAGCTCGAGGCCCGACCCGACATCCGTGTGCTCGGCAGCCACATCGACCGCGGCTGGCTCGGGTCCAGCAGCGACACGCGCTTCGAGCTGCGAGGGGGCGTCGGGCTTGCCTTCGTGAGGCCGCTCGAATGGGCAGGTCGCGAGCACGTGCGCGAGCGTGTGGGCTTCCGGCTCGAGCAGCAGATCGAGCATGGGCCGATCAGCCTGTGGCGATGGCTGCAGGCGGGGGCCTCCGGGTCGCCGATCCTGGCCCACCTGCGGGTCACCCTGGCCCTGGATCAGGAGAGCCAGGCCGAGCTCGCGGCGGCCTTCGGCAAGCTGCCGCCCCTGAAGGCCAGCCTGGCCATCCGCGCCTCCGGCGAGGCCCACGGGCGCCTCGCGATGCCCGCGGCACCGCTGCGTCCGCGCGACGTCGAGGCGGGGGAAGCGCCGCGCTGGGCGGGTCGCTTCGAGGGCCTCCGCGGACGCCTCGCGGTGGCCGAGCGGGTCGTCAGCGTCGAGGTCGAGAGCGGCGGCCTGTACCTGAAGGGCGCCGAGCTGGACTTCGCCGCGCTCGGCTGGAGCGCCCGGATGGTCGGCCCCATCGAAGAGGCGGCCTCCGCTCGTCGCGGCGAGCACACCCTGCGCACGGGCCGGCTGGTGCTCGGCGCTGGCACCACCATGACACCGGCCGCCCTGCCCGACTCGGATGCCGGCAACGAGGGGAGCCCGACCGGCTCGGATGCCGGCAACGAGGGGAGCCC
>NYZB01000055.1 GCA_002687015.1 Deltaproteobacteria bacterium
GATCCAGCCCGCTCTCGGACTGCGCTTCGACTCGAACGTGGTCAAGATGCGCAACCCGACCACCGAGTCCGTCGAGACCTGGCAGGACCTGCTCGCCTCCGGCGTCGGGTCTCCCTGGTACGTGGACATCCTGGCGTCGGACCTCGACGAGGCCCGACGCCTGGGCGAACGGCTCCTCCCGCTGCCCGAGGTCAGCGAGGCGCGGAGCCTCCTGAGCTACGTCCCGGAGGAGCAGGAGGACAAGCTGCTGCTCCTCGAGGACCTCGCCTTCTTCCTCGACGTGCCCCCCAAGGCCGAGGCGACGAGCCCGCCCGACGCGACCACCCAGATCGCAGCCCTGCGTGCCCTCCACGACGCCCTGGCCAACGTCGAGCCGCGGCGCACGGGAGGCTTCGTCCGGAGCTCGGGGCTGCTCCGGGAGCGTCTGCACCGCTTCCTCGAGCGCGTCGAGCGCGAGGCCGACCCGCTGCCGGTCCTGGCGGCGGTCGAGGAGAGCCTGCTGGGCCGCTTCCCCGTGCAGCTCGCGCGCCTGAGGACGGCCCTCGAGCCCGAGGAGATCGAGGTCGCCGCGCTTCCGGAGCGCCTGCGGGCGCGCATGCTGGCCGAGGACGGGTCGGCCCGGCTCCAGGTCTACCCCAGCGCCGACCTGACCGACGACCGCAACCTGGTCTCCTTCGTGACGGCGATCCAGGACATCGCACCGGGGGCGACGGGGCTCCCGGTCAACCTGGTGGAGTTCGGCCGAGCCACCAGCGCCTCGTTGCGCATGGCCCTGGCGGTCGCCGCCGGCGCGATCGCGCTCCTGCTCCTCGCCCTGTGGCGCCGGCCCGGCGACGCGCTCCTGGCCATGGCCCCGCTGGGCCTCGCCGGTCTCTGGACGCTCGGCGTGATGGGCGCCACGGGGCAGCCCTTCAACTTCGCCAACGTGGTCGTGCTGCCCCTGCTGCTCGGCATCGGGATCGACAGCGGCGTGCACCTCGTCAGCCGCGCACGGGCGGGGGGCGCGGCCGTCGCCGATCTCGCCGCGACCACGACGGGCCGCGCCGTCTTCCTGAGCGCCTTCACCACGCTCGTCAGCTTCGGCAGCCTGGCCACGTCGGGGCACCGGGGGATCGCGAGCCTGGGCATCCTCCTGGTCATCGGCATGGGCTGCACCCTGGTCGCGAACCTGGGCGCCCTGCCCGCGTGGTTCGCCTGGCGCCGCGGCGCCAGCGAGGCGCCGGCCGAGAGGGTCCGCTCCGCCTCACAAGGGTCCTGAGCCCGAAGCGCCGACCTCGCGGTACGCTCTCGGTTTCGATCCGCCCGGAGGCTCCGATGGAGACCCTTGCCCAGATCCACAAGCGCGCGGCCAGGCGGCACGGCGGCGCCGCGAAGCTGGAGAAGCAGCTCGCGAAGCCGAAGAGCCGGGCCGCGCTTCGCAGGCTCGGCGACGACCGCTGGCTCGCCTCGATGACCCGCTCGGTCTTCCAGGCCGGCTTCGTCTGGAAGGTCATCGACGCGAAGTGGCCGGGCTTCGAGGAGGCCTTCCTGGGCTTCGACCCCGGGAAGGTGGCGAAGCTCTCGAACGCGCGGCTCGACAAGCTCGCCACGGACGAGCGCATCGTGCGCAACCCGGTGAAGATCCGCGCCACCCGCGACAACGCGGCGCTGCTCGTCGAGCTGGCGAAGGAGCACGGCAGCGCCGCCCGCTGCTTCGCGGATTGGCCGCCCGAGGAGATCGTCGGTCTCTGGCAGCTCTTGCACCAGCGCGGTTCGCGGCTGGGCGGCTTCACCGGACCCATGTGCCTGCGCCACATGGGCGTCGACACCCCGATGCTCAGCAACCACGTCGTCGCCGCGCTGCGGGAGCAGGGCGTGGTGACGGGCAAGAGCACGAGCTCCAGGAAGACACAGCAGGCGATCCAGGACGCCTTCAACGGCTGGCGCGAGGAGAGCGGCCGCTCGCTGACCGAGATCAGCAAGATCCTCGCCTGCAGCACGGACGGTTGACATCGCCGACGAAGCTCCCGCCACCCTCTGGTACTTCGGGTACGGATCCAACATGGATCCGCGCACCTTCCTCGGCCGCCGCAAGATGCGCCCCTTGCACGTGCAGGTGGCGCGCCTCGACGATCACGCCCTGCGCTTCGACCTGCCCGTCGGCAAGGGCGAACGTGCCGTCGCCAATGTGACACCCCTGCGCGGCGAGCACGTCTGGGGCGTGGCGTACGAGATCGAAGGCCGCCAGGCGAGCCAGTTGGACCGGACCGAGGGCGTGCACGTCGGGGCCTATCTACGACGCGCGATCGAGCTCCGGGCGAAGGACGGGAGCCGCTTCGGGGCCTTCACCTACTGCTCGTCGCGGGGCGTCCCGGGCCGCAAGCCCTCGCGCCGCTACATGGGCCTGCTGCTCCATGGCGCGCGCCACCACGGTCTCCCCGACGACTACGTCACCTGGCTGCGCAGCCTCGAGCTCGCGCCGGACGAGCGGTGGGGGCAGCGGGAGCTCTTCTGACGACGCGGTCTATGCGCAGGTAGATGAGCAGGCTTGGCTGTGGGGCGAATCGGCTCGACTTGTCCCAGGGGACCCCACTCCTCGAGCCAGGCCGGTTCCGTCAGGGGTTTCCCCGACCGGGCGCTGGGTCGAAGGCATCGAGATCCTTCTCCGATGCAGGGGCGTACCTGTGATAGTCTGGTCGGCAGGGAAGGGACGACCTCAGGGTGGTTCCGTCCATGTTGTATGCCCGAACGCTTCTGGTCCCGATGGCTCGGACTTCTCCGCATCGGGGGCGAGGGCAGAGAAATCCCGCACGCCGGCCCCACGCCGGAGGCCTGAGTGCAGGAGCTGGTAGAGGACCGTCGTCGTAAGCGCGACCGGGACGACCTCGGCAGACACTCCCGCGCCTGGCTCCCCCAGAAGGGATAGTGCGAGCGAGACGACTCCACTTGCGAGCAGCAGCGCTGCCATTGCCGTCAGTCCGGTCAAGAACGCGCTTCGCACCCACACCGGGGGATCGAGCAGGCGGTAGCGGACGATCGCCCATGAGATGAACGCCGGGAAGGCGAGGAGCGAGAGGATGAACGGCGTACGGAACGCGGGCGGGGGCAGGCCCCCGGTGATGAAGTAGACGAACGGGACGGCGCTGCCGATTCCGAGGCCAAACAGCAACGCGCGTGTACGGGCTCGCTCGATGGGCGTCATCGTGCGAGTGGACGTGAGGCTCCCGACCACGAGGATCCCCGCCGCCAGAAAGGCCGCCCCCACCGCGATCCGCTCGAGCGCGTTCAAGAATGCTGCGTCCTGCAAGTGGATCTGGGCGAACGCCGCCGGGAACAGCCAGAAGCCGTAGGGCACCGCTGCGACTCGGGCGGAACAGAAGCGCGGAGATACTACGGGGAATCGCATGGCCAGGTGAATCATCGCCGCGGGAAGGAGCGTGAGGCTTACCAGCCCGAGCCGGAGGCGGAGTGACGCCATTCCGAGGAGGCCGGTGTCCCCCGGCAGGATCAGGTCCATCTGCGTCAAGACACTGGACCCGACGCACCATGCCACTACGAAGAGTGGCGGTGCGACTGGATGGCGGCTTCCCAGCCCGACCGTCAACGCGAAGAGGAGGAAGGTCGCGCCGAGAAAGAGGGTCGGCCAGTTCCGTCCGATCGCCTGCCACCCGACGCCTTCGGCCAATCCTGCGCGGAGGGTCAGGGGCTCCCGCCCCCGAATGATCCGGACCGATGCATCCGTCGCCTGATGTTGCTCGAGGGCGAGGTGAAGTTCTTGGCGATCCCGCGGCGAGAGCGTTCGGTCCTGGCCGTCCAGGACCACATCCAGGATCCGGTCGTGAGGCTCGAAGGCGGGGTTCGCGCGGCGGAGGAAGGCAGCTCCGAACGGCACGCGCAGCGATCCATCGACGGGGGCATCCAGCCCTCGAACGTTTTCGACCAGCCTCGAGGGAGCCGGCCAGACGATCAGGAAAGGGGCACAGATGGCCGCCACCACGAGCCAGCGCCGGAGTGTCGGGCTCTCGCTCATTCCTGCGCCTCCGAGCTCCGACGGAGAAGAAGAGCGGCCGGCAGGAGAAGCAGGTCGGCGAGCAACGCAAAGGCGATGCCGAGGCTGGCGAGGAGGCCGAACGAGACGAGGCCTCCCCACCGGGAGAACATCAGGACCGCAAAGCCCAGCGCAAGACAGATGCTGGTGATCACAACGGCTTCGCCGACCGTCGTGAGGGTCGTGGTGATTGCGGGCAGGCGCGTGGCGCCTTCGCGGCGGGCGCGCTGATAGCGAAGAGCTACGTGGATCGTGTCATCCACTGCGATCGCCAGGAGAACGGCTGCGACCATGGTGTTTCCGGGATCCACCGCAATCCCGGCCCAGCCCATCAAGCCAAGGAGCGCGATCACGGGGAGCACGTTCACGACGGTTCCCAGCGCTGCAAGAGCCGGCGAAGACCACAAGAGCGCCCAAAGAGTCAGACCGACGACAACGAAGGCCGTCGCGAAGCTTCGCCACTGTGTGTCTCGAATCCGGCGCTCTGCAAGCGCGGCCAGCTCGAGCCCTCCGTGCAACTCGACCCGGTAGCCTTGGGGCCGGATGTCTTGATTCACCTCCGCGATGAAGCTCTGGAGGCGATCGACGTACGGGATCTGGTCTTCGCCGTTGAGCCAGCTTCGGTGGACCGAAATGCGCGCGCGATCCCGGTAGACCTTGTTGCGGTTGGCGCCCTCGGTCGCGGACTCGCTCCAGAAGCCAGAGAGGCCGTGGTAGGACGCAATGATCGGCATTTCCGCAGGCGCTGCCTCGACGAGGTGGTCGAAGGAGCGAGCCCGACTTCCGTGGTCGATCCGGTACGCCTCTTCAAGGAAGTCGAGGAAGCTCCAGGCGATTCCGCTGCTCGGCTCGCTTTCGAAATAGCGCTCGATGCGTTCGAGGAGTCGGAGGCTCTCCTCGTCATAGATCCGCTTCCCCTCTGGGATCGTGACCACGAGCTCCGTGGACATCGGCTTCCTGAAGTTGGCCTCCATGAAGCGGACGGAGCGCAGAACCAGCGATTGGTCACCGAAATCGACCTCGTAGTAGAGCCGCGGAATCCCCGCGGCCAGGCCGATGAACACAGCCATTCCGGTGACGAGAACGAACGTGGGCCTGCTCGACACCGCACCCACCGCGGCGCTTAGTATCTCTCGCACGACGCCGAGGCGAGCCCGGTCCGGGCCGCGCGTGCGGGGGGGCATCAGACAGAGAAGCGCCGGCAGCAGCGTGAACGTGCCAAGGAAGGCGAGAATGAACCCGATGGCGGCGGCAAGGCCAAACTGCCTGAAGCTCCCGAGATCACTCAGGACGAACGAGCCGAATCCCACAGCCGTCGTGACCGCGGCCCAGAGGCAACCTGGGCCGACCTGGTCGGCAGCCCGAACCAGAGCGGCGCCAGGCTCGAGATCGGGATGACGCAGGAAGCCGGTGAGGAGATGAATCGCGGCAGTGATCGCGATGACCACGAGCACCGGCGGGAGGGCTGCGAGGATCGTCGTCATCGGAATCGAAAGCAGCGCAATGACCCCGTGAATCGCGACGGTGAGCCCTCCGACGGCGAGAACGGGAAGGATCGTGAGCCAGACATCTCGAAAGAAACCCCAGAGAACCGCAACGATCAGCACGAACATGAGCAGCGTGAGGTTGATCGAGTCGGCATCCAGATCGTCGTCTGCAACGACCGTCCAGACAGGGTCTCCCGCGACGAAGATCTCGCTTCCGAGTTCCTCTTCGTAGCGCGGGACGAGATCGAGAATCGCGTGAACGAGCTCGCGAACCGGCCGGCTATCGAGCGATTGAAACTCGACGATGATCCCTGCGGTCTTCCCGTCCCCGGAAACGACCACGTTCGCGAGGAAGGGTTCTCCAAGCGACTGCTCGGCCAGGGGCTCCCAGTCCGGAGAGAGCGAGTAGTCCCCTCCCCCGCTTCGCGCCGCGATCGTCCTGGTCTCGAGTGGGCCGACCACGATCGGCGCGTTGAGAACGCTCTGTGTCCGGCGCACGTTCGGCAAAGCGTCGAGGTCCCGCTGCATCTCCCCGATGAACTCCAGCGCGGCTCGGTCTCGGACCGAAGAGCAGACGTTGCTGCCGGGGCATCCGAACACGACCAGCACGTGCAGCCCACTGTCGAACTCCTCAAAGAAGTCGGAGAGCCGGTGGACTGCAGGGTCGTCCGGACCGAAGTAGGCGGCGTAGCCGACCTCGCTGGAGAGCTGGGCGGCCTGGAATGCGAGACCCAGGGTGACGACGAGCCCGAGCCCCACCGTCACCAGCGGCCGTTGGATGCTGATCTCGGTCAGAAACCGAGCAAGGCCCGAGACGCGGTTGAGCAAGGCCGGACCCTCGACGCGGGCCCCGGCCCGCCGTCGGATCAGTATACCGGCATCAGATCAGCTAAGGGCTTGTTTTCGTAACGGTTTTGGGAAACCAGAGGCAGCCAAGATGCGCAAGTTCCGCGCAAAGCGGCCGAGAATAGAACGGGATTCCGCTGCGTCAGCGCTCGCGAGAGACTCTTGCGTCGCCCGCGCATGCCCGAGAGAAATGACACGACAGGCTCGGGTCCGTCTGAGCCTAGACCCTCATGCTCTCGGGAATGGTAGGTGGCTTTGCCTGCTCGCCTTCTCGATTCCAGGACTTGTATTTCCACGGTTGGACGAGTTCGAGCGGCGTAATGCGAGGTTCGGGAAGTTGTTCGCTGGAGCCGGCGTCCCGCTGCAGCTCACGAACCCTTCGAACGATCCATTCAACCTGTTCTTCGGGGACGAAGAGCCACGGGCGCACCTGCCAATCGCTAGGAAGATGGCAATCGCGGGCCAATGCCGCGCAGACGCCGGCCCAGTTGGCCGTCCAATCGGATAGCCGCTTGTAGAGGCTTTGCGGCGGGTTGGCAAACGTCACCTCGCACAGAAACACCGCCGCATCTCGAAAGTCCACCACGACCGCGTCGCAGTACCAGTGCGGGCCGCTCGAATCGGGATTGGGGGCTTCGTTGAGTTCGATGCAACACTCTGTATTGACGAAGAGGGCGCGGTCGGCGCGTAGATACTCGATCACGACGTCTTCGTAGTTGCTGGTGCTCATGGTTCTCCTCGAGTCCGCTCACGGCGTGGGTTGCCTCGGTCTCCGGCCTGGGGAGGCCTGCGCATCTGCGGGTGAAAGCGTAGCTGCCGGGTGGATCGAACAGCACGCGAAGCACACCGCACCCTGTAGCCTCGAATGGCCTCCAACGCGATCAGTCGTGCGGGGTCGGCGCGACATCGCAAGTAGATCGTCGTCTTGCCAGCTCGATGAATCGATCCAGATCCGCCGGGTCGTAGCGAACTGCGCTGCCGAGCTTGAGGAAGCGCGGCCCACGCCCGCAAAGCCGCCACTTCTGCAACGTGCGCACGCTCAAGCCGAGCGCAGCAGAGGCCTCACATTCCGTAAGCAGGTGTGCCATCGCGATCAATCGAGCAAGCGGCGTGCCATCGGCGCACCAACGCCGGCCGACCCTGCAAGCTTGGATGATCGTTTGGAAATTCCGCCGGGCTCGCTGGGTCTGCGCTCGCAGGGCCTGCCCAGTTGGTCGCGCGCCGGCGACCAACCGGTGACATCGGGGCGACCTGGTTGGCACACCCGGCGCCCGAGGTGCGCCAGACCCTGACGGAATCACAGCCCCAGCGAGGGAAATTGCACATGCGGGATGGGAAGATCGCCTTGCCCACAATGTGCCCACAATCGGCGCCGCCATCTCTGGCGGCCGGCGGCTCGATCGCGCAAGTACGCGAAATGGCGGAGAGGGTGGGATTCGAACCCACGGAAGGCTTGCACCTTCACCTGATTTCGAGTCAGGCCCGTTCAACCGGGCTCCGGCACCTCTCCGCGAGGCCGGAGAGGCTAGCGAATGCCCCTTCGACCGCCGGGTCGCCTCACGCGCCCACCGGGCTGTAGCGGATCAGCACTCGCGAGCCATCCGCGAGACCGTCCTTGAAGCGCGGGCCCCATTTGTCCCAGGCCTCCGGGTACTTCTCGCCGAACTTCGCGAGGGTGGCCTCGGCCGCACCGGGGTCGAAGCGCGCCCCGGCCAGCACGGTGGGCGAGCTGCGGAAGGCACCGTCGGAGGTGGTCCACACCCCGTGGTCGCCGATCCAGAGGCGCACCCGATTCAGGCCCTTCTTCAGCGAGGCGGACTTCCAGCTCTCCACACTGGTCACCACCAGCGCGTCATCCCCATCGGCCACGAACCAGACCTCGGCATGACAGGAGCTCTCGCTTCCGTCGCTCTTGAGTGGCGACACATAGACGAGCGGGCTCTTCGAGAGCGCGCTGCGGTGCGCCGCCGTGACCGGCCCGGCCTCATCGGCACGCAGAGCCGAAGCCAACGGCAGGCCCGCGACCAGGCCAGCGCTCGCGGTAAGAAAGTCCCGGCGGGTAAGAGACGAGCGATCGATGATCATGGCTTCCTCCGATCGGCAGCCTAGCGCTCCATCTCGCCCCCGCGCGCCGCCGGGGAATCTCAGCCCGGGGACTCCGCTGGATCGAGCAGCCCCCCACCTTCGCGCCACCCCTCCTGGAGCAGCCAGGTGTGCGGCCACGCCACGGCATGGACCCTTCCGCCAGGCCGCTCTCGCGCCTGTCTCACGAGGGCCCTGGCCGACCTCCGCCACCCCTGGAACCACCGCCCCGAAGACGCCGGATCGAGCCGCACCACCCCCTCCCGGGACCTCCGACTCATGTGCCGC
>NYZB01000056.1 GCA_002687015.1 Deltaproteobacteria bacterium
ATTCGCTGAACATCCCGCGATCGAGTACCCACCTTGAGATTCTCACTCTGGCCTTGTGAACCGGTGGGAAGTCCAGGTCCGCTCTGACGGCGAAGCCGGATCCGGATCCCGGCCGGACCACCAGGTCCGCGCTCCCATCAGAACGAATCGCTACCCACGGCCCGGAGGTTCGGGCTCCCGTCAGAGGGCCTTCAGCAGCGGTACTGCGCCTTGCCAGCGACCAAACGCCGGCACGACGTGGAACCCCCGCGTCCGGTCGCGTACGGCTTCCGCTACCGAGACGGCCGCGTCGAGACCGCGCTGCAGGGCGTCGGCCGGAGACGTCGATCCGGCGAGGGCGGCCCGCAGCCGATCCGGCACGCGAAACGCCGGTAGCTCGGCGCAGAGATAGTCGAGCACCTCGGAGCTGGGGATCAGCGTGAGGCCGACCAACAGCGGCACGGGCAGGGGATCAAGGCGATCGAGCGTCCGCAACAGGTCGTCGGCGTCGAGGGTCGGCGTCGTGACGACCGCGTGCGCGCCGACCTCCAGCTTCTCCCGCAATCGCGCCTCGGACCCCGCGGGATCAGTGTGTCCCACCGTGTGGCCGACGAACACCGGGAGGTCCTTGGCCTGCTGCACCGCCATGCCGACGAGCCCAACCGAACCCACGTCGTAGACGCCCTGCCCGATGTCCCGGCACACGGGGTCGCCGGTCACCGCCTTGATCCCGTCGATGCCGGCGAAGGCGGCCGTCAGCAACGCCGCCTCCAGCGCGACCCGATTGCGGTCACGGCAGTTCACATGCGCTACGCAGGGCCCGCCCAGCTCCCCACGGACAGCCGCAGCCGCAGCTATCGCATCGACCCGCGCCCGACCTCCTGGCGCGTCCGGAAAGAACAGCACCCGCGCGCCCGCCTCACGGACCGCCCGCGCCGCCGCCACGACCGCCGCACGATCCGCGCGATCGGGCGGGAGCACCTCCGCAGAGAGCACGGGGTCCCCGGAGGTCAGGAAGGACGGAGCATCAGGCATCTTCTTCGAGCGGGAAGTCCCGCCGCATGGTGTCGGCCTCGAGCTGCGATTCGAGGAGGCGGTAGGTCAGCAGCGCACCCGTGGTAACGGCGGCGGGATCGTCATAATGCAGGGCGTAGTGCGTGATGAAGTTAGCGAGGCAGGGGTTCTCGTCCTGCAGACGCTCGAGGATCTTGATGACGTAGTCGTTGCCTTCCGACGTCTTGAGCTCCTCCTGCACGGCGGCGCCGACCGCCTCCGAGACAAACGGCAGTCGGTCCATGCGGAAGCGCTCCTGATCCTAGCCGGTGGCTTCGATGACGCGCCCTCGTCGAGCGTGGTCCACGGCGTCCCGTTCGAGCCGGAATACCGCCCCGTCCAGCTCCGGGACGGCGAGGGCGATGTCGCGGGCGACGACCGTGGAACGGCTGATGACGATCAGCTCGCGTCCGCGCTCCCTGAGCTGGTCGTGGACATGCCGCAACGCGTTCAGGTGCGATGGTTCGACGAAGCTCACGCGCGACAGATCGAGGACGAGATCGTCGCGTCCGGATCGGGCGACGTCGAGCACGTCGCGGACGGCCGCCCGCAGCATCTTCTGATCGAAGATGTAGCAGTTGTCACCGCAGTCCACGCGAGCGACCTTGACCCCCGTCACGGTCTCGACCGTGACCGGAAGACGATCCTTCAGCGTGTCGACGACGACGAGCTGGCCTTCTTTCGAGCGGAACGCCTCGTAGACGGTTCCGTCCTTCACGAGGCCAAGGACCCGCTCCCCTTGCTCTGGGCTCGCACAGCTTTCCACCTGCGTCCCTCCGATCACTCGTGACGACCCGGGGTCGCCACGGCGGACACGATCAAAGACCCGCGGCCTCCGCGAGGGTGACCCCCAGGTCGGCCGGGCTCTTCGCGACCGCCACCCCTGCCTTCTCCAGGGCTGCGATCTTGTCTGCTGCCTTACCGCTACCGCCGGAGATGATAGCACCGGCATGGCCCATGCGCTTCCCCGGAGGCGCCGTCTGTCCCGCGATGAACGCAGCCAAGGGCTTGGTGACGTTCGACTGGATGAACTCGGCGGCCTCCTCCTCGGCCGTGCCCCCGATCTCGCCGATCATGATGACCGCGTCGGTGTCGGGGTCGTCCTGGAAGAGACGCAACGCGTCGATGTGCGTCGTCCCGATGAGCTGATCACCGCCGATGCCGATGCACGTGCTCTGACCGATGCCGCGCTCCGAAAGCTGCCACACCGCTTCGTAAGTCAACGTCCCGGAACGGGATATGACTCCGACCCGACCCGGCTGGTGGATGTAGCCCGGCATGATGCCAATCTTGCACTCACCGGGCGTGATGATCCCGGGGCAGTTGGGGCCGATGATCCGCATCTCACTGCCGCGACGCCGCAGCGCCTGGAACGCTTTGACCATGTCCGCGGCGGCGATGCCTTCCGTGATCACGATGCAGAGGCCGATCCCCGCATCCGCCGCTTCGAGGATCGCGTCGAGGCACCCGCCCGCGGGGACGTAGATCGCGCTCGCGTCCGCACCCGTCGTCTCGACGGCCTCGGCGACGCTGTCGAAGACCGGGAAGCCCTCGATCTTCTGGCCGCCCTTGCCCGGCCGGACGGCGGCGACGACCTGGGTCCCGTATTCGCGCATCTGGTTCGCGTGGAAGCGCCCGGCCGACCCCATGCCCTGGATGACGAGCTTCGTGTTCCGGTCGACGAGAATGCTCATGATGCGGCTCCCGCGGCTTCGACGATCTTGTTGGCGGCGTCGGTCATGTCCGTGGCGGTGATGATGGCGACGTCCGACTCCTCGAGGATCTTGCGACCGTCCGCGACCTCGGTCCCTTCCAGACGCACCACGAGCGGCACGGAGATCGCGATCTCCTTCGCCGCTGCGACGATGCCCTCGGCGAGCGTCGTGCACCGCAGGATGCCGCCGAAGATGTTCACGAGGATCCCCTTCACCGCGGGGTCCTTGAGGATGATGCGGAAGGCAGTCGCGACCTGCTCTTTCGTCGCGCCGCCGCCGACGTCGAGGAAGTTGGCCGGCTCGCCGCCGTGCAGCTTGATGAGGTCCATCGTCGCCATCGCCAGACCCGCGCCGTTGACCAGGCAGCCGATGTTGCCGTCGAGGTTGACGTAGGAGAGCCCGGCGTCCCCCGCCTCGACCTCGGTCGCGTCCTCCTCATCGAGGTCGCGCATCGCGCTGACGTCGGGGTTGCGATAGAGCCCGCTCCCGTCGAAGTTCATCTTGCCGTCGAGCGCGATGATCTCCCCGTCCTCGGTCACGACCAACGGGTTGATCTCGGCGAGGCTCATGTCCTTCTCGAGGTATGCGCGGCAAAGCCCGTGGAAGAACAGCGTCGCCTTGTTCCACAGCTCCGGACGCAACCCGATGCCCTTCGCGAGCCGCCGCGCCTGGTACGGCATGAGGCCGACCATGGGATCGAGCGGCTCCTTGAGGATCTTCTCGGGCGTCTCCTGGGCCACCTGCTCGATCTCGACGCCGCCTTCCGACGACGCCATGACCACCGGTAGGCCGACGCTCCGGTCGAGCGCGATACCGACGTAGTACTCGTTGGCGATCTTCGACCCCGCCTCCACGAGCAGCGTCTTTACCGGTTGGCCATTCGGGCCGGTCTGGTGGGTGATGAGCGGCTTGCTCTGGATCGCCGCGGCGGCTTCCTTCGCCTCATCGGCCGAGCGGACGAGCTTCACCCCGCCCCCCTTGCCGCGACCGCCAGCGTGAATCTGGGCCTTCACGACGGCCAGCTCTCCGCCCAACTCGGTGAAGGCCGCGCCGGCTCCCGCCGGATCGTCGACCACCCGTCCCTCCGGTACGGCAACGCCGTAGGCCTTCAGGATCTGCTTCGCCTGGTACTCGTGGATCTTCATGCTTCGCGGCCCGCGCTATTCCATTGCAGACACGGCACTTGCGTCGAGAAACCCCGACCTTCGTCGGTGATGATACGAACCGGGAGCGCGGACCTCCAGGTCCGCTCCGGTCCGGAGCCGTCCTTCGCCGTCGAGGGGGACCAGGAGGCCCGCGCACCCGGCGGCGCCCCGGGCAAGCAGCCTTCTACTGGTTCCCCACCCTCAGGATCCGCACCGTGTTCGCACCGTGGCCATCGAGGACGGACCCGGACAGGAGCACCACGATGTCGCCGGCCATGAGGCGATAGGTCTCCAACAGGACTTCGATGCCCTGGCGGTGAAGCGCGTCGGGACTCGCCGCTTTACCGGTGATCCTGACCGGCTCGACGCCCCAGGCGAGAGCGAGACGACGCCAGGCGCGATCCTCGGGGGTGATGGCGTAGATGGGGACCCGCGGGCGCCAAGCGGACGCGGCGAGGGCGGTCCAGCCGGTGGCGGTGAACACGGCGATCGCCCTGGCCTCGACCTCCTCGGCAGCCGCGCAGGCGGCACGGATCGCCGCGTGGGCGACCCCGCCTTCGTCCGGGCGCAGCAGCGACGCCATCTTGCCGTGGTAGAGGTCGCTCTTCTCCGCGTCCTCGCAGATCGCGCGCATGGTCTCGACGACGCGGACCGGGTGATCTCCGACCGCCGTCTCGCCGGACAACATGACGACGTCGGTGCCGTCGAAGAGCGCGTTCGCGACATCGGATGCCTCCGCGCGGGTGGGGCGCGGTTCGTGGGTCATGCTCTCGAGCATCTGCGTCGCGGTGATGACCAGCCGCGAACGGCGGCGCGCGCTGAGGATCATCTCCTTCTGAACGACGGGGAGGGTCTCGGGACCGAGTTCGACCCCGAGGTCACCACGGGCCACCATGATCCCGTCCGTGACCTCGAGGATCGCGTCGAGGTCCTCGACTGCCAGCGGACGCTCGATCTTCGCGATGACGGGGATGCGGGCGCCTGCGACCGCGATGCGCCGCTTGAGGTCGACGACGTCACGGGTCTCCTGCACGAAGCTCAGTGCGATCCAGTCGACCCCGTGCTCGATGGCGAACGCGAGGTCCGCCTCGTCCTTCTCGGTGATGGACGGGATGTCGACCCGCCCGCCGGGGAGGTTCACGCCCTTCTTGGACGAGAGCGGTCCTCCGAAGATCACCAGCCCGCGCGCCTCGCCGCGCGACGACTCCAGGACCTCGACCTCGAGCTTCCCGTCGTCGAAGAGCACCTTGTCTCCGGGATCGAGCGCAGCCGGCAGCCCTGGACACGCGACGGCGATGCGCCCCGGGGTGGTCTCGGCATCTTCCGCCGTGATGACGACCTCGTCCCCGACTCCGAGCATGATCGAGCCACCGCCCGCAACGTCGCAGGTCCGCATCTTGGGGCCGGCAAGATCACCGAGCAGGGCCAGCGGCCACCCGAGCTCCGCCTCCACGGCGCGTACGTCCGCGATGACCCTTGCGAGCACCTCGTGAATCCCGTGGGAGAAGTTGAGGCGGAACGCAGTCACGCCGGCTCGCGCAAGCGAGTCGATGGACGCCCGATCCCAGGAGGCAGGGCCAAGCGTGGCGAGGATCCGGGTCGCGGGCATGGCGCGTTGTAGCACCGGGGAGCGCGAGAGCCTCGCCAGGGCGCGCTCTCAACCGGGAGCGCACCGGCCCGCCGAGGACTCTAGCTGCCTTTGAGCAGCTTGCTCTGGTTCTCGCCCCACCACTTCTCCCATGCCTTGACCTTGGACTCGCGGTCGCTGGGAGAGGTATCCGGGTCGAAATTGAGCTTCTCGCTCGTGAGGGAGCGCAGAGCGCCGACGGCGGCGACACGGACGAAGTAGTCCTTGTCGCGCAGGGCGTCGATGATGTGCGGGATGGAGCTGACGGAGTTCAGCTTCCGCAGATTCTGGATGACCGCCACCCGGACGTAGTCCTCGGGGTCGCGGAGCATGCCTTCGAGGGCCTTCACGACCTTGGGGCCGCTGAACCGGCCGAGGGCGATGACGGCCGCATAGCGTTTGCCAGCATCCGGGTCGGCCAGTTTCGCGATGTGGCCGTTGATCTCGCGATCCTCCGCTGCATCGGGCGCGGGGGGCGTGTCGCGACCGGGCTTCGGCGTGACGTCGGCGCTGGGGCCGGGGCCGGGTGCGCCGCCTCGCGAGGTGACGACGTCTTGCAGGAGCTCGACCTTCTCCTGGAGGAGCTTGATGCGGGTCTGCACGTCGCTCCGCAGCTCGGTCGCGACATTGGAGACCTGATCCTTCAAGTCGGAGATCTCCTCGCCGAGGTCCTTCAGCACGCCGTCGACGGCGCCCTGGATCTCCTTCTTGTACCCTTTGTGATGGGCCCGCACGCTATCGTCAAGTCTCTCGAAGTGCTGTTGCAACTCCGTGCGTGACGTCGTGAGGTCGTCGGACAGCTCTTGAACGCGTCCGTCGATGCCCTCGACCTTGGTCGCGATCGTCCCGAGCTGCGTCGGGAGATCACCGAGGCTCCGGTTCAGGGTAGCCACGGTGGTTTCGAGGGTGTTGATGTCCGATGCCTGCTCGGAAACGAGCTTCCATCCCATCAGGCCAAGTCCGAGCACCACCAGGACGAGAACGCCCATGGTCGCGAGGATTGGCATCGGCACCCGCTCGTTCGCACGTCCCTTCTTGGGGGCGCACTTCTGGCAGAAGATCTTGCCCTCCTCGATGGTGATGCGATTGGAGTTGATGTCCTTGAGCGGGATGCTCTCGTTGCAGATGTCGCAGAAATAGATCTTCATGGATCGACCCGGGGCCGGTCGCCCCTGCCTCCCGCTGTCTCTGACCTTGGTGTCCATGCTACCGCGCCTTCCGGCCATCGACCACTAGCTGACTCCAGAACCCCTTGACCGCAAAGAGGATATGAGAACAGCCGTCAGGGTCGGTCTCAGACCCGGCGCCGCGACCAACGCAACGGTGAACCGGGGTGGGGATTCGCTCCAGGGGTTTGAACGAACGAGAACCCCGCGCGTAAGACACTTTCTGCGCACGGACTTCAGCAAGGACGCTCCAGTTGGAGCATCAGCGACGTCAAGAACCTCCGCGGCGACGTTCTTCACGCAGGGACGCGACGTAGAACCACGCCACCAGAACGGCGCTGAGGATCCACACGCCCGCGATGATCTCGAGCCAGGTCATTGGTGTGCGTCATCTCCCCCCGTTCACAGGAGGAGCCCCACCCTTTTCAGGGCTTCCGGGTCGGCTCGTTCTCTCCGTAGATGATCTCCTGGCGGCGGTTGTTCCACCAGGACCGCCAGCGGGCAAGGGCGGGCTCGCGCTCGGTTTGCACGGCATCAAAATCATAGCCGAACTTCTGGCGGGTCGAGGTCTGAAGTACCTGCCAGGCCTTGTAGCGGAATCGGCGGTTTCCATTCTCCAGGAATCCGATCAGCACCGGCACGGCGCTCCAATCGCCCATGCCCATGAGGGCCGCGGCCGACTCATACCGGACCACCTCGCTCTCGTCCTTCGTGAAGTTGGCCACGAGACGGTGGGCATCGGTGCCGCCGATGTAGCCGAGGGCATAGATCAGGTTCGCACGCGTCCTCGCGTCGGCCCCCGGCAAGGTTGCGCGGATGGGCTCGAGGGCGATCGCCTTGAACGAGATGATCTCCTGAATCGAGGCGAGGAGCGCCTTGCCGTACTCGAAGCGCAACCGATCTATGCGCTTCTGAACCACGCCCTGCGCCCGGCCGAGAGTGGTCTTCTTTGGCTGGTCCGAGCTGGCCTGGCCGTCTTCCACGACGGCGACACAGGCAGACAGGAGCATGATCGGGACGAGCAGCAAGGCAGCGTTCTTCAGCATTGGTCGATTCCCTCCGGGACGGGTCGAGGCCCACCCGTCTCTTTTCCTGCCTCTCTATCGGATCATCCAGGCAGCGGGTCTTGAGCCAAACGTGCGCGGAGTGGCGTGATTATCCGTCGCGCCCGGGGCCCGCGCCGCGGGTCAGCAGCAACCCCCCCATCACGACGAGCGCGGCGACGGCCCACGGCCAACGGGGCCCCCGGTCGGGCGACGACGCGTCCGTCCCACCGATGCAGGCGGCCGCCGTCGAGGTCGAGAGGAGGTACTCCGG
>NYZB01000057.1 GCA_002687015.1 Deltaproteobacteria bacterium
CGGGCCACCCTGTCCCGGCCGAGCCATTCCGAGGAATGAACCCCGCCCCGCCGCGCGTCAAAGCAAGAAGCGAAGCGGCCTACACCCGCCACTCGCAACAGAAACGACCGAAGCGCCCTCGGCGCCCGTCGCAGAAGGGAGCGAAGCGGCCTACGCCCGACCAGAAGAGATCGGGTCGAAGGTCAGCGAACGACCTCGACGGGAACGGGGGCGAAGTTCCAGGTGAAGATCGGCAAGGGGCTGTCGCGTCGATAGATCGTCTCGCGGTCGAAGCCGTCTCCGGACCAGACGTAGCGGTTGATCTGCTTGTGGTCGTCGCTGGCGACGTAGAGCTCGTCCTTGCCGTCGCGGTCGAGATCGGTGAGCAGCGCCGCGTGCTCGAAGCCCTTGGACTTGCCGTCGATCAGCGACACCTCCCATTTGGCCTTGGGGTCGGCGCCGGGTCGCAGCAGCCAGAGGCCGGAGTCCTTGGCGGCCACCACCATCTCCTTGGCACCGTCGCCCTCGACGTCGCCGGCCGTGAGGAAGCGCGCCATCGGATCGCTCAGGGTCGCGATCGTCGTGCCAGCAGCCGGATCCGTCTCCGCGTCGTAGCGGCGCACCTCGAGATCGCCGCCTTCGGCGGCCTCGATCGAGACGTAGAGCTCGTCGCGACCGTCGCCGTCGACGTCCTCGACCAGGATCTCCTTGGCGTGCCGTTGGCCCAGGTCGGCCACCACGACCCGCCCTTCTCCCGTGGCGGGTACGTAGCGCACCACCTCGCCGGGCTGGGGGTTTCCATCCAGCCTGTTGGGCTCGCTGGGCGTGGCGTAGACCTCGAGGGTGCCATCGCCGTCGAGGTCGCCGATCTCGATCTCGTGGATCCAGATGTCCGGTCGTTCGTCCATCTTGAGGACGTCGTAGCCACCGCCGTCCTTGGGCCGAACCACCGCGAAGACGCCCTGGTCGTGGGTCGCGACGGCGATGGCCGGCATGCCATCGCCGTAGAGGTCGGCCACCTCGCCCTCGCGCATGCGGCTGTGGCGGCCACCGAAGTCCTCGGTCCAGAGGGTCTCGACCGGCTCCAGGCCGGCCGCGCCCTTGCGCCAGAGCTTGAGGGAGGCCGCGGTTCCGCCCATCGTCAGGACGGCGGGGGCCTGGCCGGGGGGGGTGTAGACCATGGCCTTGTGGAAGACGTTCGACTCCGGATCGCCGAAGGCCTCGGCCTTCCAGGCTCCGCCTTCCCGGACCAGAACCATCAACTCGCTCATCGGGATCGGCTTGTTGTCCCGGCGCTCGAACTTGGAGATCGAGACCAACAGACCCAGCGGCATGTCCGCCGGGGCAGCTCCGCTCGGCGCCGGCTTCTCCGCCGGGGTCGTCGCCGGCTTCGCGGCCGGAGGCGCGGGGGCATCGTCGCCGCAGGCCAGGACCAGAAGTGCCGGGATCAAGAGGATGGGCCGCAGTTGCCAGATCACGTGGATTCTCCTGTCGGGCGCCGCACCGGCCCCTCGGGGACGAGAGCGATCGCCTGAGCTGGGTCGAGAGGGTGGGGACTCGGAAACCCGCGTTCCCATGTCGGTTCTCCGCCGGCGGGCCTTGACCTGACCTGCCGGGCCCACTGTGTTAGTGACTTGGCCCCCTCCCGGCAAGAACCCGGTCCACGCGGGCCCCGCGACCCGGGTCGGCCCCTCCCGAGCGAGCCGTCGTGACCAAGCTCAACACCCAGCCGCCCCGCGGAACCCGGGACTTCTACCCGGAGGATCTGCGCGTTCGCCAGTGGCTCTTCGCCCACTGGCGGGAGGTGGCGCGCCGCTTCGGCTTCGAAGAGGTGGACGCCCCGATCGTCGAGCACGCCGAGCTCTACATGCGCAAGGCGGGCGAGGAGATCGTGGACCAGCTCTACCACTTCGAGCTGCACGACCGGCACCTGGCCCTGCGCAGCGAGTTCACGCCGTCGCTGGCGCGCATGGTGATGGCCCGACAGGGTGCGCTGCGCTGGCCGATCCGGTGGTTCGGGATCCCCCAGTGCTGGCGCTACGAGCGGATGACCCGCGGCCGACGGCGCGAGCACTACCAGTGGAACATGGACATCTGGGGCGAGCCCGGAGTCACGGCGGAAGCCGAGCTGATCGCCGCCGCCTTCGCCGCCTGCGACGCGTTCGGTCTGGGGGCGGGCGACGTGCGCATGCGCATCAACAGCCGGGCCCTGCTCGAGGAGACCCTGCGCGAGCGCTTCCTGGCCGAACGCCCCGAGGCCTTCGCCCCGCTCTGCGTGATCATCGACAAGCTCGAGAAGATCGGCGCCGACGCCGTGGTGGATCAGCTGGCGGAGCCCGGCGGCCCGGTCGGCCTGGCGCGACCGGACGCCCGGGAGGCGGTCGAGCTCCTCTCCGTGGACAGCCTCGAGGATGCGGCGCGGGGTGCGCCCCGGGGCTCGGCCGCACTCGCCGATCTGGAGCGGCTCTTCGAGCTCCTGGGGGCTTACGGCCTGGCCGACCGGGTCGTCTTCGACGCCTCGGTGGTCCGCGGGCTGGCCTACTACACGGGCATCGTGTTCGAGGCCTACGACGCCGGCGGGAGCCTGCGGGCCCTGTGCGGCGGGGGACGCTACGACCGCCTGCTCGACAGCCTGGGCGGCAAGCCGGTGCCCGCCGCCGGCTTCGGCTTCGGGGACGCCGTGGTGACCGAGCTGCTCGCGGAAAAAGGCCTCCTGCCGGAGCTTCCCCGGGCGGTCGACGCCGTGGTGTTTCCCTTCGGAGAAGACGAGCGAGAGGCGGCGACGAAGCTCGCTTCGGCGTTGCGCCGCCGCGGCGAGTCCGTCGAGCTGGTCCTCGCCAGCGTGAAGCTGAAGCGCGCCCTCGCCGACGCCGACCGTGGCGGAGCGCGGAGGGTCTACCTGCTCGGTCCCGACGAGTGCGCCCGGAACGTGGCACGGGTGCGCGATCTCATCAGCGGAGAGGAACGCGACGAGCCCCTGCCCTAGCGCTCGGCCGCGCGGAGCTGCCATGAACGGATGGACCATTCGCGACAGCCTCGAGCTGTACAACGTCGCACAGTGGGGGCGGAGCTACTTCGACGTCTCCGAAGAGGGCGAGCTGCAGGTGTGCCCGCGCGGTCCCGAGGGGCCCCGGATCGACATGCCGGCCCTGGTCAAGGACCTCCGCGAGCGCGGCCTTCGCACGCCGCTCCTGATCCGCTTCTCGGACATCCTTCGGCACCGCATCGAGCAGCTGGTCGGCGCCTTCGGCCGCGCCTCCGAGGAGTACGGCTACGAGGGCCGCTTCCGGGGCGTCTATCCGATCAAGGTCAACCAGCAGCGCCACGTGGTGGAGGAGATGGTCTCCCTCGGCGCGGACGCGCGCCTGGGTCTCGAAGCCGGGAGCAAGCCCGAGCTGCTCGTCGCCCTCGCCCTGCTCGACACCCAGGACGCCCTGATCATCTGCAACGGGTACAAGGACCGCGCCTACATCGAGACCGCTCTGCTGGCTCAGCGGCTGGGGCGCACCCCGGTGATCGTGATCGACCGCTACCACGAGCTGGAGCTCGTGATCAAGGTCGCCGCGGAGCTCGGCATCCGGCCCCACCTCGGTGTGCGCGCCAAGCTCGCCGCCAGGGGCGCGGGGAAATGGGTCGAATCGAGCGGCGACCGCTCCAAGTTCGGCCTGACGGCGGCCGAGATGGTCGAGGCCGTCGATCGGCTGCGCAGTGAGGACCTCCTCGAATCCCTGGAGCTCCTGCACTTCCACATCGGCTCGCAGATCACCACGATCCGCGCCCACAAGGACGCGCTGCGCGAGGCCAGCCGGGTCTTCGTGGGACTGCACGAGCTGGGCGCCACGCCGAAGCTCTTCGACGTGGGCGGCGGCCTGGCCGTCGACTACGACGGCTCCCGCACGAACTTCCACTCCTCCAAGAACTACACCGTGCAGGAGTACGCCAACGACGTCGTCTCGGCGATCCAGGCCGCCTGCGACGAGGCGGAGGTCCCGCATCCGGACCTCGTGACCGAGGCGGGGCGCTGGATGGTCGCGCACCACTCGGCCCTGATCTTCGACGTCCTGGGAGTGAACGAGGTGCGCCCCTCGGGTCGCCCCCAACCGGTGACCGAGGAGGACCCGCGCATCCTCCAGGATCTCGCCGAGACCTGCCAGAGCGTGAATCGCAAGAACCTGCTCGAGTGCTACCACGACGCGATCCAGCTCAAGGAGGATGCGGCGACCCTCTTCGCTCACGGACAGCTGGACCTGCGCGACCGCGGCCGGGTCGAGCGCTGGTTCTGGACCTGTTGCGACAAGATCCAGCGCATCTCTCGCAGCCTGCCCGAGGTCCCGGAGGATCTGCGCGACCTGGAGAAGGCCCTGGCCGACACCTACTACGGCAACCTCTCGGTCTTCCAGAGTGCGCCGGACCACTGGGCGGTCAAGCAGCTCTTCCCGGTCCTGCCGATCCATCGCCTCGACGAGGAGCCGACCCGGCGCGGGGTGATCGCCGACCTCACCTGCGACAGCGACGGCCGCATCGACCAGTTCATCGACGTCCACGACGTAAAGCCCGTCCTGGAGCTGCACTCCTTCGACGGCCACCCCTACTACCTGGGCATGTTCCTGATGGGGGCCTACCAGGAGATCCTGGGCGACCTGCACAACCTCTTCGGCGATACCGATGCCGTCCACGTCAGCCTGGACGACGACGGGGGCTACGAGGTGCAGCACGTGGTCGAGGGCGACGACGTGCGCGAGGTGCTCTCCTACGTCCAGTACGACCAGGCCGCGCTGAAGGAGAAGGTGCGCCGCCTCACCGAGAGCGCCCTGCGCCGCGGCGCCATCACCCTGGAGGAGACCCGCCTTCTCCGCCGCCGCTACGACCAGGGCCTCTGGGAATACACCTACCTCGACCCCGACGCCTGAGCCCCGAACCGCCGACCAGGGTGCTCGCAAAGGGGGCTGACCCCTTTGTTAACCTGGGCGGGCTGTGGTGGAGCGGATTCTGTCGTGGAACGTGAACGGGCTGCGTGCCTGTGATCGAAAGGGCTTCCGGCGCTTCCTGGATCGGTCGGGGGCCTCGATCGTCGGCGTGCAGGAGGTGCGCGCGAGCGCGGAGCAGCTGCCGCGGCGGCTGACCGCGCCGAAGGGCTGGCACGCCGAGATCGTGACGGCGAAGCGGCCCGGCTACAGTGGCGTCGGGCTCTACAGCCGGCGAAAGCCCGATGCCGTCGAGACGGCGCTCGGCACGCGCAGCTTCGACGAGGAGGGGCGGGTCCAGCTGGCCCGTTTCGGCCGCCTGGTCGTCGCCAATGTCTACTTTCCGAACGGCAACGGAAAGGACCGGGACAACAGCCGCGTCCCCTACAAGCTCCGCTTCTACCGCACCCTCTTCGAACGCCTCGAGCGCATGCGACGCGGTGGATTCCGGGTGCTGGTGATGGGTGACTTCAACACGGCCCATTGCGAGATCGACCTGGCCCGACCCCGCGACAACCAGAAGACCAGCGGCTTCCTCCCGATCGAACGCGAGGAGTTCGACCGCTGGCTGGCCGCTGGCTGGATCGACTGCTTTCGCCGAGCGCAGCCGGAGCCGGGCCACTACTCCTGGTGGAGCCAGCGGGGAGACTGCCGACAGCGGAACGTCGGGTGGCGCCTCGACTACGTGCTGGCCTCGCCGGCGGCCCAGCGCTACGTGCGGGACGCCTTCATCCTCCGCCGGATCCAGGGCTCGGACCACTGCCCGGTCGGCGTCGACGTCGACCCGGCGATCTTCGGGAGCTAGGACCCAAGGCGCGGTAACGTCGGGGCACCATGGATCTCCCCCTCGACTCCGAGCTGCGCACCGGTTTCATCACGGCCTTCGCGAACGCCGACGGCGCCCGGAAGACCGCCGAGCTGGCCCTCTCGAACGGCTACGATGCAGTCTGGACCGGCGACCACGTGGCCTTCCCCATGCCGATCCTCGATCCGCTGCTCCAGCTGGCCCAGCTGGCGGCCTTCGCTCCGGATCTCGGCCTCGGCACCTCGGTGTACCTGCTTCCCTTGCGACATCCGGTGCCGGTCGCCAAGCAGGTCGCGACCCTCGATCACCTGACCGGTGGGAACCTGATCTTCGGCGTGGGGGTAGGCGGCGAGTTCCCCGGCGAGTACGCGGCCTGCGGCGTGCCGGTCGAGGAGCGCGGCGCGCGCCTCTCCGAGGCGATCCCGGTCCTGCGCAAGCTCTGGACGGGAGAAGCGGTGAGCCACGAGGGCCCCTTCTACCCGTTCCCGGAGACGACGATGCTCCCGAAGCCCATCCAGCCGGGAGGACCCCCGATCTGGGGCGGGGGCCGCAGCCCCGCCGCGCTGCGCCGGCTCGGGCGCATGGGCGACGGCTGGGTCTCCTACGTCGTCACGCCCGACCAGTACCGCGAGGGTCTCGAGAGCATCGCCCGGGCCGCCGAGGAAGCCGGCCGCGTGCCGGAGCGCTTCGGCACGGCCCACCTGCTCTTCACCTACGTCGACGACGACCCGGAGCGCGCCCTCGACGTGGCGACCGAGCACCTGTCGCAGCGCTACGCGATGGACTTCCGCCGCGCCGCCCAGCGCTACGGCGCACTCGGACCGCCCGAAGCCGTCGCCGAGAAGATCCACGCCTTCCGGGAGGCCGGCTTGCGCCACGTGATCCTCGACAGCGTGGGTCCCCCGGGCGATCGGGTCGAGCAGATCGAGCGCTTCGCGAAGGACGTGCGTCCGCTGCTCGGCGCCCCCTAGACCGCCAGGAGACACGAACGATGGCCACGATCGATGGCGCCACCCTGATCGCCCGCTGCCTCAAGGCCCAGGGCGTCGAGTTCATGTTCGGCGTGGTGGGCTTTCCCGTGATTCCGATCGCGGGCGCCGCGCAGAAGGAGGGCATCCGCTACATCGGCTGCCGCAACGAGCAGGCCGCGAGCTATGCGGCCGGTGCCGTCGGCTACCTGACCGGCAGGCCGGGCGCCTGCATCGTGGTATGCGGACCGGGCGTCGTGCACGGCCTGGCCGGCATGGCGAACGCCTGGTCGAACGGCTGGCCGATGATCCTGATCGGGGGCGCGCCCGACGCCTTCCAGGACGGAATGGGCTCCTTCCAGGAGGCGCCGCACATCGAGACCGTGCGTCCCTATGCCAAGCTGGCGCGACGTCCCGAGAGCCTTGCGCGGGTCCCCTACTACGTCGAGCAGGCGGTGCGCACGAGCATCTACGGCCGGCCCGGGGCCGTCTACCTGGACATGCCCAACGACCTGATCGTGGGTGAGACCGACGAAGACGCTGCACCGGTCCTGCCGCGCTGCCCCGAGCCACCCCGCTCCGAGGCGGGGAGTGATGCGATCCAGGCTGCGCTCTCGGTGCTGGAGGGCGCCGAGCGCCCCCTGGTGATCATCGGCAAGGGTGCGGCCTATGCGCGCGCCGAGGACGAGGTGCGCCAGTTCATCGACGCCACCAAGCTGCCCTTCCTGCCCACGCCGATGGGCAAGGGGGTGGTGTCCGACGAGCACCCGCTCTCGATCGCACCGGGCCGGTCCCACGCGCTGCAACACGCCGACGCGATCCTGCTGCTGGGCGCGCGGCTCAACTGGATCCTGCACTTCGGCAAGGCACCACGCTTCGCTCCCGACGTGAAGATCATCCAGGTCGACGTCGAGGCCGAGGAGATCGGGACGAACCGGACTCCGGAGGTCGCCCTGGTGGGCGACGCCAGGGCCGTCGTCGCCCAGCTGAACCGCGCCCTCGAGGCGAAGCCCTGGTCCTATCCGGCCGAGACCGCGTGGCGGGCGGGTCTCGGCGAGGCGGTGGAGAGCAACCGCAAGCAGGTCCAGGCCATGGAGCAGGACCGGAGCGAGCCCATGGGCTACTACCGGGTGCTCGCGGAGATCCGTGACCGGGCACCCCGCGATGCGGTGCTCGTGAACGAGGGGTCCAATACCATGGACATCGGTCGCAGCGTGCTGCGCAACTACGAGGCCCGCGAGCGCCTCGATGCCGGAACCTTCGGCACCATGGGGCTCGGGCTGGGCTTCGCCCTGGCGGCCTCGGTGGTGCATCCCGATCGCAAGGTGATCGCCGTCGAAGGCGACTCGGCCTTCGGCTTCAGCGGGATGGAGGTCGAGACCGCCTGCCGCTACCAGCTGCCCATCACCTTCGTCGTGATCAACAACAACGGCATCGGCTTCGGCGTCGATGAGATCGACCCCGAGAAGGTCCCCGTCTTCGCCTACACGCCGCGTGCCCACTACGAGCAGATCATCGAGGCCTTCGGCGGCAGGGGCTGGTTCGTGACGAAGCCCGGAGAGCTGGGTAGCGCGCTCGAGGAGGCCTTCGCCGACCGCCGCCCCAACCTCGTCAACGTCATGATCGACCCCCGCGCCGGGCGCAAGCCCCAGAAATTCTCCTGGCTGACGAGGTAGCGAGCCACCGCGGCGCCTGCGCCCTCGCCTGAACCTGGGCGGCGACCATCCCCATGGGATGAGTGCGCGGCTCAGGTGTCGGATTCGAGGAGGCGCGTGACGACGGCGCGTAGCTCAGGGACCATCGTCTCGAGGTTCTCTTCGGGGGTCAGCTCCATCACCCGCAGGGCGGTGGTGGTGATGGCTCCCTCGATCACGAAGGCGAAGACCCGGGCGGTCGTCACCTTCAGGAGCCCAGCGGCGGCCGCGTCCTCGGCCAGCTTCATCAGCCAGGCGTCGAACTCCCTGAGGATCGGTTCGCCCTCGGCGCCCATCGCGTTCCGCGCCCTCCAGGGCATGCCGTGGGCGTCGCGCACGTAGATGCGCAGCAGGTCACGGTTCTCCTCGAAGCAGGCGCAGAGGGCCGCGGGGAGCGCCCGCAGGCGCTCTCCGGGATCGGTGAGCGCCTCCACGGCGCGGGTGACGGAGGCCAGGATCGAGGCCGAGGCCTCGGTGAGGGCGGATCGGTAGAGGTCTTCCTTGCCGTCGAAGAGGTCGTAGACGGTGGCCAGGGACACCTCGGCCCGGGCGGCGATCTCGCTCATGGGCGCCGCCTCGAATCCACGCTCTGCGAAGACGGCGCCGGCCGCCTCCATGAGGTCCCGGCGGCGGAGCGCGATCTCGCGCTCCCGCCGCTCTTCCCGGCGAGACCTTTCCGACCTACTGACCACCTATCGCCCCAGAATATCGGTTACTCGTGACGAAACCAAGGCCCGCGGGTCCCGGGGGAAAGGGGGCTCAGCGGCCCCGGAACTCGGCGTAGTCGACCAGCGCCCGGAGAGCCGCGACCGCCCGATGGGCGCTCGGGTAGCAGATCCGGCCCTCCTCCCGGACCCCCACCGGGCCGGAATTGCCGTAGAAGCGATCGGTGTAGGCCAGCTCGGTGGCCGTCAGGACGGGCTTCTGGTGGCGTTCGGAGGCCTCCCGTGCGGCGGCGGCGTAGCGCCGGTCCTGACGGGCGTGGAAGTCGGCGATGCGATCGAGGCCGTGCCCCGGGTGGAAGTCGCCCGAACGAAACACCTCCGCCTGAGCTGCCTGGATGCCGAGGCCCAGGTGGATCAGGGCGTCGACCTCCGGGTGGGCGCAGATCAGGTCGAGCACCTCGGGAATCGTGTCCCGTGTCTCGCCCCCCGCCAGGTCGATGGGGTTGCTGCGGCTCCAGCGGGGCGGCACCAGCTCGCCGATCCGCGCCCGCAGGTCATCGGGCAGGGCAATGAGCTCGAGGCCGGCCGCCGCGCAGGCGTCGGCCGCCAACACTCCCCAGCCCCCCGCGGTCGTGAACACCACCGTGCGCCGGCCCTTCGGCAGGGGCTGCGTGGCGAAGGTGGCGGCCCACTCGAAGGCGTGCTCCACGGTCGGGGCGCGCAGGGCGCCGACCTGACGCGCCACGCCGTCGAAGACGCGGTCGTCGCTGGCCAGCGATCCGGTGTGGCTGGCCGCCGCGCGCTTGCCCTCGGCGGCGACGCCGCCCTTCACGAAGACGAGGGGCTTGCGTGCGGTGATGCGCCGCGCGGCCTCCGCGAAGCGTCGACCGTCGGACACGCCCTCCAGGTAGGTCAACGCGACGGCGGTCTCGGGATCGGCAGCGAAGTACTCGAGGTAGTCGGCCAGGCCGGTCTGGGCCGAGTTTCCGGCGGAGACCGCCTTCGAGATGCCCACCCCGGTGAGCACGGCGTAGTTGAGGAAGCTCGACACCAGGTTGCCGCTCTGGCTGGCCACGGCGATCCGGCCCGCCGGTGGGTAGGGCGCCACGATCTGGGCGCACATCGAGCAGCTCGTCGAGATCACGCCCTGCCCGTTCGGGCCCGCGACGACCATGCCGAGCTCGCGGGCGAGCTCGACCAGCTCCTGCTCCCGTGCGCGGCCCTCTTCTCCGGCCTCGCCGTAGCCGCCGCTTGCGATGAAGGCCGCGCGCACGCCCCGCTTCGCACAGGCGCGGAGCAGATCCAGATTGGCCTGGTACGGGGTACAGACGAAGACCAGGTCGGCCTCACCCTCCGGCACCTCGGACACGTCGGCCAGGGTCTCGTGACCCAGGATCTCGGCGCCATCCCGGGTGACCGGGAAGAGCTTCCCCTGGTAGCCGAAGCGGAGCAGGTTGTGGAAGGTCACGAAGCCGAACTTCCCGGGGTGGGACGAGACGCCGGCGATCACGATGCCCTTGGGGTGGAAGAGCGGGCGGTAGCGCTCGAGCAGCTCCGCATCGCCGGCGGGCGGAACGGAGGGGCGGGCA
>NYZB01000058.1 GCA_002687015.1 Deltaproteobacteria bacterium
CGCTTTCCGCCCCAGCCGTAGTGCTTGAGCTCGAGCTGTTGGGGGCGCCGGCGACTCATGATGGTGTAGAATACGGCGATCTTCTATCTCCGTCAAGCACTTTCTCTCATTCGGGCAAGAAGCCCCCACGCCCCGCGCTGGACGCTCGGCAGCCCGGGCCCGCCCGCACGCCCCAAGACGAAACCCCCAGCAACGCGAATCTCCTCCCTCACCAACCTTCCGGAACCCCGCCCAAACGACCACGACGAAGGAAACGAGCCCCCCAACCAATCTCCGTGCTTCTTGCCAGGAGATTTCAGACGACCGTCAACGTCACATACCCAGTTGACTTCGCCCTATCGCGCGGACTCCTACGCCGGCGCCTCCCCCCCCGCGAGGAACCCCATCACGTAGGGCCCGACCACCTCGAGGGGCCGGATGCCGGGTGCCAGCTCGGCCGCGATTCCCAGGAGCAGGCTCAGGGCCCGCGACCACATCACCAGCCCATCCGGCAGCCGGAAGCTGCGGACGCGCTTCAGCTGGGCCCTCATCCGCCGGATGAACACGCCGAAGTCGAGCTCGGAGACCTCCTTGGGCGTCAGGTTCCAGTATTCCGGCGCGAACGAGATCCGCAGGATCTCCACGACGGCCTCGTGGTCCCTGGCGTCGATCATGTCGGCCTCGAGCAGGGCCTTCGCGTAGCGCTCCGGGTCCTGGCTCACGGTCGCGAGCAGCGACTCCCGGAGCATCGCGATCACCTCGGGCCGGATGCGCTTGTTCATCCCGAAGTCGATGATGCCGAGGCGGCCGTCCTCGCAGACGAGCAGGTTCCCGGGGTGCGGATCGCAATGGAAGAAGCCGTCCCGGAACATCATGTGCAGGAAGGCCCGGGTCGCCCAGGTCACGAGCTCGTTCGGGTCGCCGCCGCGCGCGGCCACGCCCGCGCTGTCGTTGATCTTGCAGCCCTCGAGGAACTCCATGGTGAGGACGCGGCTGCGGGTCGTCTCCCAGTGGATGCGCGGGATGCGGACCCGCTCGGCCACGGCCGGATCCCGACCGAGGTTGCGGCCCACCTCCTCGGCCGCCCTGCCCTCGCGCACGTAGTCCATCTCGCCGCGCAGCGATTCCTCGAGCTCCCGGTGCACCTGGCGCAGATCGGCCACCGTGACGAGGTTGAACAAGCCGAAGGCCAGGCGGGCCGCCGCCAGGTCGACGGCCACCGAGCGTTCCACGCCCGGGTAGAGGACCTTGACCGCGACCTCCTCTCCCGTGTCGAGCTGTCCGCGGTGCACCTGACCCAGGCTTGCCGACGCCAGCGGCTCGGGATCGAAGCTGACGAAGGCCTGCTCCAGGGAGACACCGAGCTCCGCCTCGACCTGCTGTCGGATCTCCCGGAAGGGATGGGCCTCGACGCGATCCTGGAGACGCTCCAGCTCGGCACTGACCTCCTCGGGAAACACGTCGACCCGCAGGCTGGCCACCTGGCCGAGCTTGATGAGCCCGCCCTTGTAGCGGTTCGCGACGGCCACGAAGCGGCGGGCGAAGCGCTGCTGGCGCGCGGTGAGCTGGCCCGGCCGGGCCCTCCACCAGCCCCGCCCGTCGAGCACGATCAGTAGCCAGATGCCCGCTGCCCGAAGGATCAGCCCCAGCAGCACGGAGAAGCGCACCGCGAGGGCTGCGGGCGAGGGGGCGGAGGCTTCCCGTTGCATCGCGCGGCAGGGTAACAACCGGGCCGGGGGAGCCCGTGGCGCTCCCTTCAGGACCCCGCGCCCAGATCGAGCAGCAGCAGGTCCCGCACGTTCGTGCCCGTCGGCCCCGTGCGCAGCAGGCCTCCCTCGGCCTCGAAGAAGCCGTACGCGTCGTTGTCGGCCAGATCCGCGGCGGCATCCCGCCCGGCCCGCCGGCCGCGCGCCACGGTCTGCGGGTCTGCGAAGGCCCCGGCGGCGTCGGTGGGCCCGTCGGTGCCATCGGTTCCGACCGCCAACAGGAGGGGAGCACCAACGGGGGGGCTCGCCTGCCAGGCCAGGGCCGAGGCCAGGGCGAGCTCCTGACAGCGCCCTCCCCGCCCCTTGCCGCGCACGCGAACGGTGGTCTCGCCCCCGGCCAGGATCAAGGCGGACCTTCCGGGCGCTCGCGCGTTGGCGAGCCCCACGATCCGCCTCCCCACCTCCCGGGCTTCCCCTCGCAGCTCGTCCGCGAGGACCAGAGGCCGCATGCCGGCGGCCGAGCCCGCGACTCTCGCTGCCGCGAGGGCCGTGGCGTTGGAGGCGAGCACCCGGGTCTGGACTCGCGCCAGCACCGGAGCCCCGGGGTCGAGGCTCTCCTCCCGCCCGCCCGCACAGCCCGCGTCGAGGTGGGCGCGCACGCTCTCGGGCAGACGCGGCCACGCGCCGCAGGCCAGCGCCCCGGCCCGCGCCTCGGCAAAGGTCGTGGGGTCGGCGCTGCACGGGCCCGAGGCCAGCGTGGCGAGGTCGTCGTCGGGCACGTCCGAGATCGCGAGCAGCCAGATCTCCCGGGCTCCCTCCGCCGCGCGGGCGAGCCGCCCGCCGGAGACGAGGGGGAGGTGCTTGCGGACGGCGTTCAGCACGTCGATCTCGGCACCGGTCTCCAGCAGGACCCGCGTGGTCTCCGCCAGGTCGCGAAGGGTCAGCCCGCCCTGGGGCAGGGTCAGCAGCGCCGACGCGCCGCCCGAGAGCAGCACCACGAACACGGCTTCGGGAGGGCACCTGCCAGCGAGCTCGAGGGCGGCCAGCCCCGCGCGGGCGCTGCGCTGGTCGGGAACCGGATGCCCCGCCTCGCTGACGGGCAGGTGCCCGAGCGGGCGCCCGTGCCCATCCTTGATGATCGCCCGCCCTTCGGCGATGCGAGCGCCACACGCCGACTCGAGACCGCGCGCCATCGTCGCCGCGGCCTTTCCGGCAGCGAGCACCCAGAGAGGTGCGTCCGCGGGCAGATCCGCGGCCGCCCGCCGGGTGGCGGCCTCGGGATCGACCGCCGCCAGGGCCGCGCGATGGATCCCGAGCAGCCGTTCGCGAGCCGGCTTCACGGCCCCGCGGTGCGGCCGGCCTGCTCGCCTGCGGGCTCCCCTTCGAGCGGAATCAGCCGGATCTCGATACGCCGGTTGCGCGCCCGCCCTGCGGCGTCCCGGTTGGGAGCCACGGGCTCGTGGGAGCCGTAGGAGACCGCGCGCATCCTGTCGCCCGACACACCGCCCGACTCGAGGATGCGGACGACAGCCGCCGCCCGGGCGCCTCCCAGCTCCCAGTTCGTGGGGTAACGCCGTGCCAGGCGACCGCGGATCACGAGGTCGTCGGTGTGACCCTGGACCTCGACCCGGTGGGCCCCGCCCTCGAGCCGGCCCGCCACGCGCCGGAGCACGTCGCGGCCCTCGGCCGACACGATCGCCGATCCCTTCGGGAACAGGACCTCCTGGGCCAGCTTGACCCGGATGCCCTCGCGCAGCCGCTCGATCTCGATGCGCCCCGCCGCGACCTCGGCCTGCAAGTCGACCACCAGGGCATCGTAGGTCTCGCGCAGACGCCCGACCTCGACCTGCTCCTCCTCGACCTGGGCGTCCCGCGTGGCCAGGTCGGTCTCGAGCTGCTGACGCCGGGCCGCGAGCTCGGCGACCTGTGTCTCCAGGGCCTCCCGTTCACCCTCGAGCTTCTCCCGCGCCTCACGCAGGTCCTCGACCTGACCGATCAGCTCGACGCGCTCGCCGCTGAAGCTCTCGTTGGACGCCTCGAGCAGCGTCACGCGTTCGCCCAACCGCTTGCTCTCCGCCGCCAGGCGATCCCGCTCGTCGAGCACCGCCTCATGGGTGCCGGGCAGGACGCAGCCGGCGGCCAGTAGCGCGAGCGCAGCCGTGAAGCCGAACGCCCGCCTGGAGGTCCTGGGCAGATCAGTCGGCGGCGGCGGCGGGGAGGAGGATCCGGTCGAGCGCTTCATCGATGGCACCAACGTAGTCGAAGTCGAGGCCCTTGAGCAGCTCGGCCTGGATCTCCTCCACGTCCCGGCGGTTCCGTTCCGGAAGGACGACGCGCTTGATGCCCGCGCGCTTCGCCGCGAGCACCTTCTCCTTGATGCCGCCGACGGGCAGCACCTTGCCGCGTAGGGTGATCTCGCCGGTCATCGCCACCTCGGGGGCGACGGGACGCCCGAGCATCAGCGACGCGAGCGACGTGACCATCGCCACACCGGCCGAGGGGCCGTCCTTGGGGATGGCCCCGGCCGGCACGTGCAGGTGGACGTCCTGCTGCTCGAAGGCTCCCTCCGGCAGCTCCAGGGTCTCCGCCCGCGATTGCAGCCAGCTCCGTGCCGCCTCGGCGGACTCGCGCATCACGTCGCCGAGCGAGCCCGTCAGCTTGAGATGGCCCCGGCCGGGCATCTGGGTGCTCTCGACGAAGAGGATGTCGCCGCCGGCCGGTGTGTAGGCCAGGCCCACCGCCACCCCGGGCTGGCCCGTGCGCTCCGCCAGCTCGGGCTCGAAGCGAATCGGCCCGAGCAGCTCGGGCAGGTCGTCGGGCGCGAGCACGACCGCCTCGCCCTCGGCCACGCCGCCCTCGGCCACGCGCCGGGCCACCTTGCGGCACAGCTTGCCCAGCTCGCGCTCCAGGTTCCGGACCCCGGCCTCGCGGGTGTAGCTGGCGATCACCTTGCGCACGGTGTCGTCGCGAATCGTGAGATCGACCCCGGCGACCCCGTTGGCCTCGCGTTGGCGCGGGATCAGGAAGTTGCGCGCGATCTCGACCTTGTCCTCTTCCGTGTAGCCGGGCAGCTCGATCACTTCCATGCGATCGCGCAGGGCCGCCGGCACGGGCTCCATCTGGTTGGCCGTGGCGATGAAGAGCACCTGGGAGAGGTCGAAGGGCACCTCCAGGTAGTGGTCGCTGAAGGTCGAGTTCTGCTCCGGGTCGAGCACCTCGAGCAGCGCCGAGGAGGGATCCCCGCGGAAGTCGGCGCCCACCTTGTCCACCTCGTCGAGCAGGAAGACCGGATTGCGGGTCTTGGCGCGGCGCATGCCCTGGACGATCCGGCCCGGGAGCGCGCCGACGTAGGTCCGACGGTGGCCGCGGATCTCGGCCTCGTCGCGCACGCCGCCCAGCGAGATCCGCTCGAAGGAGCGGCCCAGCGCGCGGGCAATCGAGCGACCCAGCGAGGTCTTGCCCGTGCCGGGCGGACCCACGAAGCAGAGGATCGGACCCCGCAGGTCGCGCTTCAACGAGAGCACGGCGATGTACTCGACGATCCGGTCCTTGACCTTGTCGAGGCCGAAATGGTCCTCGTCCAGGATGCGGCGCGCGTCCTCGACCGAGAGCTGATCCTCACTGGTCAGGCTCCAGGGCAGGTCCACCATCCACTCGAGGTAGGTGCGGATCACCCCGTGCTCGGCCGCGGCGGGCGGCATCTGCTCCAGCCTCTCGAGCTCGCGCAGGGCCTGCTTCTCGGCCTCCTCGGTCATGCCGGCGGCTTCGATCTTGTTGCGCAGCTCGTCGGCCTCGGCGTCCTCGTCCACGCTCTCGCCCAGCTCCTTCCGGATGTGGTCGAGCTGCTGGCGCAGCATGTACTCGCGCTGGGTGCGGCCCATCTCACTCTGGACCTTCTCGCGGATCTCGCTCTCGATCTGGATCGCGTCGCCGGCGCGGCGCAGCTCGTCCCGGGCGCGGCGCAGCCGCGCGATCACGTCGAGCTCCTCGAGGAAGGCCTGCTTCCCGGTGATGTCGAGGTCCAGGTTGGAGGCCACGAGGTCGGCGAGGCGGCTGGGCTCCTCGACGTTCATGGCCAACACCTGCAGCTCGTCCGAGAGCCGGCTCGACTCGGAGACCAGGCTCACGAACTGGTCGCGCACCTCGCGGGTGAGCGCCTGCGCCTCGACCGACGTGGAGTCGCCGGTGTCCTCCAGAGGTTCGACGTGTCCCCGGAAGAAGGGCTCCTCGCCCGTGAAGCCCGTGATGCGGCCCCGACCGGTCCCCTGCACCAGCAGCCGGTAGGAGTCGTCGGGGAACTTCAGCATCTTCACGACGCGCAGCACGGTGCCCGTGTGGTGCAGGTCCTCCGGCTCGGGACTGCCCTCCAGGGGACGCTTCACGGCCACGCTCATCATCAGGTGCTCTTCGCCGGCCTGCACCGCGTCGATCAAGGTCTTCGATCGCTCGGTGTTGACCAGCAGCGGCGCCAGCAGATGGGGGAAGATGACCGTGTTCTTGAGCGGGAGGATCGGCAGCTCCGCGGGCAGGCCGCTCAGCTCTTCCAGCTCGTCCAGGGTCTCTTCCGGATCTCCGGGGTGGAGTTCGTCCAAGGGGCTCCTACTTCTCTTCCGAGAACTCGGCGTCGATCACGTCGTCGTCCCCGCCATCCTCGGCACCGGGCGCCCCGCCCGCCGCCTCCGGGCCTGGCTGGGCGTCACCGTCGCCGGGCGCCTGGGACTTGTAGAGGGTCTCGGCCACCTTGTGCATGGCCTGCTCCACCCGCGAGCGGCCCGCCTCCATGCGCTCCTTGTCGTCGCTGGCCAGGTCCTCCCGAGCCGAGGCGAGGGCTTCCTCCACCTCCTTCTTCTCCGCGTCGCCGAGCTTGTCGGCATTCTCGCTCAGGGTCTTCTCGGCCTGGTAGATCAGCGAGTCGAGCTGGTTCTTGGCTTCGATGGCCTCGCGCCGCTCGCCGTCCTCCGCCGCGTGGGCCTCGGCATCGTCGACCATGCGGTCGATCTCGTCGCTCGAGAGCCCGCCCGAGCCCTCGATGCGGATCGACTGCTCCTTGCCGGTCGCCTGGTCCTTGGCGTGCACGGAGAGGATCCCATTGGCGTCGATGTCGAAGGCGACCTCGATCTGGGGCACGCCGCGCGGCGCAGGCGGAATGCCGTCCAGGATGAAGCGCCCGATCTCGCGGTTCGTGTTCGCCATCTCACGCTCGCCCTGGAGCACGCGGATCTCCACCTGGGGCTGGCTGTCGGCGGCGGTCGAGAAGACCTGGCTGCGCTTGCTCGGGATCGTGGTGTTGCGGTCGATCAGCCGGGTCATCACCCCACCCAGGGTCTCGATGCCCAGGGACAGAGGCGTCACGTCCAGCAGCAGCACGTCCTTCACGTCGCCGGCCAGCACGCCGCCCTGGACGGCGGCGCCCACGGCCACCACCTCGTCCGGGTTCACCGTCCGATTCGGCTCCTTGCCGAAGAGCTCACCGACCTTCTGCGCCACCAGCGGCACCCGGGTCGAGCCGCCGACCAGGACGATCTCGTCGATCTCTCCGGCCTTGAGCCCCGCGTCGGCCATCGCCTTGCGGCAGGGCTCGAGCGACTTCTCGACCAGGTCCTCGATCAGCTGCTCGAACTTGGCGCGGCTCAGCTTCAGGTTCATGTGCTTGGGACCGCTCTGGTCCGCCGTCACGTAGGGAAGGTTGATGTCGGTGTTCTGGGCCGTGGAGAGCTCGATCTTGGCCTTCTCCGCGGCCTCGCGCAGGCGCTGCATGGCCATCGGGTCGTTGGTCAGGTCGATGCCCTGGTCCTTCTTGAACTCGGCCACCAGGTACTCGATGATCCGCTGGTCCAGGTTGTCGCCACCCAGATGGGTGTCGCCATTCGTGGCCTTCACCTCGACCACGTTCTCACCCACCTCGAGGATCGAGATGTCGAAGGTGCCGCCGCCGAAATCGAAGACGGCGATCTTCTCGTCGCTCTTCTTGTCGAGCCCGTAGGCGAGCGCGGCCGCCGTGGGCTCGTTGATGATGCGCTTGACGTCGAGCCCGGCGATCTTGCCGGCGTCCTTGGTGGCCTGGCGCTGGGCGTCGTTGAAGTAGGCGGGCACGGTGACGACCGCGCCGCTCACCTCCTGGCCCAGGTAGTCCTCTGCCGCCTTCTTCAGCTTCTGGAGGATCATCGCGGAGATCTCGGGGGGCGTGTAGGACTTGCCGTCGATCTCGATCGTCGCGGCGCCCTCCTTGCCCTCGCCCACCGTGTAGGGGACCAGGCTGATCTCCTCGGGCACCTCGTTCTTGCGGCGCCCGACGAAGCGCTTGATCGAGTAGATCGTGCGCTCCGGGTTCGTCACGGCCTGTCGCTTGGCGACGGCGCCGACCAGCCGCTCACCCTCGTCCGTGAAGGCCACGACCGAGGGCGTCGTCCGGCCCCCCTCCTCGTTGGTGATCACCGTGGGCTCGCCGCCCTCCATGACCGCGACCACCGAGTTCGTGGTGCCGAGATCGATTCCGATGATCTTGCCGCTCTCTGCCATCGTTGGGGCCTCCTCCACAGGGTTGCAGGAAGCCCCCTCTCGAGCTTCCGAAATGCCCGGCAATCCTGTGCCCCGATCCCCGGGCGTCAAGTCGGCTGGGCTGCTCCCCTCGGGGGCCACAGCGGCTCGCCCGCACCTCGCGCTCAGCCGCGGTGGTGCTGGAGCGGCGGGCGGAAGCGGATCCGGAAGGACCGCGTCTCCAGCACGACCAGGTCGTCGGGCCAGTACCCCGTGCCGTAGATCTCGAAGCGCAGCTCGTTGTCGCCCTCGAGCAGGCCGTGGAGGGAGCCGTGGGCCCCGTTGTCGGCCACCTCCGGCTCCCGCGTGACGTCGGCGCCGTTCAGGAGAGCTCGAAAGGTCGGCGGCCGGGTCCGCGCGAGGTCGAAGCGCACCAGCACCTGCACACCCTCGACGCCCACGGTCTGGTCGCTGGTGGGGGCCTGGACGCGTAGCAGGACCGGGCCCTTGACGAGCCAGGCCGCCCCGAGCGTGCCGACGACCAGACCGACCCCGATCGCCAGCAGCAGGCGCTGCCAGGGCGATTGGAAAAGCCGAAAGCGGATCGCGGGCATGGACGATGCTCCCCGAAAGGAAGTGGCCCCCGGAACGACCCAGGTGGCGCGGGGTTCGAACCCGGGGCGTCCCCAGGAGGGGCCTGCGCCCGGGAGCCGCGGGCCCTGGGTGCCCAGGAGTGTGAACCCCGTCACGGGGCAGACGCGCGAGTCGAGCGATAACCCCCTGAAATCGCGAGGAAACTGAGTTGGAGCGAGGGGATTCGGGCGATATACTCGGCCGACTTTGTCGAGGGGTGGGGCGGGGTCGTCCGCTCGCGCGTCCGCTCCCTCGGACCTGGGCGGCCAACCCGCACGCCCCGATCGAGAACGGCGAGGACCGATCGTGAGCCGCGCGCTGGTCATGGGCATCAATCTGGCCTTGGTCGTGCTGTGCTGCTTCCTGGCAGCACGCATGATCGCGGCCGTGTCCGGAGAGCTGCTGGCCCCCGAGGCCGCCCCGCCCGCCTCCCTGGCCGCCGTGGCGCCCACCGTCGACCGCAGCTGGGAAGCCCGGCAGATCATCATCACGCGCAACCCCTTCAACGCCTCGACCCTGGCGCCGAAGGCGGCGCTCCCGGACGAGGACGAGGAGTACGCGAAGACCAAGCTGCCCCTGCGCCTGCTGGGCACGGCGGCCCACGAGGAGCCCTCCCTCTCCTGGGCCGCGGTCGAGGACAAGGAGAGCCGGGAGCACATGGTCGTCAAGGTGGGCCAGCGCCTGAAGAACCGGGCGGACGTGCTCCGCATCGAGCGTCGGCGGATCGTGCTCCAGAACGGCGCGCGCCGGGAGGAGCTGGCCCTCGAGGACGACGGCTCCTCGAAGGCGCGGAAGCCGGCGCGCCGGACGGCACGTCGTCGCTCGCGGCCGAGGGCTTCTCGCCCCGCAGTCAACCCGCGGGTCCAGCAGCTCGCGGAGAACCGCTTCGCCGTCCAGAGCCAGGACGTGGACGCCGTCGCCAACAACCCCGCCGCCCTCTTCTCTCAGGCCCGCATCCTGCCGAAGTACGAGGACGGACAGATGGTGGGGGTCCAGGTGAACGCGATCAAGGCGGGGAGCCTGTTCCAGCAGATCGGACTGCAGGACGGGGACACGATTACGGAGTTCAATGGCATCCAGGTGACGGGCCAGCAGGAGAGCACCCAGGTGCTTCAGCAGCTGAGCTCGTCCCAGCAGTTCGACGTGACGGTGACGGGACGGGACGGCCAGACGCGGTCGCTGCAGTACGAGATCCGATAGGGCCGCGCAGGCCCGGTGGGGAAACCAGGTGAATCGAGTGGGGCGAGTGGGGATGGCGCGAACGGCGGTCGTGCTCGGAGCGGCGTTGCTGCTCTGGCTGGCGGCCGGTGCCCAGGCGCAGAGTCCGCCGGCCGAAGGCCTGACGGTCGACAACGGTCAGGTGCAGCTCGACTTCACGGACGTGGAGCTCTCGGTCGTGATCGACACGATCGCGCGGCTGACCAACAAGAACTTCATCTACGACGATCGCGTGCGGGGCCGCGTGACGATCGTCTCGCCCACCAAGATCAGCCGCGAGCAGGCCTACGCGGTCTTCGAGTCGGTCCTGCAGGTGAAGGGCTTCACCACGGTGGAGACCCCGGGCGGCGCCATCAAGGTGATCCCCATCCGGGAGGCCAAGGAGAGCAACGTCGAGACCGTGCGCGGCAAGGCCAAGACGCCGCACAGCGACCGCTTCATCACGCGGCTGATCCCGCTGCGCTTCATCGACGCTGAGGCGATCACCAACACGGTCAAGCCGCTGGTCTCGAAGGACGCCTCGATGGTGGCCTACCCGCCGACCAACACGGTGATCCTGACCGACTCGGCCTCCAACATCCGGCGCATCCTCTCGATCCTCCAATCGATCGACGTGGAGACCTACAAGGAGGAGCTGACCGTCATCCAGGTGCGCCACGCCGATGCCAGCACCCTGGCCACCCAGCTCTCCGAGATCTTCGAGGCCGACGTCTCGAGCACCCCCGGCGTGCCCGCCCGGGCCCGCGCGCGGCGCACCCCCCAGCAGGCCGTCGCGGTGCCGAGCGCGAGCAAGGGCCGGGTCCGGCTGATCACCGACGAGCGCACGAACTCGCTGATCGTGCTGGCCTCGCGCCAGCGCCTGGCCGAGATCCGCGAGGTGATCCAACGCCTCGACGTCCCGGTGGTCGGTGGCGGCCGCATCCACGTCTACTACCTGAAGCACGCCGACGCCGAGGAGCTGGCCACGACTCTCTCGACCCTGATCAGCGGGCAGCCCGCCGCCTCGGCGGCCCCTGCCGGAGTCGGCCCACGCGTGACGGTCGGCAACCCCGCGCTGCGCACGGCGATCAGCGGCCTCTCCGAGGGCGTGACCGTGACGGCGGACGCGCCGACCAACTCCCTCGTGATCCAGGGGACCCGGGAGGGGTACGACACGATCGCCCAGGTGATCGCGCAGCTCGACATCGAGCGGCCCCAGGTGCTCGTCGAAGCGCTGATCATGGAGGTGGACGTCACCGATGCCCGCGATCTCGGGTTCAGCGGCTTCGGCCGGATCTTCCGCGGCGGCAC